>DASVPC010000090.1:0-7140 GCA_036383055.1 Rhizobium sp. | reverse complement strand
CGGCTCGCTTGGTTTGAGACAGGAAGCCGATTTTTGAAATCGCCCGATACCAAAAAAAACAGCGTCGACAGTGAGACCATCAGCGGTATCCTCAAGCGCATCATTGCCGAAAATGGCCGTGAGCACCTCTGGGGTTATTCGATTGCCATCGTCTGCCTGATCCTAGTGGCGCTTTCGACCGCATTCATCGCCTATATCATGAAGACGATCATCAACCAGGCCTTCGTCGAGCGGCGGGCCGAGATCGTCTGGCTCGTCTGCTCCGCGATCTTCGTGGCGTTCGTGTTGCGCGGTTTCGCAGGCTATTTCCAGTCGGTCCTCCTCAGCAAGATCGGCAACAACATTATCGCGCGCTACCAGCGCCGGCTCTACGCGCATCTGATGACCTTGTCGGTTGGCTTCTTCAGCGAGGCGCGGTCGGCACAGATCGCCGCGCGGGTCAGCCAGAATGTCTCCGGCATCCGCGACGTCATGAACCTGACGATCACCTCGACAGCACGCGACCTTCTGACCTTCGTCGCCCTGCTCGGCGTCATGGTGGTGCAGGATCCGATGCTGAGCCTTGCCGTCTTTATCGCGGCACCGCCACTGCTCTACGCCCTGCGCTACGTCTCCAAGCGCCTTCGCTCGGCGACGCGCGAAGCGGTGAACCTGAACAGCCACGTTCTGGGCGCGATGCAGGAGACGATCCAGGGTATCTCCATCGTCAAGGCCTTCACGATGGAAGAACAGCTGGATCGCAAGATCAACAAGCTGATCACCGCTGCCGAGCATCGGCAAAACCGTATCGCCCGCCTGTCGGAGCGCAATGGACCCCTGACGGAAAGTTTCGCCGGTTTCGCGGTTGCGAGCGTCCTGGCCTATGCCGCCTACCGTTCGATCTATCATGACGTTCCGCCGGGCGCCTTCTTCTCTTTCGTCACCTCGTTGCTTCTGGCCTACGATCCGGCTCGCCGCCTTGCCAAGCTGCAGGTGCAGCTGGAGCGCGCCGTCGTCAACGCGCGGATGATCTACGAGCTGCTCGACATGGAGCCGCGCCAGCGCGATCTGCCGGACGCCCAGCCGTTGGTCGTCACCGACGCCCGTATCGAATTCCGCGACGTGGATTTCGCCTATGGCGACGAAAGCGTCCTCAGTGGCGTGAGCTTCACCGCCGAAGGCGGACAGACGACGGCGCTGGTCGGCCCCTCCGGCGCCGGCAAGTCCACCGTCATCAATCTCATTCCGCGTTTCTACGACCCGAAGGCCGGCAGCATCTTCATCGACGGGCAGGACATCAGCCACATCACCAAGCAGTCGCTGCGCCAGCATCTCGCCTATGTCTCGCAGCAACCCTACCTTTTCGAAGGCACGATCCGCGACAATATCCGCTATGGCCGTCCGGAAGCGACGAACGCCGAAATCGAGGAAGCAGCACGGCATGCCTACGCCCATGACTTCATCACGGCACAGCCGCAGGGCTACGATACGCCGGTCGGCGAAAACGGCGTGACGCTGTCTGGCGGCCAGCGGCAGCGCCTGTCGATCGCCCGCGCGCTGGTGCGCAACGCGCCGATCCTGCTCCTCGACGAAGCGACCTCGGCGCTCGACACCGAGTCGGAAGCCGCCGTGCAAAAGGCGCTGGACGAAGCCATGAGCGGCCGCACGGTCGTCGTCATTGCACATCGCCTGTCGACGGTCGTCCGGGCCGAGAAGATCATTGTCATGCAGAATGGACGCGTGGTCGAAGAGGGCAACCACGAGACGCTTGCGGAGGCCGACAATGGCCTTTACGCTCGCCTCAACAACCTTCAGCGGCCGGCCGTTTCCGGCAATTCCCGTAAATAAGACGATAGAGACGACATGAGCGACGATGCGATGAAGCTGGTGGTGGTGGGCGCGGCAGGCCGCATGGGACAGGCTCTGATCCGCCTCATTCACGCCACCGAGGGTCTGACCCTGCATGCCGCCGTCGCGCGTCCGGGCTCCGCCTTCATCGGCAAGGATGCCGGCGAGATCGCCGGGCTGGGGCCGATCGGTATTCCCGTCACCGACGACCCGCTTTCCGCCTTCCTGCATGCCGACGGCGTCATCGATTTCACGACGCCGGCAACCAGCGTCACCTTCGCAGACCTCGCCGCCCAGGCGCGCATCGTCCACATCATCGGTACGACTGGCTGCTCGGCGGATGACGAGACCAGGTTCAAGGCCGCCGCCCGCCACGCCCGCATCGTCAAATCGGGCAATATGGGCCTCGGCATCAACCTTCTGAGCGTGCTTGTCGAGCAGGCCGCGCGGGCGCTTCCCCCGGCCGACTGGGACATCGAAGTGCTGGAAATGCACCACAAGCACAAGGTCGACGCGCCCTCGGGCACTGCGCTGCTGCTCGGCGAAGCCGCCGCCAAGGGGCGCGGCATCGATCTCGGCGACCATTCCGTGCGCGTGCGCGACGGCCATACCGGCCCGCGCCCGGCAGGATCGATCGGCTTTGCGACGCTGCGCGGCGGCGCCGTCATCGGCGACCACTCGGTCATCTTTGCCGGCGAAGGCGAGCGGCTGACGCTGTCCCATAGCGCCGGCGACCGATCGTTGTTTGCACGGGGCGCGCTTCAGGCGGCTCTCTGGGCGCGCGACAAGAAGCCTGGCCTTTATTCCATGCTCGATGTTCTCGGGCTTTCCACACGTTGATACAATCCTGGAGCAGTTCAGCACGGAACTGCTGAACTGCTCCAACCTTTTGTTCTTACGCAATTCCGGACGGAAAACCGCTACGCACTTTTCCTGGAATTGCTTTACCAAGGAGTGACATTATGAGCGGTACTCTCGTCCTCGTTCGCCACGGCCAGAGCGACTGGAATTTGAAGAATCTCTTTACTGGCTGGAAGGATCCCGACCTGACCGAGCTCGGCGTTGAAGAAGCCAAGACCGGCGGCAAGGCGCTCGCCGATTACGGCATCAAATACGACATCGCCTTCACCTCGGATCTCACCCGCGCTCAGCACACGCTGAAGATCATCCTCAATGAAGTCGGTCAGCCCGGCCTGGAAACCATCAAGGATCAGGCTCTGAACGAGCGCGACTACGGCGATCTCTCCGGCCTGAACAAGGACGACGCCCGCGCCAAGTGGGGCGAGGAACAGGTGCATATCTGGCGTCGTTCCTACGACGTGCCCCCGCCCGGCGGCGAAAGCCTGCGCGATACCGGCGCCCGCGTCTGGCCCTATTACCTCACCGAAATCCTGCCGCGCGTACTCGCCGGCCAGACGGTGCTCGTCGCCGCTCACGGCAACTCGCTGCGCTCGCTGGTCATGGTCCTCGACCGCCTGACCAAGGAACAGATCCTGGCCCTCAATCTAGCGACCGGCGTGCCGATGGTCTACAAGCTCAACGCCGACTCCACCGTCGCTTCCAAGGAAGTGCTCGGCGATATGTCCGGCGCGCATTGAGCGGCTTTTAGTCTTGTAATCAATGAGCCGGGGAGATTTGTTCTCTCCGGCTTTTTTATGATCAATTCTCGACCGTGAACCTCACCCGATCCGCGGCAAAGCGTGAAATCGAATATTGCACCGGCACACCGTCGAGATCGGCGTTCAATGCCCTCGTGTTCATGACGATAGCGCCGGGGGAGAGTTCGAGGTCGGCAAGATCACCTTCCTCCGCATGGGTGGCGGTGATTTCCGTAACGACACGCACATAGTCGGCCACGCCAAGTTCGCGGAAAGCCTTGGTGATCGAACCGGTGGCCTTGTAGATCTCGGCGATGCCGGCAAAACGATCGGCAGGGAACCAACTCGTGGCGCGCGATACCGGGCGATGATCGGCCCGGCCGATCGTTTCCAGCCGAACGACAGCCGCGCCGGGTTCCAGCTTCAGCCAGCGGGCCACCTCGGCATTGGCGATTTCATCGCTGGTCGCCACCAGCATACTGCTGGACTCCCGGACCTGGTCACCGATCCCCTGGGAAAACCGCGTCCGTTTCGAAATCGGGAAATTCAGCCGTTCCTTGCGCTCGATCAGGGTGCCCCGCCCCTGCACGGCGCGAACGATGCCTTCCTGCCCCAGGGCCGCCAGCGCGCTTCGCACCGTATGCCGATTCACCCCGAATTGCAGCGCCAGCGCCGTTTCCGGCGGCACCATGCCCGTTTCGTCGAAATCGCCCTGATTGATCGACGCGCGAATCCGGTCGGCAATCTGCCGCCAGAGTGCCACGCCCGTCTGTCTCTGTACCTTCTGCCCCGCCATATTTCCCGCTTACCCTGTCATACGCTTGTCACGTCGCCCCAATAGATATAAAACATACCTTGTATGGTTGTCTATATCAATAGACATTTTGAGGAAGGCGCGATGAATTCAGCACAGAGGCAAGAGGCGGCCGCGCAGGAGCGCCGGGAACGCAAGCGCACGGCGGACCTTCTGGCGCGGGCCGAACGCGACGAGCTCGATGCGGCCTGGGAAGCATTGTCCGACAAGCCGGCTATCCAACCCGTGCGCGGGCCGGAGACCGGGCTGGTCATGGTGCGCGGCCGCATCGGTGGCGGCGGCTCGCCCTTCAATCTCGGCGAAGTCACGGTAACCCGCGCCACCATCAGGCTCACCTCCGGCACGGTCGGCCACGCGCATGCGCTCGGCACCGATCGCGAGAAGGTTCGGCTGGCGGCGATCTTCGACGCGCTCTGGCATCAGCCAGCCACCAGGGATTTCGTCGAGAAGGCAATCCTGCTGCCGATCACCGAACGGATCGCCGGACGGGATCGCCAACGAGCCGAAGAGACGGCCGCCACCCGCGTCGATTTCTTCACCATGGTCCGCGGAGAAGACTGATGACCCTTTCCACTATCTCCACCATGTTCGACAACGACGCCCTGACCGGCGGCTTCGCCAGCCCGGTGTTCGACGCGCAGAGCGTCTTCAAGATGATGATGGACGCGATGGCGCGGCCGGGAACGCTACAGACGGTTGCCTCCGACATCGCGCCGCCCGCACCCCTCGGCATCGCCGCCGGCGCCATTGCGCTCACCCTTTGCGACCATGACACGCCGGTCTGGCTGTCGGGTGGCCTTGGGCGCTCGACCATGCCGGAATGGCTCGGCTTCCACACCGGCGCGCCAGTCACCTCGGAAAAGCTGGAGGCCCGCTTTGCCTTCGTTGAAGCCGGAGTGCTGCTCGCCTCGCTCAACCAGTTCGACATCGGCACGCAGGAATATCCCGACCGCTCGACGACGATCCTGCTGGAAATCGCAAGCCTTGAGAGCGGCAAGGAACTGGCGCTTTCCGGACCCGGCATTGCCGACATCAACATGATCGCGCCGATCGGCCTGCCGGACACCTTCCTGCGTTTCTGGAACGACAATCGCGCGCTCTTCCCGCGCGGCGTCGACCTCGTTCTGACGGCCGGACGGCAATTCCTTTGCCTGCCGCGCACCACCAAGATCATCGCGACGGAGATCTGACGCATGTATGTTGCCGTAAAAGGCGGCGAAGCCGCCATCGCCAATGCTCACCGGCTGCTCGCCGACCGCCGCCGCGGCGACCGTTCGCTACCGGCGCTGGGCATCGACCAGATCGTCGCGCAGCTGGCGCTTGCCGTCGACCGCGTCATGGCCGAAGCCTCGCTTTATGACCGCACGCTGGCGGCACTTGCCGTGCGCCAGTCGCGCGGCGACATGATCGAGGCGATCTTCCTGTTGCGCGCCTACCGCACGACGTTGCCACGCTTCGGCTATTCCCAGCCGCTGGATACGGCGGCGATGAAGATCGAGCGCCGCATCTCCGCCACCTACAAGGACCTGCCTGGCGGCCAGCTTCTCGGCCCCACCTTCGACTATACCCATCGCCTGCTCGACCCGAGCCTGCTCACCGACGAGCCGGTGGACGAGCCGATGCAGCGGGCGGCGGAAGAGGGCCGCGTGATGCGCGTCTCCGAGATCCTGGCCGAGGAAGGGCTGATCGAGGGCGACGGCGAGATGCCGATCGACCATGAGACCGGCGACCTGACGCGCGAGCCGATGGAATTCCCGATGACCCGCGACCTGCGCCTGCAGGCGCTCGCCCGCGGCGATGAAGGTTTTCTTTTGGCGCTCGGCTATTCGACGCAGCGCGGCTATGGCCGCAACCATCCCTTCACCGGTGAAATCCGCATCGGTGAAGTCGAGGTCGAACTCGACGTGCCGGAACTCGGTTTCGCCGTGTCGCTGGGCAACATCCAGGTGACCGAATGCCAGATGGTCAACCAGTTCAAGGGTTCGGCCAAGGCGCCGCCGCAGTTTACCCGCGGCTATGGCCTGGTCTTCGGCCAGAGCGAGCGCAAGGCCATGGCCATGTCGCTGGTCGACCGGGCGCTGCGTGCCGACGAACTCGGCGAGGATATCGTCGCGCCCGCCCAGGACGAGGAATTCGTCATCTCCCATTCCGACAATGTGCAGGCGACCGGCTTCGTCGAACATCTGAAGCTGCCGCATTATGTCGACTTCCAGGCCGAACTCGACCTGGTGCGCCGCATGCGCCGCGACTTCGAGGCCGCCCGCGACGGTGGCAAGGATCCCCTGACGGAGGCAGCCGAATGACCGAACTCGCCACCTATAATTTCGCCTATCTCGACGAGCAGACCAAGCGGATGATCCGCCGCGCCATCCTGAAGGCGATCGCCATTCCCGGCTATCAGGTGCCCTTCGCATCGCGCGAAATGCCGATGCCCTATGGCTGGGGCACCGGCGGTGTGCAGCTCACCGCGGCGATCATCGGGCCGGACGATGTATTGAAAGTTATCGATCAGGGCGCCGACGACACCACCAACGCCGTCTCCATCCGTGCCTTCTTCCAGAAAGTTGCCAATGTCGCGGTCACTACGCGCACGGAAGAGGCGACGATCATCCAGACGCGCCACCGCATCCCGGAAGCCAAGCTCGGACCCAATCAGGTGCTGGTCTACCAGGTGCCGATTCCGGAACCCTTGCGCTTCCTGGAACCGCGCGAGACCGAGACCCGCAAGATGCATGCGCTTGAGGAATACGGCCTCATGCATGTGAAGCTCTATGAAGACATCGCCCGCAACGGCCGTATCGCCACCACCTATGCCTATCCGGTCAAGGTCGCCGGCCGCTATGTGATGGACCCGTCGCCGACGCCGAAATTCGACAATCCGAAAATGCACCTGTCGGATGC
>DASVPC010000089.1:0-9304 GCA_036383055.1 Rhizobium sp. | reverse complement strand
TGCCGCTTCGCCCATTTGATGAAGTCCGCAACGATCAGGAAGTAGCCGGGGAATTTCATGCCCTCGATAACGCTGAGCTCGAATTCCAGCCGCTCGCGATAGTCCTTCTCCACATAGCCCGGCGCCATGCCGAGCGACGCGAGACGCTGATCGAGCCCCTCAACCGCCTGGGCGCGCAACTCCGCGGATTCGGCACGATCGGCCTCTTCCTCATCGTCGGCGGCGCCGGTAAAGCGCGGCAAGATCGGCTTGCGGGTCTTGAGCACGAAAGAGCAGCGCCGCGCGATCTCGACGGTGCTTTCCAGCGCTTCCGGCAGGTTGGCGAAGAGCTTCGCCATATCGGCGCGGCTCTTCAGATAATGATCCGGCGTCAGGCGGAAACGGGTGTCATCCGAAACGATGGCGTTGTGGGCAACCGCCATCAGCGCGTCATGGGCATCGTAATCGTCGCGGGTCGGGAAGAAGGCTTCGTTGGTCGCGACCAGCGGCAGCTCGTGCTCATAGGCGAGCGCGATCATCTTCTGTTCGTGGCGGCGGTCATAGGTGCCATGACGCTGCAGCTCGATATAAAGCCGGTCGCCGAACAGGCGCTTCAGTGTCAGAAGCCGCGACAGCGCCTGAGGCGCATGCCCCTCCTTCAGCGCCATGTCGACAGGACCGCCGAGCGACCCTGTCAGCGCGATCATCCCTTCCGTGCCGATCTCTTCCAGCCAGGAGGCGGTGATATGGACGGCCTGATTGCCCTCGCCGCCGAGATAGGCGCGGCTGACTAGGTCGACCAGCCGCTCATAGCCCCGCTCGGTGGCGGCAAACAACACGATGGACGGCAGCTTGGCCAAAGCCTGCTGCGGACCGCGCTTCTCGCCCTCGACACCATCCTCCATATCGATGGACACCTGGCAGCCGATGATCGGCTGCAGGCCCTCGTCCATCGCCTTCTGGGAGAACTCCAGCGCGACGAAAAGATTGTTGGTGTCGGTGACGGCAATGGCCGGCTGATTGTCGCCGGCCGCCTTGGCAAGGATCTTCTTCAGGGGCAACGCGCCCTCGAGCAGCGAATAGGCGGAATGGACACGAAGATGCACGAATTCCGGCGTGTCACCGACCGGTGCGCTCGTCGCGCCGCTGCTCGTCATATCCGCCATTCTATGCCTTTCCGCATGCCCTAATGAATCGGCTGCATTGTCGGCATAGCGGACGATAAAGTCCAGAAGCTGTCCTCATGATAAACGGGTGCATCGCAACACCCGTGGGGATAAGATTCACATCGCCATCATGATCAGGGAAAAGCTGGCGACGAACATCACGATGGAGGTGAATGCTGCAACGTCTCGAATGATATCGGTCATTTACGCGCTCCTTACTCGTTATGTTTCTTATTTGTTCTATTTTTGTTCGAGAGTCAATAGGAACATCAATAAATTTCATCATCATGTTTTCAATGCCGATGAACCGACGAACAAACCGAGGCAAATGCGTCGCCGAAAGCCAGAGATGGGCGGCATCTCAGGAACTCCAAGGTAGTCGCAAGCAATCGCGCTGCGTTTCCAGATAATGTCAGGTAAATTCGCATTCCGGTTATCTTGACCACCGCCTGGGGCGCTAGGGCGCTGGCGCTAACGATATATGGAAGCCTCCTCCTCCGGTCGCGGCCGCTCAAGCCACGTCGCGCACAATTTGAGGTGCTCCCGCGTCACCGAAAATGTGTCGGGCGGCAAGTCCCGGTTACGCGCCTCGACACGCTTAACCAGTTCCTCAAAAGGCGGGTCCAGGAAGATCAATTGAGCCTCGGCGCCTGCCTTTGACGCCAGCGCTCGTGCTTCGTCTCGCTCTGCTCGACGGAAGAACCCAAACTCCAGGACCACGTCGCGCCCGAGACGAAGCACCCTATCGGCCAATTCCAGCTGCAATTGCTGTACCGCTCGTCGTCTGTCGGCATCGTAGCCGGCCCCAACAACTCGCGCCATCCACGCGTCTGGAGACAGCAGCAATGCAGGGCAATCCTGTTCAAGGCGTTTGCCAATTGTTGTCTTTCCCGCCCCTGGCAACCCCATTAACATGTATAGCGTTGCCATATACTACCCTTCCACAGCACCCACACGCCTATCTCGGCGGCGCAATTCGTCACGCGTTCCCAGTCTCATGTCCCATCTAGACTAGTTTACTGGATGAGACGGTCAAACAGTATCAAGGTTGGACAGCCGCTACACTTTAGTCGGACCTTTGGATGGCTGCCCACCAATCTGGCTTTTAGTGTATTCGACATGAGTGCGAGGAACATTTCAAAAGCGCTTAACCAAGCCTTCGGCAGCAATCGCTAAGGAGAGAGAATGAACCGGGAGATCACCATGAAGCCGCTTGTCGTCGCAGCCCTCATTTCGTTTTCCGCCACCGCCACGGTCGCCGCCGAAACCGCCATCACGCCCGGACGTATCGTCGATGCCGCGATCGGTGACTGGAACAAGGATGGCAAACCGGATCTCGCCCTGCTGGTGGCGCCGGCGCCTGATGATCAAGCCGACAATCCCATCGGCATCTACATCTATCTGCGCGACGACGAACACTCCCTGCTGAGGCTTGCGGCGGCCGCACCGAACAAGGTTTGGGGCAGCACCGGGCCCGACGGCATCTTCGGCCAGGAGCCGTCGATAAAGGCGTTGCCGAACGGTTCGATCGCCGTCACCTCGCAAAATGACGCCATTGGACGGGACCGCTGGGAGCAGACGCTCACGCTCGCCTTGCGCAACAACACCTTCGTCGTTGCCGGCTACACCTATGACTACCGTGATACGCTGAAGCCCGACGCCGGCTATAGCTGTGATTACAATGTGCTGACCGGCAAGGCGACGAAGGGTGGCAAAGACCTCAAGACCGAGGGCAAGACCATCAAGATCGAGGACTGGAAGGACGATTTCGGCCAGAAAGGCTGCGGCGTCAGCCAGTAGCAATCCTCCATTTGTTCACTATATGTTCTTTACAAACCGTGGTGCGCGTGACATGCTGGCCGCCCACCATGAATGGAGAGAACCGTGCCGGATCTTGCCGAGCTGAATCATTTCATTGTCACGGCGAAGGCCGAAACCTATGTCGGCGATGGCGAGAGACTGCCGTCCTGCCGCAACGGTTCGCATGATATCGGCTATGCCAGCGGCCGCTGGCGCTATCTCGACAGCTATTTCGGCGGTACGAATTTCGCCGGACAGGAACTGGTCTGGCTCGATGATGAACCGGTCTGGGCGATGAATTATTTCGGGCGCATCGTCGAGCCCGATCTGATCGACGGCACGACGGCGGGAATGATCATCAAGGCATCGCTGCTGCGGCTCTACCTTGATGAGAAACGCTTCCTCGGCGGCTTCGAATTCGACCACCCGCTCGGCCGTTATGTCGACCGGAGCACCGGCGGCTGTGACCACTTCATCGGCCACGAAGTCATCCTGATAAACGAGTGCAAGGCTTACGAGCTGGACTATCGCGGTGGTCTGATCATCCCCTAAGCGATGATTAGAACTCGACGACCTTGCCGTCGTTGATGGTAACACGGCGGTCCATGCGGGCCGCAAGGTCGTGATTGTGCGTGGCGATCAGCGCCGCAAGACCCGACTGCCGCACCAGCGCTTCGAGCGCATCGAAGACATAATGCGCGGTTTCGGGGTCGAGATTGCCGGTCGGCTCGTCAGCCAGCAGCACCAGCGGCGCATTGGCGACAGCGCGGGCGATGGCGACGCGCTGTTGCTCGCCGCCGGAGAGCTCGGCCGGGCGGTGATCGGCGCGGTGGCCGATACGCATGTAGTCGAGAAGCTGGGCGGCGCGGACGCTCGCCTCCTTCCGCGACAGGCCGGAAATCAGCTGCGGCATCATGATATTTTCAAGCGCCGAAAACTCGGGCAACAGATGATGGAACTGATAGACGAAACCAATCTCGCTGCGGCGAACCGCCGTGCGCTTTTCATCCGACAATCCTTCGCAGGCGTGCCCGTTGATCAGCACCTCGCCGGCATCCGGATGTTCCAGCAGGCCGGCGACATGCAGCAGCGTCGACTTGCCTGTCCCCGACGGCGCGACCAGGGCGACAATCTCGCCGCTATGCAGGGCGAAATCGGCGCTCTTCAGGATCGACAGCCGGGTATCGCCCTGCCCGTAATGACGCTCCACGCCCGAGAGCTGGAGAACGACGTTGCGTTTCATCAAATGTGGAATTCCTTATTCGTACCGTAGCGCCTGCACCGGATCGAGCCGCGAGGCGCGCCAGGCCGGGAAGATCGTGGCGAGGAAGGATAGCGTCAGGGCCATCACGACGACGGAAACGGTCTCGCTCACATTCATTTGCGCCGGCAGCTTGCTGAGGAAATAGACCTCGGGATTGAAGATCACCGTGCCCGATATCCAGGAGAAGAACTGACGGATCGATTCGATATTGAGGCAGACGAGAACACCAAGCGCGACGCCGGCAAGAGTGCCGACAACGCCGATCGCGGCGCCCGTCATGAAGAAGATACGCATGATCGCCCCTGATGTCGCACCCATGGTGCGCAGGATGGCAATATCGCTTCCCTTGTCCTTCACCAGCATGATCAGGCCGGAAATGATGTTCAGCGCAGCGACGATGACGATCAGTGTCAGGATCATGAACATGGTATTGCGCTCGACCTGGAGCGCCGAGAAGAAGGTGGCGTTGACCTGCCGCCAATCGGTCAGAAAGATCTGCCGCCCCGCCGCCGCTTCAATCTTCGGCCTCAATAGGTCGACATCATCGGGATTGCTGATGAAGAGCTCGATCTTCTCGACGATCCCTTCCGCGTTGAAGAACACCTGCGCCTCTTCGAGAGGCATGAAGACGACGGAGGAATCATATTCCGACATGCCCACTTCGAAGATGCCGGAGATACTATAGGCCTTGACGCGCGGATTGACCCCAAACGGCGTGACATCGCCGTCGGGCGCAGTCAGCGTGATCTGATCGCCGACGGTCAGACCCAGTTGCCGTGCCAGACGCGAACCCACCATGACGCCCTGACCGGCGGCGAAGCCGACCATGTCGCCATCGACGATATGGTCGGAAACCGTCTTCAACTTCGTCAGGTCCTCGGAGCGGATGCCGCGAACGAGCGCACCCGTGCCGGAACCGCCGCGACCGGAGGCGAGCGTCTCGCCCTCGACCAGCGGCAAAGCCATGGTGACGCCGGGAACGGCGGCAAATTTCTGCGCCAGCGAGGCATAGTCATTCAGCGGTGAATCGATTGGCTGGACAATGACATGGCCATTGAAGCCGAGAATCTGCTTGAAAAGCTCGGCGCGGAAGCCGTTCATTACGGCCATAACGATGATCAGCGCCGCGACGCCGAGCATGATGCCGACCAACGAGAAGCCGGCAATCACCGAAATCGACGCTTCCTTGCGCCGGGAGCGCAGATAGCGCCAGGCAACAAGCCGCTCGAAACCGGAGAATGGACGCGATGACGGACTAGTCGTGATAGACTTTTCCTGCTGCTCGGCTGCCGCGGTTACCGCCATTCGCTTCTCATCCTATTGCTGTATCAGCCTGCCAGTTTATTGATCGCCGCTTCGACGGTTATCGTCTCGCGAGCGCCCGTCTTGCGGTCCTTGACTTCCACTTCGCCGCCCGCGATCGAACGCGGTCCGACGATGATCTGCACGGGCACGCCGATCAGATCGGCGGTCGCGAACTTCGTTCCGGCGCGATCGTCCCGATCATCGAGCAGGACATCCTTGCCGGCTTTGGACAGTGCCGCGTAGATCGTCTCGCAAGCGGCGTCGCAGGCCTGATCGCCAGACTTCATGTTGATCACGACGACATCAAAGGGCGCGACCGAAGCCGGCCAGATGATTCCGTTCTCGTCATGCGATGCTTCGATGATGGCGGGAACAAGGCGTGTCGGGCCGATACCGTAAGATCCCATGTGGACGGCGTGCTCCTTGCCATCCGGACCCTGCACTTTCGCGCCCATCGGCTCGGAATATTTCGTGCCGAAATAGAAAATATGGCCGACTTCGATGCCGCGTGCCGACAGGCGCTCGCCTTCGGGGATAGCGTTGAAGGCGGCCTCGTCGTGCATTTCGGAGGTTGCCGCATAAAGCGACGTCCACTTGTCGAAGATGCCCTTCAGTCCCGCGGCGTCATCAAAATTCGTGTCTTCCGGAGGAATGTCGAAATTGACGAAATCCTTGTGGCAAAAAACCTCGGATTCGCCGGTGTCGGCAAGGATGATGAATTCGTGGCTGAGATCGCCGCCAATCGGGCCGGTATCGGCGCGCATCGGGATTGCCCGAAGACCGAGGCGATCGAAGGTGCGCAGATAGGCCGTGAACATCTTGTTATAGGCGACTACGGCGCCTTCCTGCGTCAGGTCGAAGGAATAGGCATCCTTCATCATGAATTCGCGCGAGCGCATGGTGCCGAAGCGCGGACGAATCTCGTCGCGGAACTTCAGCTGGATATGGTAGAGGTTCAGCGGCAGGTCCTTGTAGGACTTGACGTAGGAACGGAAGATGTCGGTGATCATCTCCTCGTTGGTCGGGCCGTAGAGCATGGGCCGCTCCTGGCGGTCCTTGATGCGCAGCATCTCCTTTCCATAGGCGTCGTAACGACCGCTTTCCTGCCAGAGTTCGGCCGACTGCAGGGTCGGCATCGACAGCTCGACGGCGCCGGAACGGTTCTGCTCCTCGCGGATGATCTTGTTGACCTTGTCGAGAACGCGCTTGCCTAATGGCAGCCAGGAATAGATGCCTTGCGACTGCTGGCGGATCATGCCGGCACGCAGCATCAGCCGGTGGGAAACGATTTCCGCCTCCTTGGGATTTTCCTTCAGGATGGGCATGAAATAACGAGACAGGCGCATGGGTCGATTCCAGATGGTTTGACGTTCCGCGTCCGGCGGAATCGTTAAAAAATTGACTGCTGGAGGCAGTTCATAACTGCTTCGGGGCAGGAAGGAAACCCGCATTTGCACGGCGCGAATCCGGCTTGCACCCGTATATACCGGGCGCCATCAACCATTTTCGCGAATTCGAAAAAATGCATGTTTATAAGGATTTGTGGCGAGAAACTGTCAACAGAAAAATTCTTCGCGACTGTAACAAAAAAGCAAAAAAACAGATGACAAAGCCCAATGTTTGAGCTAATTTCAGCTCACAAAAGAGGCAGGAAGGTTAAATTCTTGTCGTTTCGCGGTCAAGTCTTGGGAGGATCAGATCTTAGGCGCGCTCGTCGCTGCCCCGGCAACGGATAAGGATCACGCGATACTTAAAAACAAGGCTTACTGCCTTGTTTTTTTTTGCTTTCTCGCCTCAAGCAGCTACGGGGCTTTCTCAAAAACCAGGCTTTGAAACGCCCTTTTGGGCCGACCAGCCGGTATGCTGCGGCGGCCCTTGCTGCGCAGTCTCTTTGCCCCAATCACATGACGAAGGTGTGACAGTTTCCGGGCTATTCCATGACATGGAATTTCCAGCCGCATATCCCGGAAATTTCCGGGCACGGACCTCAGTCGTCATAGTGCGGAATAATCTGCGGCATGGAGCTGAAACCGAAGCCGAAATAATGCGCGCTGACATACCATGCCCCGTAGATCACGGCGGATACCAGCGTCGTAATCAACACCACACGAAACCCCCGAAATTTCGTCGGCGCGCTTTCGATCGTGCCGAGGATGACATGATTGTCCTCTGCTTGCGTGCGCAGGCCAAACGGCAGCACGGCGAATAGCGTGATCCACCAGACAACGAAATAGACGGCGCAAGTCGAGAAAATCTGCTGGGCCATATGCTCCCTCAAGACAGGCAAAATCGACCCGTCTCCTCCTCATCCACAACAGCTTATAGAGCCAAAGCCGCCAGGTTTCAAAGCACGGCCCAGCGCCCTAATGTCACACTTGCTCGAGCTCGATGAGCGTCCCGAAGAAGTCCTTGGGATGCAGGAAGAGCACCGGCTTGCCATGGGCGCCGATCATGGGTTCGCCATCGCCCAGCACCCGCGCGCCGCCTGCGATCAGCCGATCGCGTGCCGCCAGGATATCCTCCACCTCGTAGCAGATGTGATGCATGCCGCCAGTCGGATGCTTGGCAAGGAATTTCAACAGCGGCGAGCTGTCGCCAAGCGGCTCCACCAGCTCGACCTTGCTATTCGGCAGCTCGACGAAAACGACGGTGACTCCATGCTCCGGCAGGGATTGCGGCTCGGAGACCTTCGCGTCCAGCGTCTCGCGATAAACGGCGGCAGCGGCGGCAATATCAGGAACGGCAATCGCAATATGATTGATGCGTCCGAGCATGGCTGTTCTCTCTTCCTTGACCGGATCGAAACCGTGGATCAGCCCGCCATGCGCGTGACGAAGACGGTCACGACAGGCTTCTTGCCCCAGCCATGATTGGCAGCAGCACGCACGGCGCGGCGCGCGGCTTCCTGCAACATGTCGATATCCTTGCGACGGGCGCGCGGAATGCTCTCGATGGCGCTGACGACAGCGTCGAAGAGCGTGTCTTCCATCTCCTCGCCCTCGTCGTCATAGGCCGGCAGGCCGATCGCGACGATATCGGGATCGCCGACGATGTCATAGCGGGCATCGAGCACGACGTTGACGGCGACATGGCCGACATAAGAGAGCTTCTTGCGCTCGCCGATGCCCATCTCGTCGAAATCGCCGATCAATATACCGTCCTTGAAAATACGGCCATGCGGTGCTTGACCGATCACCTCGACCGGGCCGGGCGCCAACCGCAATATGTCGCCGTTGCGGACCTTGGGCACGATGGAGATGCCGGATTGCTCGGCCAGTTCCTTATGCGCCGCCAGATGCGTCGGCTCGCCATGCACCGGCACGACGACCTTCGGTCGCGTCCATTCATACATCTTCTGCAGCTCGTTGCGACGCGGATGGCCGGAGACGTGGACCAGCGCTTCCGCGTCCGTCACCACATGCACGCCCTGTTCGGTAAGACCGTTCTTGATATCCTGGATCGCCTTCTCGTTGCCGGGAATGGCCCGCGAAGAAAAGACGACGATATCGCCGGCGGCGAGCGCGACGTGGCGCATCTCATCGCGTGAGAGCTTGGCAAGGGCGGCGCGCGGCTCGCCCTGGCTACCCGTCAGGATGATGACGACCTTGTCGCGCGGGATATAGCCATACTCGTCCTCGGCGATGAACGGCTTGAGGCCTTCCATGATGCCAATATCGCGGGAGACGTCGACCACGCGCTTCAGCGAACTGCCGAGCAGCAAAATCTCGCGGCCCGCGGCTTCGGCTGCCTCGGCAATGGTGCGAATGCGGCCGACATTCGAGGAGAAGGT
>DASVPC010000088.1:0-57749 GCA_036383055.1 Rhizobium sp. | reverse complement strand
GATTTTCGCCGGGCGCGAAGGACGAGGCATCGTCGCTGACGAATTGCCACACGGCATAGGTTGCGGCGCTGCAATCGCCATAGGCATTGCATGAGAGCATGCCGGTCAGCCCAGGCACGTTCTTCGAGGCCATCATGGCGTCGAGCAGCGCCTTGCGGCCGATGTAGAGATTGCCCTCGGCATCCGTCTTGGCAGCCGTCTTGATCGCGTACAGCGTCAGCAATGTGGCGTCGTAACCATAGGCGCTGAAACCGCCGGTAGGCGCTTCGCCGTACTCATCCTTGAACTTCTTCACAAAGACTGGAAACCGTTCCGAGAAGAGCTCGGTCGACGGACCGACAAGGCGGAAGCCAACGATATCCTTGCCCGCCGCCTCGATGACATTGGCGCTGAAGACGCCCTCGCCGCCGATCACCGTCGTCTTGGCAAGATCCGGCACTTCCGGAAGCTGGCGTAGAATGAAGCCGATGCTGGAGGTAAAGACGGGAGTGAAGATCAGGTTAGGCTTCTTGGTGGAGATGCGCGTCAGAACCGGACGCATGTCGGTATCGGTCGGAGCGATCGCTTCGCTGGCGACGACGGTCCCGCCCTTGGCAGTGAAATCCTTCTCGAAAGCCTTCACCAGCTGTTCGGTATAGGGGCTGCCGTCATGGATCGTGGCGACCGTCTTCAGACCGAGCTTCGAGACGGCATAGTCGACGGTGAAGGAGGCGCTCAGAAGGTCGTTCGGCACGACGCGCAGGAAGCCCTTGAACTCGGCCGGGCGATCCGCCGCGGTCAACGCTGGAGCCGTGGCGCCGATGCCGACGCTCGGGATCCCGGCATTGGCGAGGATCGGAAGGCCGGCTCGCGCGCCGCTCGAGCAGGTCGGGCCGACGACGGCGATGATCTGCTTGTTGCCCGCAAGCTTGGTGGCGGCGGTCTGCCCGCCCTCGGCGGTGCATTGGGCGTCTTCACCGAGAAGCTTCACCGGGAAATCCAGCACCTTGCCACCCTGATCCGCGATGGCGATTTCCGCCCCGCGCAATTCGTCGATACCCTGGTTGGTGTCGCCACCCGATTGCGACGTGTAGCCCCCGATCAGGATGGGGTCTCCCTTGGCGATTTTGACGACGCCGATATCGTCGGTCACGGGACCCAGCGTTTCGGCGGAAGATGAAGATACAATAGTCGTCATGAGCAACGTCGTAAGCGACGCCGCTGCTGCGAATTCTTTCAACATGTCGTTTCCCTCTGGTTCGATTGTCCCCGTGAGCGTCGTTGCGTTCACGTCATCTACTGAAATTCCCTGTCTGTCCTTCCGAGGCGTTTTCCTTCCCTATGCGATCTGCCGTCGGCTTCTATCGGCCGATCCTGTCGAGCGGCCCCAGCTCCTTCTCGACCAGCGGCAGCACTTCGGCACCGAAACGCTCGAGCGAGCGACGCGCGCGGGCAACCGGCATGTCGCCGAACTGGAAGAAGCAGTTGTAATGGCTGGGCCGGAGCGTCCTGATTTCGGCGATCAGCCTTTCGGCGACATAGTGGGCGTCGCCGATCAAGAGATTGTCGCGGAAGACCTCAAGCGGCGGCTCGTCCGGAAAGGGAGCGGCAACCACATGCGAGCCGTCCAGCGTCAGCACGTTGCTGCGCAGTCCGTGCACCAGCCGGCCCACCCAGCGGGCACGTTCGGCCGCCTCCAGCGCCTCTTCCTTGCTGTCGGTCACATGGACGTACTGTTGCAGGGCAACCTGCATGGACCGGCCATCCAGACCGCCGGCCACCCAGGCGTCGCGCACTTTCTCGGTGATGCCGGGAAGCGCCTGCGATCCGCGCCAGCCGGCCGTGACGAACGGGATGCCGCCCCATTTTGCCAGCGCCTTCAAGATCGGCGGATGCGGCGAGGTGCAATAGACCGGCGGCATCGGCCTTTGCTGGGGCCGTACCGTGAAGACGGCTTCCGGCACGTCGACGTAGCGGCCCTTCAACGCCGCACGCCCTTCCGTCAGCGCCTGTTCGACGATGCTCCAGTATTCGAGGAAGATATCTGTCTTCTCGGCCACCGCGGCGCCATAGCGCTCGAATTCATAGGCCTGGTATCCGGTCCCGACACCGAGAACGGCCCGGCCGCCGCTCAACTGGTCGAGAAGCGCGATCTCCTGCGCCACGCGCATCGGATGATAGAGCGGCAGCACGACAACGCCGGCGCCGAGCTTGATGCGGCTGGTGATGCCGGCCATATGCGCGGCCACCATCAGCGGCGAAACGCTGATCGAATAGTTGGTGAAATGATGCTCCGCAAACCAGGCGATCTCGAAGCCGATATCCTCGGCAAGCCTGACCATGGTGCGCGTGTCCTCGATGATACCGCCGATCCCACCCGGATTGTCGCGAAGGCTCATGAGGTTGAAAATGCCGAAATGCATGTTGAGTGCCCTGCTTTGATTGGGGAAACGGATCAGGCGATGAAGTAGCCGCCGCTGATAGCGACGGTTTCGCCGACCATGTACCTGTTCTTCTCCGACAGGAGGAAAACGATGACATCGGCGACATCTTCGGGCTCGGCGGCGCGGCCGATGGCGGTCTGGGCCGCAAGCTCGGGCAGAAAGCCCGCTGCGCGCGCCTTTTCCGTCGCGATGCCGGCGGGTGCCACGCCGTTGATGAGGATATTGTCCGGCGCACAGGCCTCGCCGAGGCTCTTGGTCAGACTGACCACTGCGGCCTTCATCGCCGCGTAGTGTGCATTCTTCGGATGGGATTTGAGGGCGTCGATGGAGGCGACGTTGACGATACGGCCGCCGCCGTTTTCTTTCATATGCGCGATGACGGCGACGGATACTGCATAGAGACCACGTACATTGACCGAGAAGCTGAAATCCCAGTCCTCGTCGCTGATGTCGAGGATCGGCCGTCTTGGGTAGACGCCGGCGCAATTGCACAGGCCATGAACGCGGCCCGCTCTGGCGACGACGTCGCCGACGAGTGCGGCGGCGCTGGCGCGGGTGGTGATGTCACCGATGACCGCGAATGCCGCGCCGCCGGAAGATTCGATTTCGGCAACCACCGCATCGGCGGCCTTCGGATCGATGTCGATGATCGCGACACGCACGCCTTCTGCCGCAAGCCCGAGCGAGACGGCCTTGCCGAGCCCGCTGCCACCACCCGTCACAATCATGGTCTGGTTCTTCATGATACCCCGCTTGGCCGGCCTCACCTTGCCGGTTTCGAATGTCGATGCGGGACTGTCTCCGGTCTTTGGACAATCAGCAAACGATCTCTTCTCATGACCCGATAAGCGCAGACGCTATGACAGGGCTGACTGAAGCTGTACTGTCGTGCACATTAGATAAGCTAATTTGTGGGCCGATCGATCCATGCCTATCATTTAGGCTACCTGGCGAATGCCGGAGAAAATCAAATACCGTCCGCGCGCAGACGCAGGCCGGGACTAGGGAAAGAGACAAATATGGTCAAGCTCGGCCTCTTTAACCTGATGGGGCTTTACGACAGGAACACCTCGCCGGCCTCTGTGCTGAAGACGACGGTCGACGCGGTGAAAATGGCCGAGGATTTCGGTTTCGATGTCGCATGGTTTGCCGAGCACCATTTCACCAATCATTCGATCTGCCCCTCCTCCATGCTCATGGTTGCCCATTGCGCCGCCGAGACAAAGCAGATCCGGCTGGCGCCCGCCGTGCTCGCGCTGCCTTTCTACGATCCGCTGCGCCTGGTGCAGGAGGCTGCCTTCACCGATCTCCTGACGCATGGCCGACTCGTGCTCGGATTGGGTTGCGGCTACCAGCCGCACGAATTCGAGCGGTTTCGCGTGCAGCCGGAAGAACGGCATTCGATCATGCTCGAAGCCTGGACGATCCTCGAACAGGGGCTGACAGCCGGCGTCGTAGAATTCAGCGGCAAGCATTTCTCCATCCCTCGCACCGAACTCTCGATGCGCCCCTTCGGCCTCGCCATGCCGGATGTCTTCGTCGCAACCAGCCATCCCGATCCGATCGCACGCATGGTCAAAGGCAATCACACGCCCTTCATGAGTTTCGGCCATCGCGGCCTGAGCGCGGCGCGCAGTTTCAAGGACAGGATTGCCGCGAGTTGGGCCGACGCCGGCGGCAATCCGGACACGATGCCGCTCGCCGTGCAGCGTTATGTCTACGTCACCGAGGACCGCGACGATGCGCGCCATGCGGCACAGTGCGTGCGCGACCTCGCCCGCGCGGCGGTGCCGCTTTCGACGGCCGACCCCACGCGTGACGGTCCGTTCCTGCGCCTGATGCCTCTCAACGACGAACCGCCGCTTGACGATTTCCTCGATAATGCCGTTATCGGGCCGGCAAGCTATTGTGCAGAAAAACTCGCCGGGGAAATCGAGGCCCTCAAGCCGACACATCTCTCCTGCTTCATGGGCTTTGCCGGTATCGGGCGGCGGGAAACGCTCGCCTCGATCGAGCGCTTCGGCTGCGAGGTCATTCCCCAACTCGAAGGCCTCGTGGAACTGCGCAACACGACGTTAAGGGATGCCGCATGAACGAACGCCCCTTCGGAACCAAGTTGCTGGGAGAAGCGATCGAAATCGCCACGAGTGAGGCGGAGCCGACCGCGCCGCAGGACTGCCAGCCATCCGGAGGTTCGGGGCGCCGCATGAATCGATTGCCGCCGCTCAACCTGTTTCGCGTCTTTGAGGCGGCCGCGCGCCACGGCAGCTTCACGGCTGCCGCCGACGAGCTGTGCGTAACCCAATCCGCGGTCAGCCAACAGATCCGCCAGATCGAGGATCTGCTGGATGTGCGGCTGTTTCGCCGCCTGCCACGTCGGGTCGAGCTGACGCGCGAGGGCACCCAGCTTGCAAGTGCCGTACATGAATCGCTTGCCTTGCTGGCGCGAGCTTGCGAACGGATCGTCGATCCCATGGCGCCGACGGTACTGTGCATCAACGCACCGCCGGCAATCGCCTCGCGCTGGCTGGTGCCGCGGCTGAAGCGCTTCATGCAGCTCAACCCGCAGATCAAGGTAACGCTGCTCGCCTCCAACGACACGGTGAATTTCGACCGTCAGGATATCGATGTCGCCATTCGCTGGGGGCGCGGCGACTGGCAGGGCGCACGAGTGGAGCGGCTCGGACCCGACAAGCTGTTCCCAGTCTGCAGCCCCTCCGTCCTGCGCGAGGGGCCTCCGATCGTCAGCCCAGGCGATCTTGCCCGCCATACCCTGCTGCAGAACATGAATTCCAGTCTCTGGGCCACCTGGTTTGCAACCGCCGGCGTCGCCAGCGTCAATTTCGATGAGACGCTCTATTTCAACGATGCCGGTCTATTGCTGGATGCCGCGGTACAGGGCCAGGGCATCGCGCTCGCCAACCACATGCTTGTCGAAAACGACCTCAAGAGCGGACGTTTGATCCGCCCTTTCAATATCGAGATACAAAGCGGGGAGAGCTACCACATCCTGACCAGCCCGGATTTTTCCGAAAAAGCCGCCGTCGCTGAATTTCGCCAATGGATCCGCGCCGAGGGTGCCGAGGCCGGCTAAGGCAACGATGAAAAATCCTTCAGGCTACTTGTAGGTGATCGTGTTCCCGGCCCTCGGCCGATTGAAGAAATGACGGTCGAAACTGTAGCCGTTCGTTCCGGTAAAGCTTGCAAACAGCGCCGAGACCGGCGTCGTCAGCGTGTACTGCACACGCGTCAGCACGACCTGCACGCCTGCTTCCTTGATCTGCGAAGGCACGTCGACCGGCGTTGCCGCTCCATAGGTCAAGGCAGAGGTATTGAGCGCGGCAGACCAGTTGACCGTAGCGGTGCCGCTTTTGCTGATGTCATCCACCGCAACCGTGATCGTCAGACCTGTGGTGTCGTAAGGCTGCAGGATGAAGCTGGCACCGGAAAGAATATTGGCGACGTCGGACTTCGTCCAGGTGCCTTGCTGCGAAATCATATCCCCGGTGGTGGAGGCGATCTCATCGATCTTGCGGCTGACGGTGAGCGCATGGCCGAGATCGACGGTTCCGACAAGCAACAGCAGCAGGATCGGCAGAACGATTGCGAATTCCACTCCGGACGTTCCGGACCGGTCACGCGCCAGACGGCGAAGGCAGAACGCGGCAAACCGGTGGATGGGCAAGCTCCGTTTCATCATCAAAAGGGCTCGTTGCGAAACAGAACGGAGGATCCCAGCAAATAACGACCGTCGGCCATCTTGTTGCTCGAAAAGGTGAAGAAGTTGACGACGGCATCCCAGGGCAAAAATGCCTGAACCAGAATATAGTCGCTGCCCTTGCCAATATTATAGGTCTCGGTCACGGCAAGATTACCGCTGGCATTGATGGGATTGGCACTGGTGGCGGACGACAGAGCCGAGAGTACGTCGACCTTGACCAGGAGATTGCTGGAACAGCTGAACGCTAGAAGCATATCGTCGCAGATTTTTGCCTTGAAAGCGGCTTGGGTGATCTTGGACGACGCGACCTCTCCGGTGCGGATCATTCGGGAAATCTTTTGAACCGACGCGTCCATTGCTGAATTCACGAAAAACATCACCGATATCTCGATGATCGCGAATATCAGCATGAACAGCGGCAGGGCCAGGAGCGCGAACTCGATCGCGGCCACGCCTTTCCGGTCAGCGAGGAGGCGGCGGAACGATGCAAACGGCCCACCTCGCATCATTGGGTCAGCCGAACGGAGGCAAGATACTGCGTGAAGAGTGCCGACAGGCCCGCGGTAATGTCCGTGGCGGACGACGCCGACATGAACAGGCTCTTTGAGGATGCACAGTCGGAAAGCGCATAGGGAATGTAGTCCCGCCGCGTGATGCTGCTGGACACACCACTATCCATCGTGCCGCCCCAGGTGCTTTTCCAGTTGGCGCTTGCCATGGTCGAGCCAACGGTTGCGTTATAGCCCCAGTCGGTGGTGATCGGCAGATATTCTGTATACAAAACCGCCATCGTGGCGGACTGCTTCTTGATGTAATCGCACCAGGCCGGATTGAGCGGCGCCACCTTGTACCAGTATTGTCCAGAAATTGCCTTGCTATTCTTCCAAGTCACGCCGCTGGTTACCCATTCGCGCTGCGACTGGACGCCGTCCGTCAGCAGGAGAACCAATTTGAGCGGTGTCGCCGAGGAGGAGCCGTCTCCGCCTGTTCCGACTTTGCTCTTCAGCGCTGCCAGGGAGACGTCAAAATAGGTATAGGTCGTCGAGGTTGCACTTGTGAGGCCGGCTGTCGGATCATCCAAGCGCTTGCCCGCGGCTGTCGTGTCCAGTGTCGGCGCCAAAACTTCCGTAATCGTATCGCCCAGGCTATAGAGTCCGACCCGAATCCGCTCGTGATTGGTGTCGGAGCTATTGATCATGTCGATCACTTCATGAACGGCATCCACGGCAACATCGGCGCGCAGCTTGATTTTCTTGTCCGTGCTATAGGCATAGTTGTCGGGATAGGTCGTGGTACCAATCGTGTGCGAATCGCCAGTATGGCAGGCAAACTGGCATCCAATACCGTTATACATCACCTGCTGGCCCGCCGTCGTCGCTGCCAGAAGCATCGACGGGGATTTGTCGAGGACGATATAGACGTTGAGATAGGACGATGCCGGTCCCTTGACGGCACTAGCCACACTGACGGGGACGGTATCGATATTGGCGATCTTCATCAGGGTCGTGGGAACAGTCCCGCTCGCCGTCGCCGTTATGCGATGGTTGGTCGTATCGATTTCGATATCGCCGAGAGAGTAGCTGCTTTCCGTCTGAGCATGGAACCAGTCGGAAACCTTTTGCTTGAGAGTATTCGTATCGTCGTTGTCGACATTCTTGACAGCGGCGATCAGGGCCGCATCGAGATCGCTCTGCATGCTCTGGCGGACATTGTAGGCGCGGATGTAGTCAAAGCTGGCACCGACCGCGAGAAGCATCGGCACCATGGTGAGGGCGACAACGATCGCGACATTGCCGCTCCGGTTCCTTCCCAGGGCGCGAAATATAGCGGAGAATCGGTTATTTAAAAAATCCAGCCTCAAGAACCACCATCACTAAAATTACGAAAAAGTGATGGGTATCACGGACATACGAAGGTTAATCTTTCATGGATTCTTGCGACAACTGAACAAGATCGCAGTCATCGCGCATATTTTTCTGCGTAATTTGGCTATTATTTCGTACTTCGTATCTTAGTAATGATATATACTTTTCACCTATCAGTAGAGTTAGATAAATCGAAAATATTACCTTTGGCTGCCTGAATGGAGAGATCGCTTAACTCCCACCTCCCCCTGCATTCGACAATGTCGGACTATATTGGGCGCGCATCGCATCGGCCGACTGCCGGACAACTTCGGAAATCTGCAGAAACTGCTTGGCAAGCGGACTTGTCTTGCGCCAGATCATGCCGATCGTTCGCGACGGCTGGACGTTCTGAAAACGAGCAACGGATACCGACGCCGAGCGCGTCTCCACCCCAACGGCCATTTCCGGGATCAAGGTGACGCCAATGCCGGCGCTGACCATCTGGACCAGTGTCGACAAAGAGCTGCCATCCATCAGTTCCCGCGGCAATGCCGACTGTATGTTGCAGAACGACAAGGCCTGATCGCGAAAGCAGTGCCCCTCCTCGAGCAGAAGCAGTCTCATCTCCCGCAACGCTTCACGATTGGGCACCGGCTTGCCCTCGTCCTCGCCCGGCCGGACCAGCACGAAATTCTCCGAGAACAGCGAAACCTCGGTCAACGAAGGTTCTGAGACCGGCAGGGCGACAATCGCCGTGTCGAGCCGGCCCTCCGCCAGCTCCTGCACCAGCTTTGAGGTCAACGTCTCGCGCACATGAATCTCAAGCCCATCATGCAGGCGGGTAAGGTTGCCGATGATCGCCGGCAGCAGATAGGGCGCGACCGTCGGGATGATGCCAATCCGCAGCCGTCCCACCAGCCTGTCCTGCGAGGCCCGCGCCAGATCCCCCAGCTCATCGACGGAGCGCAGAATTTCGCGCACGCGCAGTGCAAACGCTTCTCCGAAGGCAGTCAGCCGAACCTGGCGTGCACCTCTTTCGAAAAGCTCGGTCCCCAGCGTTTCCTCCAGCTCCTTGATCTGCATCGACAAAGCGGGCTGGGAGATCGCGCAGATATCGGCCGCACGTCCGAAATGCCCCTGTCGTGCCAAAGCCTCGAAATAGCGAAACTGCTTGAGTGTCAAGTTTGTCATAACCTCACCTTATCGCCACGATCAGAAAATCCAACTTAAATTAATGAAGTGGCTTGGGTATAGTCGCTGCAGCAAAGGTGGAATGCGTCACTGTCACATACGGCTCATACAGTAGCCGCAGACCGTGCGCAGCTCATCGATGTCCGGACTATCCAGAACGCTGACGCCCCAAGCACGTTCGCCTCAGGACGGTCTTTCTCAGACCAGCTCAATTCAAGGAATCTCAAGGGAGAGAAATATGGATACGAAAGTCGACAACGCGGGCAAATGTCCCGTCGTGCATACGCACACGGCCCACGGCGGCAGGTCGAACCGGGACTGGTGGCCGAACCAGCTCAACCTCAAGATCCTCCACCAGAATTCCTCCCTGTCCAACCCCTTGGGCACGGCGTTCAACTATGCCGAGGAGTTTAAGAAGCTCGACCTGGAGGCCCTGAAGCAGGACCTCCATGCGCTGATGACCGATTCGCAGGAATGGTGGCCGGCCGACTTCGGTCACTACGGCCCGCTTTTCATCCGCATGGCCTGGCACAGCGCCGGCACCTACCGCACCGGCGATGGCCGTGGGGGCGCGGGAGCCGGTCAGCAGCGTTTCGCCCCGCTCAACAGCTGGCCGGATAACGTCAACCTCGACAAGGCACGCCGCCTGCTCTGGCCGATCAAGCAGAAATACGGCAACCGGATCTCCTGGGCAGATCTGCTCGTCCTCACCGGCAATGTCGCGCTGGAATCGATGGGCTTCAAGACCTTCGGCTTCGCCGGTGGCCGCGCCGATGTCTGGGAGCCGGCGGAAGACGTCTATTGGGGCTCCGAAGACACCTGGCTTGGCGACAAGCGTTACACCGGTGACCGCGAGCTCGAAAAGCCCCTCTCCGCCGTGCAGATGGGCCTGATCTACGTCAATCCGGAAGGCCCGAACGGCAACCCGGATCCGCTTGCAGCCGCCCGGGACATCCGCGAAACCTTCGCACGCATGGCCATGAACGACGAGGAAACCGTCGCCCTCATCGCCGGCGGTCATACCTTCGGCAAGACCCATGGCGCGGGCGACGCCGCACATGTCGGCGCCGATCCCGAGGCAGGCGATATCGAAGAGCAGGGTTTCGGCTGGAAAAGCAGCTACGGAACGGGCAAGGGCGGCGACACGATCAGCAGCGGCCTGGAAGTCATCTGGACCACGACGCCGACGAAATGGAGCAACAACTTCTTCGAAAACCTGTTCGGCTTCGACTGGGAGCTCACGAAGAGCCCGGCCGGCGCCCATCAGTGGACGCCGAAGAATGCCGGCGGCGCCGGCAGTGTGCCGGACGCGCACGACCCATCCAAGCGGCACGCACCCGCCATGCTGACCACGGACCTTTCCCTGCGCTTCGACCCTGCCTATGAGAAGATTTCCAGGCGCTTCTTCGAAAATCCGGATCAGTTCGCCGATGCCTTCGCCCGCGCCTGGTTCAAGCTGACCCACCGCGACATGGGTCCGCGTGTACTCTATCTCGGCCCGGAAGTTCCCTCCGAAGACTTGATCTGGCAGGATCCCATCCCTGCCGTTGACCACCCACTGATCGACGCCAAGGATATCGCCGATCTCAAGGGCAAGGTCCTCGCATCGGGGCTGCCGATCTCGCAGCTGGTCTCGACCGCCTGGGCCTCGGCTGCAACCTTCCGCGGTTCCGACAAGCGCGGTGGTGCGAACGGTGCACGCATCCGCCTTGCTCCGCAGAAGGATTGGGAAGTCAACCAGCCGGCGCAGCTGGCGGCCGTGCTTGCAACGCTTGAAGGCATCCAGAAGGCGTTCAACGACGCCCAGCTGAGTGGCAAGAAGGTGTCGCTCGCGGATCTGATCGTGCTTGCCGGCTCCGCTGCGGTCGAAAAGGCTGCGAAGAATGCCGGTCACGACATCGAGGTTCCCTTTGCGCCCGGTCGTACCGACGCGACGCAGGAACAGACGGATGTCGACTCCTTCGCCGTTCTTGAGCCGATCGCCGATGGCTTCCGCAACTATCAGAAGGGCGAATACACCATTTCGCCCGAGGAGTTGCTGATCGACAAGGCACAGCTGCTGACGTTGACGGCGCCGGAAATGACGGTTCTTGTCGGTGGCCTGCGTGTGTTGAACGCCAATACGGGACAGTCGCAGCATGGCGTCTTCACCAAGCGCCCTGAAACGCTCACCAACGATTTCTTCGTCAACCTGCTCGACATGGGCACGGCATGGAAAGCCTCCCCGGACTCGAAATATGTGTTCGAGGGACGCGACCGCAATACGAATGAAATCGAGTGGACCGGCACCCGTATCGACCTCGTCTTCGGCTCCAACTCGCAGCTGCGGGCGCTGGCCGAGGTCTATGGCCAGGGCGACACGCAGGAGAAGTTCGTACGTGACTTCGTGGCGGCCTGGACGAAGGTGATGAACGCCGATCGCTTCGATCTGGTCTGATCTGGACTGGAATGCATTCGGGCGCGGCTGAATTCCAGCCGCGCCCGTTTCGATATGCTAGAGCAATTCCAGGAAAAGTGCGTAGCGGTTTTCCGTCCGGAATTGCTAGAAAACAAAGAGATAGAGCGGTTCAGAGTTTCCATGAAAAGCTGAACCGCTCTAATGGACGCTTACTGCGGATTGACCACTTTGCTGGCCAGGCGGAAGGGGCTCGATAGTGTTGCGCCGATGGCGTCGAACACGAAAGCGCCGGTCTTTCCGACCACGTTCGTTTTTCCATTTGTGCCGGCATCGAAATTTGGATTCATCGACGCCAGAGCGATGAAGCGGTCATGATTGGCCGGATCGGATGATTTTAGCGCTGAAATATCGATCAGCCGGACCCCGGCTTTGACTGCCGCCTCCCGGACGAATTCATCCCTGACATCGAGCGCACCGACGCGGGGCACACCGCCTCCCAGAAATGTCGAGGCTTCCAGGGCGCGATCATCGCGCGAGACGAGGACCGTCAGAGGGGGAGACATTTTACCGATGACATTCAGCTGCGAGATAAACACATCCGCATCGATATCCGGGGCCGCCAACACTACCGTGAGCTTGTCCAGAACATCCTCCCGGCCTTCCAGCTTCAATTGCCTGAGGGCCTCGGTGGTCAGCCAGCCGCCCATGCTGTGAGCGAACACCATGACTTCGCCTCGTCGGCGACCCCTCGTGAGGTCGATGAGAAGCTGAGTCAGGTTATCCCGCGAAAATGTGGCGGAATCCTTGTCGGCTATATAGCCCGCCAAAGCCGCTTGCGACGGCCACGAGAACAGGATCGGCGCGGCCGGAAGATTTGAATCCGCTCTCAACTGGGCAAGCCGAAACAGGGATTCCTGAAAATTGTAATTGTAACCATGGACAAAGACGACAACCCGGCGCTCCTGGTCCTTGTCGGGAAGCGCCTTCAAGAAACTCTCCCGGTTAAGGACGGCCTGCCCGGTGACGGCGAATGTCTTCTGCGGGTCCGGTTTCGGGCGAGGCCATTCTATCTGGCCGCTCTTATGCGTCGGAGGGATGGAGATCGTGAAGCGGGCATAGTTCGTTGAAATCGACCGGCCATTCGTGAAAATATTCTGAGCTGGATCTTTTCTTGGTCTGGTCGTTGCCGAATAGACCGTGATCGTATTCGTCGTTGCTGGCGCTTTCGAGACCGTTTCCAATACCTCAGGCCCTGGGCGGCTCGCACATGACGTGAGCATGGCCATTATCAGAAACAGGCTAAATCTTTTCATTCTCTGGCCTCTGCGCCAAATTGCCAATGCGAGGGCATTAGCATGCTCATGGCTGCTATTCAAACGATTCATTGACTCATGCGTCAACGAATTGAAAGCAGCCATCTAGAGGCGGCCCCCTCTACTCAAGCCCGATGCAAGGCACCGGCGAGGCTTTCATCATTTTCCAAGCCGCAGCAAAATCCACTTTATAGGTTATTAAAAATGAAGGAGATACTTATCGAATTTCAGGTTGCGAATATTACTATTTCTCTTCTGAATAATACTGAAGACACTCGCCATTTATTATTAATGCTGTACTCTGCATCGTGCCATCAAGACCTGTCAGCTCGAATAGGACGCGCGCATGCAAATGAAAGCTGAATTGCCGAGCGGGAAAGACCAAGCACCAACTCAAAGCCGCATAAAAATTCTTTATATTCAACCCGGCACCAGCTCTTTCGCGGGCATTGAGCGCGTGGTCGATACGATATGCTCTGCCCTGTCCGAAAAATACGCAGCCGATTTCGAGATCGACGTCCTCTACACGTCTCAGCACAAAAACCGACCGGCCGGAAAGCAAAGCTACAATACGATCGACAGAATTGCGCATAACAGACGAGAGTTGGTGTCTATCTTAAGAAGCGTGTTCAAGAGCAAGGACTACGGCCTTATCGTCGTCCCGCAGATCGAGCCGACGGTCATCTGCATGATGGCTTGCCTCGGAATCCGAAGGAATTTCGCCATGCATCTGCATGGCAATCCACGGCTGGAACCGAGCCACCTGAAGGCCAGGATCCTGTTCTTTCTGATGAGGATCTATTTCATCAAGCGCCTCTCCTATGTCTTCGGCACGTCGCCCAAGCAGCTTGAATCATTCAAGGCAATGTTTGCCAGCAAAACGCCGCAATACTGGCTGCCAAATCCCGTCAGAAAATTCGATGCCGGAAGAATAAAACCTCTTGAGGACGGAAACTGCGTTACCTTTGTGAATGTCGGCCGATTTTCCCATCAAAAGGGGCAGGATCTACTGTTGGACGCATTTGCCGAGCTTTACAAGGTTCGCAAAAACGTCAGGCTGAAGGTCGTCGGTTATGGGGCGGGAGAGGCCGAACTGCGCGATCAGATCAGACGGCTGGAGCTTGAGGATGTGGTGAGCATCGAGCACCACCCGGACAATCCGCAGCCGGCCTTGTCCACCAGTGATGTCTACGTATCGACATCGCGTTGGGAAGGCTGGTCGCTGGCGATATGCGAGGCCTTGAGGTTTGGCCTGCCGGTCATCTCGACCGACTGTGAATTCGGTCCGAGCGACATTCTCGTGGACAGGCGTCTCGGACGCCTCGTTCCGGTGAGCGGCGGCGACGAACTGGTCAAGGCGATGATTTATTACTGCGACAACCTGCAGGATGAATTGTCCCATGCGGAATTCAGGCAGAGCTTCATAGACAGCTTCGACACGGAGCGGGTTGTCGATGTGCATGCGGACGCCCTGCGGGTCGCTGCGAAGGAAATTTCATAGGCCTTGGCGACGAGCGCCTGAGGGGGCAAATCGATGGGCGTTACGCGTAAACCCGCATATAGTCGACCCGCATATGGGTCAGCCGGTCTTCCGGCTTCAGCGGATTGGGAAACGGCACGTCCGACCGCAAGGCAAGGGTGAGCAGCGGCCAGAACACATCGCCGCCCGCATCCATCTCCGCCGCGCGCCCCAGCGTCCAATCGATGGGCTGCTGGGTCTTCGGATCACGGATCTGCTTTCGCTCGAAGTAGAAGCGGCAGCGGGCGCCCTCGATGAGCAGGCCGTAGCGGAAGTAGCCTGTGGTGATGTCGACATTGGTCCGGACGCCGACGCCCTCATGATGCTCGCCCGGCTTGCCCCATTCGTGCAGGTATGCGCCATAGAGATCGTGCTCCCACCCCTTCTGTTCGACGACATCCAGCTCGATGCTTGTCTGCGGAAAAAGAATGCTCCGGCCATTCATCAGCCAGAAAGCGGGGAAGCTCAAGGGATGTGCGGGAAACCACATGCGCGCCTCGAAATAGCCCTGCCGCCAGCCTTTGAGGATCGTGCCATCGGGCTTGGCGGTCTGGATATTGCCGGAAATCCATTGATATTCGGGCAGGTTGTTGCCGTAATAGCTCGGCACATTCATCTGGCGTCCGATGTATTGAGCCGAGATTTGCAGCGCTTTGCCGTTGCTCGCTGAGGGGTCGTCCACGATCGCATAGGGATTGAAGCCCTCTTCACCATCGATGCGGCTGAAGGCGGAGCGTCCATAGAAGCCGGTATCGAAAGTCGTCGCCTTGGGGCCGGCATGCCAGATCGCCGTATCGAGCGCCGTAAACCCTTCGTCGAAGATAAGGCTGCGACCTTCGGTCGGATCAGGGGCCTCTTCGGCGGAGGGCCGTTTGTTCGTCAAGAGCAGGCCGCCGGCGGCGGCAAACGAGGCAGCTCCTATCAGGACGTTGCGCCGAGACGTTGCGATCGTCATTTCCTGTCCTCTGTTGGTCCTGTCGCGCGCTTCGATGCCAGCTAGGCTGCGGCTTGCGCGGCTTTCGAACCCGGTTCAAGGGCGCCCGCATAGACATCCATGGTCTCGCGAGCGACACGGTCGATCGTCATGCGTTCGATCCGTGTCTGGCTCTTGTCCTGCCACTCATCGATGCGGCTGGGGTCTTCAAGTAGGCTGCAGAGCGCTGCCGCCAGTGCCGGCGGATCGTGCGGCGGCACGAGAATTCCGGCCGCGCCATATTCCAGCAATTGAGGAATGCCATCCACTTTCGTCCCGATGACGGCGCAGCGCGCCTCGCGCGCCTCCGAGAGGACCAAGGGGGCCGGGTCGGCATGAGACGGCAATACGAAGATGTCGGCACCCGCCATCCAGGGGAAAGGATCTTCCTTTGCACCCAGGAATGTAACGGCCGCCGCGCAATCCATCTTCGCGACCGTCTCCTGATACTCTGCGTGGAACGGCCCCTCCCCGACGATATAGAGCCTCACCGTAGGATGTTTCTCATGCGCGAGCCGGAAGGCTTCGAAAAGATCGGGAAGGCCCTTTCGAGGATGCAGACCACCGACAAAGAGGATGCTCGGAGAGCCGAGAACGACGGGCAACGGACTGCGGTTTTCGATGCGCGCCGAACCGATCGTGCCATTGAGAACGACACGAAGCTTCGATGCCGGTATCCCGCGCTTCAGCATCGAAGCGCCGACCGCCTCGCTCACCGCGATCACGCGCGTTCCGAGACCCATCAGGATCGCGCTTTTCTCGAATTCATTGTGGACGGTGGTGACAAGAGGGATGCCGGCGACCTTGCAGATCGGCCACGCCAACACGGCGCTCGTCATCATATGAGCGTGAACGATCTCCGCCCGCCGAGCACGAACATGTCTGCGCAATGCATATGAGGATTTCAGCAGGCTGACCGGTTTTCTCTGGTGGTCGACCACCACTGTCGCAACACCGTGCCTATGGAGTAACTGATCGAAATCGCCACCGCCGCTCGCGACGCAGACATCATGGCCCAGCTTGGCTTGCGCACAGGCCAGATCGACCGCCGCATGGACATGTCCATTCAACCTGTTCGTGTGATTGAGGATATGCAAAATCCGCATGAAACCGCACCCAATACCATTGTCGACAAATACAAATTTTCAATACCGGAATGAACTTTGTCTACTTCTCAATACTCTCAAATATACCGCACCAAGACGTCAGCCATCATCGAAATTCCAAGCCTATCCGGCACATGCATATGCTTCATTTTCCCGCGATTGCGTGGAAAACTGTCTAGACAATTTGCTTGACGCGGAGCGCCGCCTCAGCCTCTACCGTGGAGGCGCGTGCGGTCGGTTGATAGTTGAAACCGCCCTGACGTCCGAGAGATTCGAGGCCGAACGCCTGAAGTTGCCGGATGGCCTCGGCAGCGTGTTGAGCGGCGCCTCGGCTATAGATCGGATAGGCCTCTTCCAGGGCATAACTTCCTTCCAGCTTGAGGTCGCCTTGGAACAGTCCATTGGCGCGGACATGCTCCCTGAAGTCGTCCTCCGCCTGCTGTACCGAGCCGCCGGCGTGATTGCCGATAACCTCAGCCGTGAAATATTCGCGACCGTCGGCGCAACCGTAAAAATCGGAATACATGGTCAGGCGCTTCCACGCGCCCTCGTGGGAGAAATTATAGATGATCGACTGACGAAAACCGCGGTCGCCGGAGAAGCTGAAATAGAGGCCGATAAGCGTGATCGTGTCGAGTTTTCGCCCGGAATCGAGCCCACATAACTCTTCCGCCCTGTGAATGGGAATGGTCGAGATGACGCGGTCGCACGCGACAATTCTATCTTTGAGCTGCAGATGAAACTGACCCTGGATCTTGTAGATCCTTAGCATTTCAGCAGCCAGGTGAAACGCGGCGCCATCCTTTTCGAGCCGATCGGCAGCAGCTTTGTAGAGAAAGCGAAAGCCTTCCTTGGGACGCGCCATCTGCCGATTGGTCGGGCCTTGCCGCTTAGGCTTCAACAGACGGGAGATGAGGTTCTGAATGGATGCGTGCTCGCTGATCCAAAGCATCCGCTTCCGCGCGAGATCGATATCGATCCCATCCGTTGCTACCCCATAGAAACGCCTCATGTAGGATTCCAGGCCGGAGCGATGGAGCAGGCGCCCGCCAATCCAATAGCGCGCAAATTCTCGTGCATTGCGCATTTTCCGCTGGAACAGGCGCGCATATATCACCGACGCAAAAATCCGCGCGGTTTCCAGCACGCCCGCACCGAAAATATCGTCCCGAACCGAAATCGGATAGGTGGTGATCATCCCTTGAGGGTTCAGCCGCGCCCATTGCGGATTGATCGGCACATATAAAGGCAACAGCTCGGGAAAGTGCTCAAGCAGAGGAGAGTCGTCCTGGAAAATCAGGCTGCCGATGTCGAAGGTGTACCCTCCGGAGGACCAGTCGATGTGATTTCCGCCGATATGGTCATATTCGTCGACGATGAGAACCCGGGCATACCCCTGCCGCAGGAGTACCGACGCGGAAACCAGTCCTGAAATACCGGCCCCAAGGACGACAGCATCAAACCGTTCCGCCTCAGTTACGGGATCGATGATGATCTGATGGCCTGCATCATTCATGGAGTCGCCCTCACCTCCAGCTGTTTTACAAGCGTAGATTATCTTTTGAGATATTGGAAGTTGAATTCAAACATACAATCTAAATAATTCAGATATTATAGTGCACACTAATCTTCCACAGGAGAAAAATGGAACATAAATTCAAGTGATTTCCTTTATATTTCCGAATAGTACTTGATATATTTTACTCTATGCTGCTAGTCTATGCTTCAAATTGATATCGAGCCATCGATATAAATAGTTCGATATTGAAAATCATATCTTGCCTGGAAAAATCGACTGAATTCGGTGCACGCCGAGGGGGTGTTTAGTGCTACGGCGAAGCCTCGACGATTTCTATCAACATGCCGACGAAATCGAGCTGATTTCTGCCGACGTGTTCGACACGCTACTGTTGCGCCGTGGAAAGTCGCAGCGTTCCCGTATTGCCGTGGGCGAGGCACGTTTTGCGCATCTCCTCAAGGAACGAGGCCTATCCATCGGCAAGAACGAACTTGTCAGGGCTCGCCTCCTTGCTCAGAAATTTGCCTACCGCGCGCTCAATGCAGGCGGCGGCGCGGGCGAAGTGCGGCTGACCGACATCATCCGCAACCAACTGGCATTGCTCGGCCTGCCGGAGGACCTAGCAGGGGAGCGTCTCGCCATAGAATTGGCCGTCGAAAAGACGGCTCTCACGGCAAACGCGGCGCTCGCCACCTTATTGAGGCGATATCGGCAGGCCGGCACCCGAATTGTCGCTGTGAGCGACACGGGGCTTTCCACCGACCACCTTGCCGAATTGATCAATCATTTCCACGGTCCGGGGCTGATCGACAGGATCTATTCGAGCGCAGATGCCCAGGCGAGCAAACGCTATGGCGGGTTGTTTTCCGTCGTGCTCAAAGCCGAGGCCGTTTCCCCATCCCAGGTTCTGCACATCGGTGACGATGTGATGGCAGACGTCCGGGTGCCCGGCGCAATGGGGATCAAGACAGCTCACCTTCCAAGAAGCCGTTTTGACCGCTACGCTTCGCGCGCAGACGGCGCGGCTACCGAGGCGGTCAGGCAGATCCACAAGCGCCTGGTGCATCACGGCCGCGATATTCCGACGCCAAACGACAAGGTCTCCTTCGGCCGGGAGGTTTTCGGACCGATCGTCGCGGAGTTCTGTCTGTTCATCTGGCTATATGCCACGCAGGCCAAAGCTAGCGGCGACACCACGCTATTGTTCTGCGCCAGAGGCGGGATCGGCATCAGGGAGGCTTTCGAGCGGGTTTTACAGGCGCTCGGCCTGCCACTCGAGCTCAAGCGCGACAATATCCTGGTTTCAAGGCTTGTCGCCGCGCGTTCGGCGGTCATGACCAGGAGCCCGGCAGTGCTGGACGAACTCGGTCGCGAATTCCAGAACGGGAGCTTCGCCGACGTCGCCCGCGCATTGGGTGGACAGAGCTACGAATTGCCGGAGCCCTGGCAACAGACTTTCGACCCCAAGCGATTTTTCGCGCTGCTCGATAGCGGCGCCGGCCAAGCGGTGCTGGACGACATTCGTAAGCAAAACGGCCTGTTCATTCGCCATCTCGATCAGATTTCAGGTCAGGCGCAGCGCATCGTTCTTTGCGATACGGGCCTGTACGGCAGCACCCAGCGGCTGCTGGCCGCCGGCCTTCCCGATCGCCGGTTCGAGACCATCCAATTTGCGCGCTGCAATTACAAGGGGCTGAGCGAAGACCATTTTCCGATGGTTGCGGGCCTCGTCGTCGAGCAGAACCTGTACAATCCCTTCAAGGTGGAAACCGTGATCCTGCGCTACTGGCAGATCATCGAGAGCCTGTTCGAGCCCGCCCTGCCATCCGTTCGTCAGTTCAGCGAGGATGCTGGCGGCGTTGTCGTCGCCAATTCCGGCGATATCCGATACGGCAAGCTGGATCCGGCGGCGGGAAACCCGCTTCTGTCCGGAGCCCTGCAATACATCGATCGGATCAGCAGCGGCGCGCAGGTCTTGCGTGACGCCGACTGTGCCTGGTTGCGCCTGAAGCAAGCCATCACCAATCCGAGCCGGATCGATATCGTGGCACTCGGCGTCGGCGCCCGCTCGGTCGACTTCGGCCGGTCCGACGTGGTGCATGTGCTCAATCGCCCGCAAAACGCGGCTCTCTCCAAAAAGCTGATGTCGGTCAAATCGCATCTGTGGCGCGAGGGTGCAATTGCGCGGGACTTCCCTCTGCTTAAACCTCCGCTGCTTGCCGCGCTTGAAATGGCGCATGTGCTGCGAGGGGTTTCGGCTCGCCTATATCGTTAAATTTTATGCCAAGGACATGTCCATGACTATTGTAACGCGTCTTAAGCATCGTTCCGTCGGAGCACAACCAGAAGAGCTTCCGCCCACCATGGAACAGCATGGAGCCAATGTTGGACTGCCATGGCGATGGGCGAGGTCTTAGGTCAGGATGCTCGCGTTCAAAGCCTTCAAAGGAGCCGGCTGGCTCATCGTGTCACGCTTCCTCGGACGCATCATCGACTTCTTCACACTTCTGTTCCTCGCTCGCATCCTGACCCCCGCCGATTTCGGCCTGGCGGCACTGGCCATGTCGCTCGTCGTCGTCGTCGATACCGTCCTCGAGGTGCCGGTCACACAGGCACTGGTGCGGCTGAACGTCATCGACAAGAGCCACCTGGACACCGGCTTCACGCTGAGCGTCATGAGGAGCGGATTGATCGCGCTCATCGTCATGACCGCCGCCTGGCCCTTTTCGATGTTCAATCACAACCCTCAACTGATCCCGCTGATTACCATGCTGGCGTTAGGCCCGATCGTGAAAGGGTTCTATAGTCCGGCAATGGTGTATTTCGCCCGGAATATGGGCTTCCAGCAGACCTTCATGATGGAGTTTTGCGGAAAGCTATGCGCTTTCGTCGTCGCCATCATCATCGTTTTTTCTGGAGGGGCCTATTGGGCCATCGCGGCCAACTTCGTCACCAATTCGATCGCGGCCGTGACAATGTCCTATGTGCTTGCCCCCTACCGGCCGGCGCTCTCGCTGGCGCGACTATCAGATTTCGCCGGCTTCGTCGGCTGGTTCAGCTCCGCGCAACTGGTCTCGGCGCTGAACTGGCAATTCGACCGCTTTCTGATCGGCGCCGGCACCGACAGCACCACGCTCGGCCGCTATGCCGTGGCGAGCGATGTGTCCGTGGTGCCGACGCAAAGCCTGATCGGTCCGGCACTGCAGCCGGTGATGGCCGCCTTTTCACAGATCAACTCGGATCCTCAGCGAATGAGACTGGCCTTTCTCAAGGCCGCCCGTTTTGCGATGCTGATTTCGGTGCCCGCTTGCGTCGGGATATCGCTGACATCGGACCTTGTCACCGATCTCCTGCTCGGAGAAAAATGGAAGGATGCCGCTCCTCTGCTGAGCATGCTTTCATTGGCGGTGATCCCGATACCCTACTTTCAGACCCTGTATTCAGCCAGCCTCTCTCTTGACCGCCCTCATATTCTCTTCAGGCTGAACGCCATCGACCTCTGCTTCAGGATCGTTCTGATCTCGATCGGCTTCTATTTCTTTTCGACCGGCGGTGTCAGCGTTGCGAGAGTTCTCCTCTCGGCGATCATGTTTACATTCTACCTGAACGACGCCAGGCGGCTGTTGGGGCTTGGTATCGGGGCACAGCTGAAAAACATATGGAAGATCGCCCTTGCCGCGATCGTCATGGTCGTGTGGGTTCTCATGCTGCGAGACGAGCTGGGGGGACGGTCCTGGAATCATATCCTGGAGCTCGCCCTCGTCGTGGCGACGGGTGCCGCGGCCTATGTCGGAACCCTCTTTGCCCTCGGCGTACGATTGATCGCCGGAGGTGGCCGGCTCGAACTGGCTGACCGCCGTCGATGATCGCCTGCCTGCCCACTCCAAGGTCGGGCTTATGGCCGCTATAGCAATGACTGAATCATCCCGAGAGTCGAGCGCTTGCCTCCGTTCAGCCGGTAAGCGAGCCCGCTGCGCGCCCGTTGGTTTGGGAGCACCATGGTCAGCAACCAGAATGCCGCGACGGTCGCCTTGGTCTTCATGGGATAGGCTTCCCACCAAAGCTGGCGGAGCAGTTCAAGGAGACGTCCGATCGATGGACGCCGCCCTTCGGCTATCGCCAGATAGAAGCTGCGCTCGAGATAGAAATAGGCCCGCTCCGGCTGAACCAGCTCGTCCGCCCGACCATACTGCGCCAGAATTCGGCGCAGGTGGCTCATCCGCTGGACAAAGCGGTTCAATTCACCGCGCAACGAAGCCGGCTCGACGGGACGCCCCAGCCCGGAAATGTTACGGCCATGAACGCGGTAGCGTCCGAGTTCCCCAGACAGGCTCACGACATCGCCCATGAACGGCGCAGCAAACAGGATCACTCCATCCACCGCACGGTCGTAAGTCATCTCCTGAAGGTGTTCGCACAGGTCGCGCCTGAATACATTTCCGGATGTCGGTGGGGTGGTGTAGACGCCTGTGCGCAGCACGAGATCGGCAATCGCTTCGCGTTCGCGGAACGTCTTCAGAGGTGTCGCGGCACCGGTGACATCACCCCGATCATTGATGCGGGTCAGCGAGAATTGAAGCTTGGCAACGTCGCTGTCCAGCTTCGAAATGATCGTTGCGAGCGAACCTGGGGCCAGCTCGTCGTCCGCATCCAGAAACAGAACGAACGGCGCCTGCGTCCGCTCCAATCCGTAAAGACCTGCCGCCCGTTGTCCGCTGTTTTCAATGCGATAGGCGGTTACCCCCTCACCCTGAATGACGTCCCAGGACGAATCGGTCGAGCCGTCGTCGATGACGACGAGCTCGCAATCGTCGCGGCCCTGTGAAACGACGCTACGGATTGCCTTCGCCACATAGGTTTCATAATTCCAGCAGGTAATAACAATGGCGATTTTCGGAGCTTCCATTCTTGTCATGCCTTTGCCCGGTTGATCACAGTGCCAATCACATTGGCGCCAGAGCGTCGCAATTGCTGTAGAGTGTCGTTGACTTGTTCGGTGGTCGTCCGCCCGGCACTGGCGACGATCAGAACCGCATCGGCGTGAATTGCCAGCGCCTGCGCATCCGTCGAGTCGCCGACCGGCGGCAAACCGAGAAGCACATCGCCTCTGGCACGGGCTGCCTCGACGACACGCGCGACACGCCGATCTCGGAAATCGACATAGAGATTTGTCAAGGCATTTGCGGAATGTATGGGGAGCACGGCAATGCCGTCATCGTCTCCGCGCCCATTCCCGAAGATCACCTGTTCCGGCCGCATGTCGGCAACGAGCGCATCGGCCAACGACGTTGTCGGCAAAGCATCGGGACCATCGTCGATAAGGTCGATCTGCCCCGTCTCCGCATTGAATAGCGTCGTATGCCGGCCGCTACGGCTGATGAATTGCGCCAGACTCAAGCATAGCGTCGACACGCCATTGCCGGCCTCCCAGCCCGCGACTGCGATCACGATGCCTCGTTCGTTGCGAATGGCCGAGCAGGCGATCTCGATGGATGTCCTGAGATCGCGTATCGCCACGGCATAGGCGCTGCCAGGCAGGTTGACGACGAGGGACGTTCTGCGGCTGTACGAGCCCCGCCTGTAGTTCGCCCGGCTTGCCGCGTCCGGCAAGGTTCCGAGACATGGTATTCCCGTGTCCCGTACCAGATCCTTGGCGTTGCGAACCTTGCGGTCCAACGCCAGGCTGAGCGCAATCATGGAGAAGCCGGCGAGTAGCCCGAGAACGCCTCCAAGCGCCGTGATCAACGATGCGCGCGGCGCGGATGGGCTTAATGGTGGCAGCGCGGCGCCGATGATGCGCGCATCGCCGTCCGGCGTCGGAATCGCTGGCAGCTTGCCCTGCTCCATGGCGTCCGTCGCGGCATCCACCTGCGCGGCCAGGGCATCGAGGCGCCATTGAAGCACTTCCGTTCCGGCTTGGGCCATCTCCGCCTTGAAAGAGACCGCTTGCAGGATATAGCCGGACACGGCCGCATTGGCGACACGCGCGGCGAGCACCGGATCGGAAGATGAATAACTGATTTCCATCACATAGGATTGGCCAACCCGGCGGACGTCCAGGCGCTGAGCAAAATTCTGGAAAGCCGCTTGACGCGCATCTGTGGCCGGGGGCGCGATATTGCTTGCCGCAGCCACCCCATCGGGCCGGGCTCTTTTGCCAGTCTCCGATGTTACCGCACCGGTCCCGGTCCCAGTCCCCGGCTCGCTCAAGATACGACGTACATTGCTGACGACAAGATCGAGCATCCGAGGTGGCTGCGGGCCGAGCTCCGCACTGGTTTCCAGATGCAAGCTGTCGAAAACCGCCGAGAGCAAGCGCTCCGAACGGATAATCTGAAGCTCGCTGTCCGCCCTGTTCAGGTCGAGATTCTGCGCGCCACTCCCGTCCTGACCCGAGGCCAAGGTCGCGCGGCGCGGTTCAAGCAGCAGCGTCGCTGTTGCCGTATAGATCCGCGGCAGGGAATGGGCATGGAATGCCGCCAGACCGATCCCGACGGCCGTGCATAGGATAAGTTTGGTTTTGTGCTGCAGGGCAAGCGCACACATCGATCGCAGGAGGGCGACCGGTCCTTCATTGGGGTTTTCCGTAGGAGCGTCGTCGAGCCGCCAAAGCCGGGACGAGCGTTCCAAAAGAGACGGATTGTTCTGCGTCATCTAGTCGTCACCTCCGACTTAAGTTGCCCCGTGCTGTTTTTCGCTGTCAGCCTTGCCGCGCGCTCGGGTTCCAGGCGGCCGCGAAGAAGATCGGCGATTGCGATCAGATTGCCCACGGCCCGCCCGCGCCTGTCGACGAAGGGTTCGGGCCATGCCGCGCGTGTGAAATTCATGGCCATGTTGCAAATGATGTGGTTCGCGACCTTTGCGCCCGTCATCGTGCCTTTTCGCAGCATGTAGATGGGATTTACGATCTGCGAATAGCCAAAGCGCTCGCCGCTTATCCGGCCGTTCTTGACCCCCATATGCACACCGAAGGCCTCCGCGCATTTGACGAAACGCCCGCCGCGCTTGGCAAGCGCCGCGGCAAAATCGCGATCCTCCAGCCAGCCGTAGAGCACGAGACGCTCATCGAAACGGGTCTCTCCGATGGCTTGCGCGCGGAATGCCATGTTGCAGCCATAGGGACTGTAGGGCTCGATCCAGCTCCAGTCGCTCGGCGTAGCGGCCTCCACCAAGCGCAATGCCTCCTCGAAACCGATGCCCGGGCCGTTGACCCCGTCCGCAAGGACCCGTCCGGTAAAGCCGACGATCTGGCTGTCATCGCGAAACGACCTCGCGGCAGCGGCAAGCCAATTACTGTCCGCAACGAAGTCGTCGTCGAAGAAGGCGACGATCTCGGTATCTTCCGGCAGGCTCAGAAGCGCCGTATTGCGCTGTGTGGTCAGGCCCGGCAGACCGGTCACCACCGTCACTTCCGAATGTCCGACCAGATCGCCGGCATCCGCAAGATCAATGCAGGAAACGATAACGGCCTCGGGCTTCAGCGTTTGCGTGGCAAGCAGGTGGCGGACCGTAGCGCTCACGACACCGGGGCGCCCGCGCGTGGCGATGATGACGGCCGTGCGCGGAACGCTCGCACTGACCGGTTTATAGGTCTTTGTATGTGCTGCCGGCCGCTCGAGCAGCTCCATATAGCCGGCGGCCGTCTGCGACCAGGAAAAATGCCGGACTTGCTCATATCCCTTTCCGACCAGCTCGCTGCGCAGCTCCGGCGTCTCCTTGAGCGCACGGATATGCCGGATCCAGGCCGCCGGATCCGAGGGTGAGGCAAGCAGAGCGGCGTCGCCGCAGACTTCCGGCATGCTCGCGGTGTATGAAGCAATGACTGGACAACCGCGTGCCATGGCCTCGACGATCGGAAGGCCGAAACCTTCCGTCAGCGACGGAAATGTGAGGCAGAGCGCCCTTTCCAGAAGGTAAGCCAGATCGTGGTCCGACACGCGGCCGATCAGATGGACGTTGGATCGCTGCTTCAGGGCGCCGGGAACGAAAATCTCGGCGCCGCCGCCGGCGATCACGATATCCACGCCGATCTCGTCAAGCCCCGGAGCCGCATCGACGAGCAGCGCGAGGTTCTTATGACGTGCCCTGGAACCCAGCGCCAGAATGAACCGGCGATCGCTCTGCCCGAAGGTTTCGGCAATAAAGCCCGGCGCCATTTGTGCGAGCGCCGGGTCCCAGCTCAGGGCGTGCTCATGGCCGTTCGGAAGCACGGCGATGTCCTCGATCCGGATCGGCAAATGACGGGCGATCTGGCGTGCAGCGGCATGGGAAACCGTGGCAATCCGCGCGGATCGACGCACGAGAAGCGGCTGCAGCGTCTGATAAACCATCCGAAAGGTGCGGTTATAGCTCTCGGGCGCCGAAAATACGTTGGCATCATGGATGCAGACGATCTGATCGGCCTTGGAAGCAGGTGCTGTGTTGCAAAGGTTGAGGAGCCGACCGGGCCATTGGGCAGGCAAGGTGATCTGCTCCCAGGGGTGCCCAGAAAGAGGTCCCGACTGGATCAGAGGCATATGACTGAAACCCGGGTTCGGCGTCCCCGATGGAGCAATGATCGCCGCCCGCGCATCTGCCGCAGCGAGCGCGCTATCAAGTGCGCGCACGACATTTGCCGCATAACGCTGCACTCCGGTTGCATTCTGCGTGAAGAAGCGGCCATTGACCGCGAAAAGGGCGGCAGCACTCATATGGTTGCTCCTATAGGACGGCTGGCACGCACGACCTGTGTACCGCGCTCCGGTTGGGCCGAGGCCATCGCGGCCAACATGCAAAAGAACAGGCCCTGGTCGATGACCGGGCTCACCAGCATGTCGCCAACCAGCAACCCCAAACATCCATTGCGCGCCGCAAGACGCGCATCGGCCATGAAACTTCCCTGGACGCCACGCCTTTTGATCAATGCTCCGAACGCGAAAGCCAGATAGAAGATTGTTCCGGGGACGCCGACATTCGCAAGCAGCGCCAGCAGGAAACTGGAGGTACGGGCCGTTCCGAGACCGACCCCCATTCCCAGACTGTCGAAGACATTTTGGATCGCGGCCATGTTCCAGGAATTGCGTTCAATCCCGGAATCGGACGTGGATTTGCCGAGAGCCACGATGTCGATGTAGTTGTAGATAAGCTTCGACATGTCCGGGTCGATCGCGGCCAAGAGGCCAATCGCCAACGACACCAACGGCACAAAGACGATCGCTACCGTGGCGGTGCGGCTGGTATTCTTCCGTCCGCTGACCGCCAAGGCGGTTGCAAACAGGATCAGCACCATGACCGGAGCGCCGACGAGCCCGGTCGACGACGTCGACATCACAACCAGCACCAGGGATATGGCGGCGATCGGGCCGCTAATGTAAGGCCGGCGACCGCAAAGCCAGAGCGTCCCGGTAAAGGCGAAGACGCCGAGCGTCGAACGGGCAAAGGAGGATGCCTCGGTAAACGACCCGACGATACGCTTCACGCCGGCAATCTGGTCATCGGTATGAAGCGTGTATTGGGCATTCCGCATGAAAGCGAGGATACCTTGCGAGCCCGTCGAATAAGTACCGATATCGAGCAGTGCGAAGACCGTGTTGGCGACGCTATAGGCAAGCAGTCCGGCGAGAACGGCTTGGAAGCCGCGATAGGTTGACGCAACAGCAACCGTCATTGCAAAGCAGATGAGGTTGCCGATCATGTAGACGCTTTGCGTGAAGTTGCTCGATACCGGCACCAGCGGCACGGTGGAACGCGTATCGCCGAAGATCGTGGTTCCGAGCGGCACGATCTGCGTTACGCCCGTCAGCAGCCGCGGCGCGAAATAGGCGCTCATCACGCCATAGACAACCAGAAGCGCAAACCAAAATCCGGGTTCACCAAGACGCAGCGCATGAACGAATGCCCCCGCCGCCCTCTCGCGCGTGATGACGCCAAGCACGAGAAAGCCGAGAAGGACATGGCCCGGCTGTATGTTCGCCGAACCGATGAACATCGCAGCAGCCGATCCGAGCACTGCCGTCACCGCCAGCATCACAACCGTTGCCCCATTACCGAGGAACAGGCAAAGCAGCCCGCTTAAGATGGCAACAATGCCGATCGGCTCGATACTCATGATATCGCCCCCCCGCACTCTCGCCGCGCACGCACGGGCACGCAAAGGAAAGGCTCGCCGGGACGGGTGTTCCGACCTATCATGTGCCGAGCTGCGGCATTCGTCCCGGGCAGCAGCATGGGAGTCTACTCTGCCAAAACGAGAAGCGAGTAGCCACCAAGCAGCCGCACGGCCAAATCCGGATTGATGGAAAAGAGCAGCTTCCGCGGCAGTCGCATCAGCGCGCTGGAGAATGCCTGATTGGGTAGCTCCAGACGACTTGCCGTATATTTATAGTCAATGACCGAGTATCCGCAGTCCTTGAGGGTGGCAATTGCCGTATCCTTGAAGAAGTAATGCAGATGCCCGACATTGGCGCGAAGCTTTGTAATCGGCCATGCACGCAGCACCGACTGCACTGAAAGGTCGAGCGGAATATGGAAGATCTTGTAACGACCGCAGGGCCGCAGGTCTTTGATGAAGGAAATATAGTTTTCTACATGCTCTATCACATCGGCAATGACGACAACGTCGTAGTGGCTGTCTTTGTCTTCGACGACGTTCGCCAGATGAAAGGAAACGTTGCTTTTCTCTTTCGTCTTGGCGCGCTGATAGGCATGGGGAGAAATCTCGTAGCCTGCAAACTGAACCCTTGGAAAGCTGCGGGACAAATTGAGCAGAATTTCGCCCGTGCCGCAGCCGACCTCGCAAAGGCTATCAAAGCGAAGCCCGTTTTTTCTGATGATCTCCTCGATCTGGCGCGCCTTCCAGGGAGAATCCTCCTCGTGCCAGGTGGGGTTCAATTCAGCATATTGATCGGAAACATAAATATCCTGCAAAACTGACTATCCTTATACTGAGATACTAAGTTCAGTTCTGGCAGGCCGTCACGGAAAGCAGCAACGCGGCCGCAAAAAAGCCGCCGGTCACTTCCGCTCGTCAACGGCGTACCGTCTTAAGTCCCTACTGGATCATCCCGGCGTCGCGCATGAAGCGTCGCGACAGCTCAATAGCTGCCTCGCGAGGACAGGACCGCTGGAATGGTCCTGGCCATAATCACCATATCGCCCCACAGACTCCGCTCGGCCACATAGCGTGCATCGAGTTCGACACGCGCATTGTAGCTGGTGTCGCTGCGCCCGCTGACCTGCCAGAGACCGGTCAGACCGGGGCGCACCTTCATATAGTCGGCAAAATAGGCGCCATAGAGCTCAGCCTCGCTCGGAACGATCGGACGTGGACCGACAAGGCTCATTTCACCCCGAAGCACGTTCAGGAGTTGAGGAATCTCATCGACGCTGTTCTTGCGCAGAAGCTTGCCGAACGGCGTGACACGGGGATCATCCCTGAGCTTCCGCGTAGCGTTCCATTCGGCCCTCGCAGCGGGATGAGCATCGAGATGCTGAGCGAGCATTTCCTCGCCGTTTGTGACCATCGTTCTGAACTTGAGGCAGGAGAACAGCACCCCATTCTTGCCGACGCGCCGATGGGACAGGAAGATCGGCCGGCCCTGCGTTACCAGAAGAATTGCCGCGACCATCAGGATCATCGGCATTAGTACGATCAGGGCGATCCCGGCCAAAATACTGTCTATGCAATACTTGGCAGAGTCCGACGCGACCCGAGAGGTTGCGCTCCTCGAAGTCGCCAAACCGACGGATAAACCGGCCCGTCGTCGCATCCGGAGACTATCCAGTGAGTCTAATTCACTTCTTAGATCAATTTCCCTCATCTGCTTGCTCCATACTCGAAAGATATAAAGAAATAACGCCTGATATGCTCAGACAACGCTGATTTCGGAATGTAGAGTTACGTTAACAAATAATAAATAAATTGACAATGTCTTTATTGCGACGCAATATGTGTGTATCAAACACCAACAATTGTCTTATTTTAGAAATAAAGTTGGTGTTATTAAGTCTACTTTCTAAATTTTTTGCTATATATATTTGAATGTATTCATATTCAATTGGAACTTAAGTTCGCATCATTGTTCTGTACTTGATTTGGGGGACCCTAACGATGGCGGGCACGACTGGGCGACCTACGGCGCCGTTGGTTCTGACTGAGGAAGAGCGGGTTTATTTGAAGCAGCAGGCAAGCCAGGAAGACGCGGCTGCCCGGTCGATGTCCGAGCGCTGCCGGATCATTCTGCGTTGCGCAGACGACATAGCCAGCAAGGCAGTGGCCGCGGAACTGGGCGTCCATGAAAACACCGTCGGCAAATGGCGGCGGCGGTTCCTGCGAGATCGCATCGAGGGGCTTTTCGACGCCGACCGTTCAGGCCGGCCGCGCACGATCAACGATGACCAGATTGCCGCTGTGATTGAGCGCACCCTCCGGTCGACACCCGAGGATGGGAACCAGTGGTCGATCCGCTCCATGGCGGCGGCAACAGGCTTTTCGCATACGACGATCCGGCGAATTTGGGCCGCGTTCGGGCTCCAGCCACATCATTCGCAAACATCTCAGCCGTTGAGCGATCCGCTGTTGATCGACAGGGTCTGCGATGTCGTCGGGCTCCATCTGGCGTCACCCAACCGTGCGCTGGCGCTCAGTGTCGATAGGAAGAGCCATGGGCGGGCGCATAATCATCGGCAATCCAGCGCACCGATGACGCCAGATCAGGCCGAGCGCCATATGCATTCCCATACTCAATCTGGCGCGCCCCCCTTGCTAGGGGCGCTTGACCTCATCTCCGGCTTCGTAATCGGCAATTACGACAAGCGACACAGGGCGACAGAGCTTCTCGATTTTCTCAGGCAGATCGATGCCAGCGTCCCCTTCGATCTTGATGTCCACATTATCATGGATAACCATGCGACCCATAAAATTGCAGCGGTCCGATCCTGGCTCGCCCGCCATCCTCGCTATCATGTCCACTTCATCCCAACATCGGCTGCCTGGCTCAATCAAGTGAAGAACTGGTTTGCCGAACTAAACCGCAAGCAATTGCAGCGCGACGTCCCCACCTCAACCAGCGAACTGGAAGCCGATATCCGCGCCTTCGTCGAGAGCCACGCTGAAAGCTTCAAACCATACAGCTGGACGAAGCCACCCGAAGAGACCCGTTCCTCGGTCAAGAGCTTTCGACTGAAGACAGCTCAATCGCAATATCGCGAACTTTAAATTGACGCAGACAGACGACCAATACAGAAAATCCTCCAAAAATATCTGCGCGTAAACTATGAATTTATTATTTTGTTTCCGGAGTACTTCATGCGCGTTGCAATCATACATTATTGGCTGGTTGGAATGCGTGGAGGAGAAAAAGTTCTGGAGGCCCTTTGCAGAATGTATCCGTGCGCCGACATTTTTACGCATGTCTATGATGCATCAGCCGTTTCCGACGTCATCAAACAGCACAAGATCCATACGACCTTCATCGACCGGCTTCCCGGCGCAAAGAAGCTCTACAAGAAATATCTGCCTTTGATGCCGATGGCCCTGGAGCAGATGGATCTCAATGAATACGATCTCGTCATCAGCAGCGAGTCCGGACCTGCCAAGGGTATAATACCAAGTCCAGCGGCTTTACATGTTTGTTACTGCCACTCGCCGATGCGATACATATGGAACATGTATAATAGATACTATGACAGTTCCGGGCTGATGACCCGGCTGATGATGCCGCCGCTCGCTCATTACTTGAGAACCTGGGACGTTGCCACGGCCAATCGAGTGGATCATTTTGCTGCAAATTCCGCGACGGTTTCTCAGCGTATCAAGAGTTACTACCGACGGGACGCCGAAATCATTCATCCGCCGGTGGATACCGCTGCCTTTCACCCCATCCCTTCGTCTGAGGTCGGCGACCATTATCTGATGGTGGGCGAACTGGTGAGCTACAAGCGGCCCGACCTTGCGGTGGAGGCCTTCAATCTCATGAAAGCGAAGCTCGTCGTCATCGGCGGCGGTGAAATGCTCGACCGCATGCGCAGGATAGCCGGGCCTACCGTGACGATCATGGGTCCCCAGCCGTTCGATGTCCTGAAAGAGCAATATTCGCGCTGCAAGGCGCTTATCTTTCCTGGCGAGGAAGATTTCGGGATCGTGCCGGTAGAAGCCATGGCGAGCGGACGGCCGGTCATCGCATTTGGCCGCGGCGGCGCGACCGAGACGGTGGTGGCGGACAAGACGGGCGTGTTCTTCGACATACAGACAATCGAAGCCATAATCGATGCTGTGGAGCGCCTGGAGCAGATAGATTTCAATCCGGCGGATGCCGTTGCCCGCGCCGCCGAGTTCAGGACGGACGTCTTCATCAGGAAATTCAAGACTTTCGTCGGCAAATCAATCGGTGAGCGCGCCAATGTCGGTCATATGTAGAGGGTCGCGGCTGGCGCCGGACAGGAGTGGAACGTCATGCGATCAGATGTTGCTTTAACCCGCCGGCAAGCGAGCCACGCGCCAGTTATCGCTCGTGCCAGGCACCGCCATTTTTCGGCTTGCCGGCTCTCCTTTCTGGCCGCGATCGCCCTGTTCGAGATGCTGGGCATTTCCAGTGCCTGGGCGGATGATTATGTTCTCGGCCCCCAGGACAAGCTGAAGATCCGGGTATTCGAATGGCGGCCGATGGCCGGGTCGGCGGTCGAGTGGGCGCCGCTCACTGGGGAATTTGTCGTATCGACGGCGGGCAATCTGTCGATGCCCATCATCGGCACGGTGCCGGCGGCCGGCATGACCCTGGAGCAAGTCTCCGAGATCATCGGCGAGCGCCTGAAGACACAGGTCGGCATGCAGAAGCGCCCCAATGCATCCGTCGAGGTGGCTGAATATCGCCCGTTCTTCCTTACCGGGCTGGTAACCAGGCCGGGGAGATATAGCTACAGCCCCGGCCTCACCGTCGTTCAGGCCCTCAGCATGGCCGGAGGAACCTTTGGATTGATCGACCCAAATCTCGTCGGCCTGCAGCGCGATGCGTTGATCGCTCGCGGTGACCTGCGGACGCTGGAGGTCGAGCGCCTCAGCCTTCTTGCCCGACAGGCGCGTCTGGACGCCGTCACAGAGGATCAACCCGCGATCACCTTTCCGCCGGAGTTGACGACGCGGGCGGGTGACGCGACGATTGATCGCATGATGCGGGAGGAGCAGGATCTCTTCGACACCCGCCAGCGGTCGTTGAGCACCGAGATCGACGCCCTCAATCAAGCCAAGCTGCTTGCAAGCAACCAGATAGAGGCGCTGAATTCCAAGGCGGTCTCCCTTGCCAAGCAGATCGAGCTTGCCAACAAGGATGTGGGGACGGTCAGCAAACTGATTTCCCAGGGACTGACCGTGTCGTCCCGGGAGCTCGGGGCCAACCAGAACCTGGCACAGCTCCAAAGCCAGAACCTCGACGTAGCACTCGCCAATCTCAAGGCACGGCAGGACGTTGCAAAGGCGGACGGCGACATTGCCGATGCCAACAACCGCTACCGCGTACAGGCATTGACCGAAGCCACTGAAGTACGCGACCGCCTTGCCTCCAATCGGGAGAAGACGACGACGACGCGCGGGCTGCTTGAGAATATCCAGGCGCGCGCTCCGGCGGCGGCCGCAAATATGGCCGCAGATGACAGCCTGCGCACGCTTGTCACGACCATCGACCGTATCGTCGACGGCACGCTGCGGACCATCGTCGTCGGCGATAATGATCCGGTCCTCCCGGGGGATGTCATTCGCGTGGAAGACCAGAAGACAGCGTCTTCCGAGCAGGCCACGAACAACAGCGTCAAGCCCACAACCTCCCCCTGAACACTGATTTTCTCGCTTGAAGATTGCGCATATCCGGCAGCCGTGTGAGAGCAAAAAAACGTGCCTTTGCGGCGATTCTCGTCTATCGTGCAATCTTTCTAGTGCCGAGTTCGCTTTATGATAGCGAAGCGGGCTGCGGGCTGTACTGTTATTGCAAGTAACTCCAGTAACTTCCCCGAATTACTAGGCTTGGTAATGATTCCGGCTTGTTCTACGAGCGGAGATAATTGATACTGCCGGTAATGCCAATCTCGATTCTGGATTGGATGCTCGGAGTTGAACGTTTGATGGCATGGGGCCTCGTTCTTTCATTTGCGGTCGGTGCTTTATGCGCTCTAAGAGTGCCGATCCTTCACTTCACCATCATAGTATTTGCTATCGTGGTGGGCTACGCGGTTATGAATATCGGCACCGCAAGCTCGACAATCAAAATTTTTTCATGGGCCGCGCTTTTGGCCGTCATCCTTGAAGCCGGTTACGTATTCCCGCACCTTCTGTTTTACCTCGTCTATGTGAAATTGCTGGGACGTGATCGCCGGAGGTCCCCAGATTTGGGATCTGGTTTTTTTAACTACAGCCCGTTTCGTGGGCACCAGGACAAGATGTTGTCTTCGGCACCGGAACGTGTGAATGCCGAGACGAAAGCAGGGCCGCGAATTCAAGATTGAGGTGGTGGGGCTGCTCAGCCAACGGTGATCGCCTGATCGCCTGCCGCCGCAATAAAGTAGTCGCCAATCCGCTTGCTGCGTCACGACGCTCCTTCCAATCCAATGTGACGGAGAATTCGATGGTCGTGAAGACGCGCGACATCGTGTGATAACCTGAAAGCAAAGACCCTTAGGATAGGACATTGCCGATGGCGGAGAGCTTTCTTCACTCGCCGTCCGTCATCTCGGCTGCGGAAAAGATGATGGCCGAGACGGCAAGATCCGGGGCGCTCCTTTCCGGAAATTCATCAAAGCGCCATCTCAACATATGGCGGTCCGATTGCACAGTATCGCCGCCACTCCGAGTAATCGGAAAGCGAAATTCAATCTATTAAAAATAGTTATTCTTGAAATAACGAAAATATTTATGGTATACTATGTTTAATATATAGTTATCACACGAATATACGCGCGACATCCGACAATAATAATCACGCAACAAAAGTACAATCTGAACTTCATCTGTGAAGCGTTAATCGCCACCTGCGCGCGGGGAGGCAAAACTGATCGGGCGCCAACATGAGCAACATTGTCACGAGCAGAAAACCCTATAATGCATCGGCCAGTGGATCGGGATGTCATCCCGTAGATATCTACGTTGGGCAACAGATTCGCCTTGCGCGCAAGACGCAGCGAATGTCCCAGGAGGCTCTCGCGAAATGCCTCGGAGTGACATTCCAACAAGTCCAGAAATACGAAATCGGCGCCAATCGCGTCAGCGCATCGAAGCTGTTCGAGATAGCGACGGCCCTGCAAAGGCCTGTTTCCTATTTCTTCGAGGGGTTTGTTAATGCCGCGGAAAGGAATCCGACGGACGTGGAAAGAGAAAGCGTCACTGTCATCCAGCATACTGCCGAAGGCCGGCGCCTGGCGAAAGCCTTCGTCGCGGCGATGCCACAGGTTCGCAAGGCGGTCGTAGGCCTGCTGGAATCGATGGAATAGCACCAACTCATTCGGCGCGCACGAACTGCAAGAGGTGCTCTACCGGCTCCGTCCGGATAGCCGTTTGATATCGGGTAATCTCTTATGTCAACAAGCCCGCTGCCCCCTGCCTATCCTTGATCAATCGTGCCGGGAGGCTGACGGTGACCGACAATCCACCAAGATCCGAACGGGTGAGGACAAGCTTGCCGTCATAGGCTTCCACCAGATCCTTGGCGATCGCGAGACCAAAGCCGGTGCCCGTGATGCTTTCGTCGAGTCGTCTGCCGCGCCGGATGAACGCCTCTTTCACACCTTCCGGCAGGCCGGGTCCATCGTCATCGATGATCAACTCCACGCCACCATGCTCCTCCAGCACAGACAGACGAACCCTCACCTTTCCCCTCGCCCATTTTCGGGCATTGTCGATCAAATTGCCGGTGATATCGGCAAAATCCGTCTCGTCTATCGCCAGCCAAACCTCCGGCTGCTCGGTGAGTTCGAACTCGATCTCTCTGTCGACGGTCAGGCGTTGCATGACGGAAATGATCTTCTTCAGATCGGCGCTTGCATTCAGGACACCGACCGTATGAGCGGCCGCCAGGCTCGCCCTGGTCTGCGCCAGTGTACGCTTGATTTGCGCTTCCATCCGGCCAATCTCGTTGCGGATTGCGCCCGCCCGCGCCGTCATGCCCTCTTCCGCAAGCCCGCGCGCCGTCGCTTCAAGCGCCGCCAGCGGGGTCTTCAGACCGTGCGCCAGATCGCCGGCACGAGCGCGCGCTTGCGCCAATTGTGTCTCGCGCGACATCAGCAGGCCGTTGAGATCGTCAACGAGAGGCTGGACCTCATGCGGGAACTGCCCCGTTATCTGCCGCGCGGATCGTTCCTGCACCGCCATCAACGCAATGCGCAGATCGTGCAGCGGCCGCAATCCATACCGCAGAAACGCCACGACCGCGCCGATCAAGGCGACCGACAGCACCCCAAGAGACGGCGCCATGGCATAGAAGAAGCGCCAGCGTGCCGGCGCAAGTTCGCCGTTGTCGAGTGCCATCACGATATCAACCGTCTGGTCGCCGGTTGCCGATGGAATGGAGACGGACCTCTCGACGGCCAGGAGCTGGCTGCCGTTGGGTCCTGACATATCCGTTGCGCGACCCGCATCTCGCGGGCGAGAGCGAACCCAGGGCAAATTCTGCTCCCAGAGCGATTGAGAGCGCAGCTCCACCGTGCCACTACGCCCGACCTGCCAGTAGAAGCCGCCATTGGGCACGCCAAAGCGCGGATCCGTCGGCATCTCGTCGAGAACCAGCTGGTTGGAAGCGTTTATGTCGACCGCCGCCAGCAGAACTCGCAATTCCTCGTCAATTTCGGAAAGCGCCAGAGCCCGCACGGCCAACCCGGAAATGGCATTGATGCCGATGCCCGCAAGAAAGGTCGCAACGACGATTGCCACCGCCGAACCCAGCAACAACCGCCCCCGCAGCGAGAATGGCGTCATACCGGCGGCACCTCGCTCGGAATGAGATAGCCCTGACCGCGGCGGGTCTCGATGACAGTGCCATCGAATTTGCGCCGTAGGCGCGCGACGACGACTTCGAGCGCATTCGACAGAAGCTCGGTCTCCTCGTCATAGATGCTGTCGGCGATCTGCGAACGGGAGAGTACGGTACCTGCATTGTGCAGGAGATAGGCGAGCAGACGGTATTCAAGCGCGGTGACCTGTACCGGCTGGCCGCGAAACGAAACCGTCCGCTGGCGGGTATCGAGCTCCAACACGCCGTTGGAGAGAATGGGGGAGGACTGACCCGCCGCCCGGCGCATCAGGGCGCGCACGCGCGCCAGAAGCTCTTCCATGCGAAAGGGCTTGGTGAGGTAATCGTCCGCCCCCGCATCCATGCCGTCCACCTTGTCGCGCCAGCTGTCGCGTGCGGTCAAGATGATCACCGGCATGCCGCGCCGCCCGGCGCGCCAACGCCGCAACACCGTCAAGCCGTCGAGTTTTGGAAGACCAAGATCGAGGATGACCAGGTCAAAATGCTCGACATCGCCGCGATACCACGCCTCTTCGCCGTCGGTGACGGTCGAGACGATATAGTGCTGGTCTTCCAGGCAGCGGCGCATGTCGGATACGATAGTGGGCTCATCCTCCGCGATCAGGATACGCATCGTCAGTGTCTCTCGATCACGGCAAGCGTTGAGCCGTCCAGCACGATGTCGCCGCGCTTTCCATCGGCTCTCAGCACGCGCACCGCATAAGCCTGATGCCCCGCGCGGCGTATCCGTTTGATGCGCAGCACCCGGCCCGGCATTTCTCGTGCGACGACGGCGTATATGTCGCGCAGCGGCCGCAGAGCCTCCGCCGCTTCAACCGAGGCATTGTTGTGCGGATTGGCCGAGGCATTCACGCTTTCGAAGCACAGCAAAGTCACCGCCAAAAGAACAGCCAGCCAGCGGGGCCAGCCGGCTCTTTGCCCATAGATGCACAACGCCATTCATCCTTCTTTCGACACTGCCACGCAGGCAAGGCCCGCGGCTGCCTTAGCATAGCTGTGCCAACCTTACAGTTCGCTGACAGCGCCAGTAAGAGAGCTGCAAATTGAAAGGTATATAAGCATCAATTGATCGAGTCCCGATCGTGTCAACACAAGTGTCGCAGAAGTTACATGACTATCCAGATGTCGTCGATTACCTCAAATGCCAGCCTGTCCGTATTCTCCGGCAATATTCGACCTGAGTTCATTCGCGACGAGACACTGGTGGACATATTCAAGGCCACAGTTGCCCGCACTCCGGACAGAACGGCACTTTCTTTGATCGGAACCGATCAAACGATGACCTATGCCGAACTCGACCGGCTGTCGGATCGAGCCGCCCGCGCCCTCCGCCTACGCGGCATCGGCCCGGGTGATTTCGTCGGCCTGTGGTTCCAACGCTCCCTCGAGCTTCACGTCGCGCTTCTCACGATCCTCAAGGCAGGCGCTGGCTATATCCCATTCGATGCCGCCGCACCCGCGGATCGTGTGGCGACGAGCCTTGCCAATTGCGGCGCCAGATGGCTGCTGACCCATGACGGCCTGGCGGAGTTCGTGCCGGCTTTCGACGGCGAGACCCTTCTCCTTGATGTACTGCTCGCCGATGATAACGCGGACATCGTACCGCGCGCCGCAACCCACAACGATCCCGCTTACGCGATCTACACATCCGGCTCCACCGGCAAGCCAAAAGGGATCGTCATCTCGCATCGAAACATCTGCCATTATTTGAGGGCAGGCAACGATATCCTCGGGATCAACGGATCGGACATCGTCCTTCAACAGGCCTCGGTCGCCTTCGATCTCTCGCTCGAGGAGATATTCGTACCCTATCTGGTCGGTGCGACCCTCAAGGTGGCGACCGCGGCTGTCATAGCCGAACTGGATCGGCTCGCCGACGTGCTCGAAGCAGAAAAAATCACGGTCATCGACACAGTGCCGACGCTGCTCACCATGCTGGAGCGCGATGTCGAAAGTCTGCGTGTCATCATCGTCGGCGGCGAGGCATGTCCGCCCACGATCGTCAGCCGGTTTTCGCGGCCCGGCCGTCGCCTGATCAACACCTACGGTCCGACCGAGACAACGGTCGTTGCGACCTACGCCGAACTCGACCCGTCACGACCCATCACGATCGGCTGCCCGATCGCTAACACGACAGCGTATGTCGTCGACGAAAACCTGGAGCTCGTTCCGCGCGGCGATACGGGCGAACTGCTCATAGGTGGGCCGGGCGTTGCGGCCGGATACCGGAACCTGCCGCAGCTCACCGCCTCCAAGTTCGTCGCGAACCCCTTTGCCCCTCACGGCGGCCCGGTGCTCTATCGCAGCGGCGACGCGGTGCTGATGGACGAGGAAGGCCAGCTTCACTTCCTCGGGCGCATCGACGATCAGGTGAAGATACGTGGATATCGTATCGAACTCGGCGAAATCGAAACCGTCATCGGCGAACTCCCGGAGGTGAAGACGGCCTCGGTGGTGGTGCACCGGACACCCGACGGCGAAGACATGCTGGTCGCCCATGTCGTGGCGTCGGGCAACGCTTTCGACCGCGAAAGGGCGCGTGCGGCCCTGGCCACCAAGCTGCCCCCCTATATGGTTCCTGGCGCCTGGCATAGCCATGTCTCGCTGCCACGGCTGGCTTCCGGCAAGATCGACAGGAAAACGCTTGCCGCCATACCGCTGGCGAACGATCAGACGACCCAAACACAGGAACCGCCCCGCAGCTGGGCCGAAGCGCAGCTCCTGAAAGCAGCGATCGAAGTGCTGCGCGTCCGCGTGGTCAATTTCGAAGCCGATTTCTTCACCGAGCTCGGCGGCCACTCCATGCTGGCCGCCCGGTTTGTGTCCGAGGTCCGCAAGATCAAGCCGCTCGCCGGCATCGCCCTGCGCGACGTTTATGCCGGCCGTACCCTCAGAGGCATCGCAGCGATCCTGGAAGCGGGCATCGATCACTCTTCCGAACCGGATCGCGTCGATTTCACGCCGGTTCCCTGGCGCCGGCGCTTCCTCTGCGGTCTGGCTCAGGCCGTCGTGCTGCCCTTCATCATCGCGCTTGCGACGCTGCAATGGATCGGCCTGTTACTGGCATCCATCCTGCTCATTCAGGATGGCGTTCCGATGTGGAACGAGATGCTCATTCTCGGCGCCATCTATGTCGGCCTGAACCTTGGCGAGAAGCTGATGGTCGTCGGCCTCAAATGGCTCATCATCGGCCGCACCCGTCCCGGCGTTTATCCCTTATGGGGCAGCTATTATTTCCGCATCTGGCTGATGCAGCGCATCGTCCAGCTGACCGCGCCCAAATTCCTCAAGGGCTCTCCGCTGATACGCGTCTATATGCGCGCCCTTGGCGCCGATGTCGGCCGCGACGTAATGATCGATGAATTCGAAGAGGGTGCAATCGATCTGGTGCGGATTGGCGCCAAGTCGAGCCTCGGCGTCAAGCTCAAGCTTGCAAATGTCGAAGTCATTGGCAACCAGATCCATGTCGGCACCATCGACATCGGCGAAGGCGTGCAGATCGGCAATGGCTGCGTGATCGGCCACAACGTCAAGATTGGCGATGGCGCTGAAATCGGCGATCTGACGGCGATAGCGGCTGGCATGCATGTCAAAGCCCATACGCGTTGGGGCGGTTCGCCGGCGCGCCAGACGTCAAAAGTGGAGCCCTCCTCCGATCCCGCCCATCCCGAACTTGGGGGCGTGGCGCGCGCGTTTCAGTTCGCCAGCTATTTCGCTGCCTACAATCTGAGCCTGGTCATCGGGCTGCTGCCGATCTTTCCCGCTTTCTTCCTGTTCTCCGCCGTGCAGCAGATGTTGTCGCCCGGCACCGACGAGCCCCTTTCCTGGTGGATGGTGACCACGCTTGCCTGGCCTGCGGCCCTTGTGCTGATCGTCGTGTCGATGGCCGTCGTCGTCGTGCTGCGCTGGGCGCTGCTGCCCCATGTCGTGCCCGGCCGCTACTCCATCTTCGGCAATCTCTATTTCCGCAAATGGGTCGTCGGCTTGACCACGGAGGCGATGCTCGAAACGCTCAACTCGCTCTATGCCACCGTCTTCATGCGCAACTGGTATCGCCTGATGGGTGCCAAGATCGGCAAGGGCACGGAAATCTCGGCAAGTTTCGCCGGTCGCTACGACCTCATCGAGATGGGCCGTGACAATTTCATCGGCGACGAAACCGTTTTCGGCGACGAGGAGATCCGGAACGGCTGGATGATCCTGGAGCGCCTCAAGACCGGCGACCGCTGCTTCTTCGGCAATTCCTCCGTCATCTCGCAGGGTGCAGTAATCGAGGACGACGCGCTGGTGGGTATCAAGACGCGTTTGCCCGATAGCCTGCATGTCAAGGCTGGGGAAACCTGGTGCGGCAGCCCGGCCTTCCAGTTGCCAACCCGCCAGAAGCTGCAGGCAGCAGCGGCCAGCACCTATGCGCCACCGTTGCGCATGCGCCTCGTGCGCGTGGCGTTCGAAGCCATGCACACCTCGCTGCCGACGGCTATCCTCATCGTGATGGCGATGGCAACCGCCAATCTCCTGGCGAATGCCATCGATGACGGAGCTTGGGGCCGGTTATTCTGGATGCTGATGGCAACGGGATTGGCGACGTCCGGCATCCTGTATCTGGTGGCGGTCGCGTTCAAATGGACCTTGATCGGCACCTACAAGCCCATGAACAAGCCGATGTGGTCCTGGTGGGCGATGCGTACCGAGGCAGTCGCCGTCTTCTATGGCGGGCTCGCCAGCAAGGCGCTGCTGGACTATCTGCGCGGCACGCCTTTCCTGCCGTGGCTGCTCCGTCCCTTCGGCACCAAGATCGGTCGCGGCACATGGATCAATACGACCGATATTTGCGAGTTCGACTGCACGGAGATTGGCGACCACGCCGTTCTCAATATGGGCTCCTGCCCCCAGACCCATCTCTATGAAGACCGCATCATGAAGGTGGGCCGGATCAAGATCGGCGCTGGAGTGACCATCGGCTCCGGCAGCACCGTGCTGCATGATGCCAGCGTCGGAGATTTCGCCGAGATCGGCCTCCTGACCTTCGTGATGAAAGGCGAGACCATTCCAGCAGGCACGTCCTGGGCCGGCACGCCTGCTCAAGCGGTTCATGCCGCGCAAGACGCAGTGCCTGCAAACCAAAGCGAGGCCATGCCCTCTGCCGCGGCATAAGCACCTGTCGCGCCGCCATCACTGTTCCCGTCCACCCGATTTCGGGTGGGCGGGACGTGCCATTTCGGCCTCGTCCAAAACGGTCGAGGTTTATTTACCTGAGCTTTCCCCTACCACAAGCGCTTCCAGCCCGACCGGATCGTCGGTGGTGATCTGGTCCACTCGAAGCGCAAGCAGACGCATCACTTTCGGCAATATTTCATATGTTGCCGCGCGAATAGTGTAGGCGTCGACCTCCAACCCATGGGCATGGAATGCCCCGATCAGGTCAAACCCTTCGGCATCGGCGAACAATATCAGCTCGTGGGCGAGATATATCATTCGCGCGCGCGGAGACGCGCCGATGGCGCCGGCAACAAACCCTGCGAAATCCCGGCTTTCACGCAGCCGTTCGCGCGCGCCATTGTGGCAAGGATCGTAGCCGATCGGCATAGCGGGGACGGCTTGCGACAGTCGCTCAACCGCTTCGGCATCGCCAGCGGACAGAATGACGGACCTTGCGACCGGAGCAATCGCCTTCGCAAAGGCGGTAATATCAGCTTCGCCTATGCTGGAGGACGGCGCCTTCAGATCCAGTTGCAGCACCGCATCCGGCGAATAGCCGGCGTCACGGATGAGCACCGCCAGGTCTTCAATCAGCAGAATCGGGTGAGCCGTCTGGTTTCCATCGCTATCGCGAAGACGCAGATGGGCGAAATCCTCGCGCGCGGCGGAGATAAGCGCGCCCTTACCGGTGGTCGCCGGATGCAGATCCTCGTCATGCAGCACAACGAAACCATCGCCGCCATAACGCTGCAGATCGATCTCCACGCTGGCGCCGATCGTCATTCCCTCGACGATCCGTGCTTGCGTGAATGCGATGTCGCCAGCAAAGCGCCGCCCGCGATGCCATTTGAGGAGACAGCGATGGCCATCCCATTCAATGTGGAGGCCGCGGCGATCAGGTGTTGTGGAACTATTGTTCGTCATTTTGGTCCGGCTCCGCATTCGTTCGACGCGCGAGCCTGCTATCATGGAAATTGTGACAGGACGACGTCGCCTGTGCCGAAAATGCCATAGAGCGCACCCATTCGCACAACATGGTCGGCGATAACGTTTTCGGTGCCTCAGACCGACACAAGAGGGTCTTCCCTATTTGACCTCAAGAAGTTAAGTCGCTCTTTTTCTTATCAGAAGCTGAATATTTATGTTTCGTTAACCCGCTTGCCTTAGCAGCCCACACCCCGGCGTTCACGCCGCGTCGCATGCAAGGAATTCATGAATGGCCCCCCACTATCAATCCTCCACCCCGGAGATCTTCCAGCGCAAGATCTCCGACTTCTGTACGTTGCGGCTGGCGCCATTATTGCAACAGCGGACCTTCGAAAACGTCCGGGCTTACATGGTTGGTCTCGTTCAGTTTCGACTGAATCCCCCCACAAGAGCCGGCAAGATCGATTGGCAGGCGATCGCCCTTGCCTGCGACATGGAGAGCGAACTCACGACCGAAGTGAAGCGTGCGGTTCAGCCGGGTTTCGACGCCATCGCCCGCTATCTGGGAATGAGCAAACCAACCAAGCCGAGCACCAGCACCGCCCTCCCCCGCCGCCCGCCGAGCAAGCGGGGCAAGAGTGCCGGTGCGAGCAACTCCCAGACACCGGCCACCTCTCTCAGAAAGCCGAAAGCTACTTCTCCAGACAGACGGCCGGCACCACTCATAGCGATACCAAATCGCAGCCGATGGGCTCCATGAGGTCACGGAGCCCGAGGAAGCACGCCAAGCCTTAGCGCGTTATCTTCGTAACACGAATCCTGAACCGGATAGAAAATCAATTCCAAACCGGTTCAGCATGCACTCACGGTCAAATACGCAGGTCAATTGACGTTGATGCTCTTCCAGCCACCGTCATATATCCAGAATTTATGATTAGTCGTATCGTATTGCATGGGCACCATGCCGTTTACTGGCGTCGGCACGCCTGTGGGAGCACCGGCTGTCGCAGGTATATAGGGGAACCCGGCAGAGGCATTGGTGGGCAATGATTGCTGCCCGATCTGGACGCTGCCGCCAGACGGATTAAGCGCCAGCGGCTTAGCTGAGGCACCCGCCTGCATGCTCTGAAAAACAAAAAGATCATTGACCGGATCATACCCCATGCCGAGGCGTTTTTCCGGAGAAGCAAAGTCTGCGATATAGACATTGCCGCTGTTGGTGCAGGCGTTGCTCCCATAGGCACAGGTTTTCCAGGAGGTATTTGCGGCGGATGCCTGGGCTCTCAACGTTCCAGTGAAATCCCAAGGGTAAGCGGCAAAGGGGTTGCCATATCCAACGCCATGCGCGCCTTTGCTGATGATCTGCAAGCCGGTAATCGTGCTGTCGATGCTGTATGCGGCGTTAACGCCGCTCAACGGACCAGCCGTGATCAGGCCCATCATGTTGTTCTTGGTGGTTCTGCTCGTTGCTTGAATGGCAACGCTTTGACTTTTCCCCGACAGGCTGAAGTTGTTTATAGTCAGATTTTGGACCCAGGGTGCTCCCGAGGTATCGATGAGCAGGGCGGGATATGCCGCCAATCCGGCAGCACTGGGGTCCGTGCATTGCAGATTATTGAATGTCGCCGGCCCCTTGAAGTTCACACAATACTTTTTGGGATTCTTGACCAGGACATTCGACCATACGGAATCATAGGCGTAGAAATCGCTCCATATCCCATAGTTTTCAGGATTGTAGACTGCGATATTGGTGTAAACCGAATTTGGGGAATAGGTGGCAAAGCCAATTCCGGATTGGTCCAGATGACTGTTTTTGCGATCGATTTTGGCACCGTATGAGGAGATATTGCTCCAGGTCCCGTACGCTCCTCCGCCGATGTCATTGATGAAGCCGACATAGGATTGAACATCGATTGCGTTGGAGATAATCGCGCCGCTGCCGCCGCCATTGTCTATTCCCGCGCCATTGTGTCCCAGGATAGGACCACTGGTTTCATTGCCGGAGCCGCAATTCGAGGTATGGATATTATCCAGAATTACAAAGGAAGGTCTTGCCCAGACACCCGCGCTTCCCTTCATGGCGCCGATGCCAATGCAATTATTATATCCTTCGCTCACCCGCAGATTCGTTCCGTGAAACCGATCGGCCTGGATCACGAATGCAACGCCGCCCCAGGGGTTGCTGCCGAAGTATGTTGGCGTCGTATAGGACGCTCCCTTCGGCAATGCGTCTATGCTTAGATTGTCAATGACGGTACCGGGTGCTGAAGCGAGCACATCAATAACGGGTGCAGCCGGGGAGCCGCTAGGCGCATTCCACTGAATGATGGTTCCTGCACCTTGTCCCTGGATTTCCATGGTGGAGGCAATTTTCAAAGTACTTGTTGCCGTGTTCAGGCAAAAGGTTCCCAAAGGTAAAATGAGTTTTCGGCCAGCGGCTGCCGCGACAGCTGCGTACAGCGATTTCGTTGCGTCAATCGCGCAAGAGGGGTCACTCACCAGGCCATAATCCAGCGCGTTCACTGTTCCAGTGGGCGATGAAACAACACGTTGAATCTCGGCCGCGCCTGATAGCCTGCCAGAGTTCTGCAGATCCTCCGCGAAACCATTGGAAGGGGCGATTGCGCAAAACAACATGCACGCATGGGAAAATTTGAAGTGGAGAATTGTATTTCTCATGAAAATCATCTCTCCATGGGCAAACGGTTCGTTCCCACATCCTCCGCAGTTCCAGCCAGTGCACGATATTGGGGGGTGCAATATCCGCAATACAGACGGCGTCACTCTTATACGATATGATACCGCCATGCCTTAGCGACGGGAGCGTCGGCAGGATCAAGGCAGACCGCCATCGATCCCAGCCCAATTGCAGGACCAGAAAATACAACCATACAAAGCAGTCAAGCGCGACAAAAAACTAAAAGTTGACAAACATAATGAGAACGACTAGGGTCTGGAAGTCGATATTTGCTTGCTGAGCTTTGGTTACCGCGCGTTTAGCACCGCGCCCTGAACGAACCTTCCTTTCAAAAATCGTTATCATCATCCGCGACGCATTGGCGCCGTGGTTCTTTAATATTGCTATGAAAGGGTTCATCATGACCACTGGCACAGTTAAATGGTTTAATTCCACAAAGGGCTTCGGCTTCATTCAGCCTGACGATGGCGGCGCTGACGCGTTCGTTCACATCTCTGCCGTCGAGCGCGCCGGAATGCGCGAAATCGTCGAAGGCCAGAAGATCGCCTACGAACTTGAGCGCGACAACAAGTCGGGCAAACTGTCCGCTTGCAACCTTCAGGCTGCTTGAATTGAGATCTGCTTTCCTTTGACCGCGGATGTACCGGCACTGTTGAGAGCATGATACCAGCGAGGTCAGGCAAATTGCCTGGCCTTTTTTTTATTGACGCCCGTTTAGCGGCCATCAAATCCAGGACGCACCATGACAGAAAAGCACAGTAAATCTCGCCAGCAGGCAGAAATTGCGTTCGGTGATGCGCAGTCGCAGTTCTTTGCTCGCAACAGCGCGGTCGACGAACTTGACTCCCTTGTCCGTGCACGGCAGGAAAAGACCTTGCGGCTACGGGAAGCCCGCGAGGCAAAGGAATCCGAGATGCGGCTGAAAGTGGCCACTGCCCTTGCCGCAAAACGCACAGGAAAAATCTGAGCTTCGGCTTGGAAGATCAACAACCAGGACCGAGCATTGAAAAACGCCAGAAACAACGAACTTTCCGATCGCCGCGGCGCGGCCAAGGAAGCGAAAGCCGCTCTTCTGAACGCCTTTCGCGCTGCAAAAGACAGCAACGATCCCGCTAAACTCGCCAAGCAGGCGGAGCGCCGGGCCGTTGCCGCCGCAAGAGAAAAGCGACATGCCGAGCAACAGCGAGCAAAGCTCGAGGAACGCGAGCGCATGCAGGCGGAGGCCGTAGAACGTCAGGCTGCCGCTGAAGCCGCCGCCAAAGCCGAAATCGAAGCCCGCGAGACGGCGGAGAAAGACCGCATCGCTCGCGAGATTGAGGAAGAAGCCGCACGGAAGGCTGAACGCGATCGTCGCTATGCCAATCGCAAGGCGAGACAGGCATAACGTCAAACAAGCAGACCGGCTTCCGCTCGCGCCGCCGAGCCATTGCCCTTGGAGCACGGGGCTACCCCGCGCTCCAGTTACGACCGAATGCCGCCCACCGAAGAATGCCCGCCGGTCCGCCGTCATCTCGCGGTAAGCCCCCAGGTCAGCCAAGCCTTAACGCGCCTCCGGCGCCGCACATTGGCCGATGCTCTCCTTATTTGCGTCACTTTAGCGCCCATCACATCAAGATCTCCTAATATCCCCTTGACGTAGCAATGGGAGTAAATAAAGCTAAATTAGAAGTAGCTGTATTTTGGGGGCATCGCATGCGGGGGCATCCACTCATCGAGTCGGCGAATGACAGTCTTTCTCCAACAGTACCAATAAGCCGCGTCGACATATGGCTCATCAAGGCCACGCGCTATGATGACAACGGTTATCCGATCCGCTGGATCCGCTCCGCCATTCCCTCCAATTCACTCGCCTGCGTTTGGGCCCTGGTCGAAGATGCCGCGTCGCGCGGCGTGTTCGGTGCGGGTGTCGATGTTCGCGTCCATGCAATCGACGAAACAAATACACGCGTCGACATTCCAGCCATCCTCAAGAGCCATAGCACTGAGGGAACACGGGCCATCGTCATGCTCGTCGGCGTACAGACCAACCAATATCCTCGAGCGATGGATATCGCGCGGCCGTTGCGCCAGGCGGGTGTGCCGGTCTGCATCGGCGGCTTCCATGTGTCCGGCTGCGTCGCCATGCTCGGCGAAGATGCCGAAGAGTTGGCGCTGGCGCGGGAACTGGGCGTCAGCCAATTCGCCGGCGAGGCCGAGCCCGACCGCCTGGATGCCGTGCTGCAAGACGCCTTGGCCGGTACGCTGAAGCCGCTCTATAACCACCTCAAGAAAGAACCGGTCCTGCCGGGTTCACCGGTACCGCTTCTACCGGGGCCAATCGTGCGGCGCTCTTTCACGCATTGGTCGAGCTTCGATCTCGGCCGCGGCTGTCCGTTCGAATGTTCCTTCTGCACCATCATCAATGTGCAGGGGCGTCATAGCCGTTTCCGCACGGCAGACGAACTCGAGAAGATTGTCCGCCTGAATGCCGCAGCCGGCGTCACCAAATTCTTCGTGACCGATGACAATTTTGCCCGCAACCGCAACTGGGAAGCCTATTGCGACCGGCTGATCGAGCTGCGTGAGCGGGAGGGGCTGGAGGTTCGGCTGCTGATACAGGTCGACACCATGGCGCACCGCATTCCTGGGTTTATCGACAAGGTGGTAAAGGCCGGGGTGAGGCTGATCTTCATCGGGCTGGAAAACATCAATCCCGACAATCTGGAGGCAGCCAAGAAACGCCAGAACCGCATCGAGGAATATCGCGAAATGGTGCTGGACTGGAAGCGGCATCCGGTGGTCGTCAGCTGTGGCTACATCATCGGCTTCCCGGCCGATACCAGGGAATCCATCCTGCGCGATGTCGATCTGATCAAGCGGGAACTGGCAATCGACGTCCTCTATTTCAATATCCTGACCCCGCTGCCCGGCAGCGAGGATCACAAGAAGATGAAGGATGCGGGCGTATGGATGGACCCCGACTTCAACAAATATGATCTCAATCATCGCGTCACCCATCATCCGCGTATGAGCGACGCCGAGCTCGACGCCGTTTTCCACGAGGCCAGCGCGCGCTATTACGACTTCGAGCATATGGAGCGGGTGTTCAAGCGCCGGGTACAGCTCAAGAACGGCATGCGGCTGACGACGCTTTACAATCTGATTGCCTATCGCGAGGGACCACGGCGCGAGGGCGTTGCTTTCGCCGAATTCGGGCTCGGCCGCATCATCGATCGCCACGAGCGGCGCTATGGCATGCCGCTCGAAAATCCGGTTTCCTTCTACGCCCGCTATGGCTGGCGCTTTGCGCGCACCGTTACCGCCTATGCCTATACCTATATCCGGCTGCGTCTCAGCGTCGCCAAAGCCTGGCGCGCCTGGGGCCGTCAGGATCTCTTCCCCTATAGCGACGAAGCCATCGCCGCCGTCGACATGCGCAATGACCCCCTGGTGCAGGAGACCGCTGCGCGCAGCACGGCCTATACCAAGCGCCGCCAGGAAAACCGACTGAAGGCTCGGCTTGGTGAAGGCACCTACACCGACCAAGGCACCGAAGTCGCCGGTCGCTGAATTAGACCGCTTCCCCGATGGGCGCCGATCCGCAATTCCATGCGACTGATCGATCGCATCGGCACTACCGATTCTGCCGCACGCTTTCGATAAAGCGCCTGACGACCCCGGACGGCACTTCGTCTCGATAAGCGAGATGCAGCGGCGCAACCAGACCCGCCGCTTTCTCGATCCGAAAATAAACGATGCCGTTCGCTTCCAGACGCGCCATGGATTCCGGGATGATCGAAATCCCGAGGCTGGCGGCGACGAGGCTCAGCGTCGACAATAAGCGCGGCGCCTCCTGCCCGATCCGTGGACTGAAACCAGCCGCGCGGCATGCGGCGATGATGCTGTCATATAGTCCGGGACCCGACGGACGACGGTAGAGAATGAAAGTCTCGTTTGCCAGATCAAGAAGCGGAATGCGCCGCGAGGATACGCCATGCCGACGGCGTGAGGTTGCCCCCGTCGCCAAAGGATGCTGATCCGGCAGCGCCACCAGCATTTCCTCGTCAAGAATGGGCTCAATCACCAGTCCCGCCGAAGCGTCGACCGGCGAACGGACGAAGGCGACGTCAAGCCGCTCCGCCCGCAAAGCCTCGATAAGATCTCCCGTACTCGCTTCCTCGAGAGCAAGCGACACATCCGGCGCCGATTGCTTGAGCGAGCGGACCAGCGAGGACACCAGCGGATGAAATGCAGCCGAACTGGTAAAGCCGACGGCAAGATTGCCCTGCTCGCCACGCGCGGAGCGTTGCGTAGCCTCAACCGCAAGATCCACATCGGCGAGAATGATGCGCGCCCTTTCCACCAAGGTTTGTCCGGCGGCCGTCAGCGCCATCCCGCGCGGCAGGCGGTGGAATAGTGGCGTGCCGATCATGGTTTCCAGTGCACGGATCTGCTGACTAAGCGGCGGCTGTTGGATGCCCAGCTGCTCGGCGGCGCGGGTGATATGCCCGGCGTCGGCAACGGCGACAGCATAGCGAAGATGGCGAAGCTCGATCATATCCATATGTATAACATATGGATACGTCATTATCCATATATTGGACGTTTGCTCGCACAAAGCTTAGTCTGCCGGAAAAATTCAAAGACGAAATGACAGGATAGATTATGGCAATTTCTGCTCCCCCTGACATCGTCGAGCGTGACACGCCGACATCGACCGAACTGTTCACCGGCTTCCTGTTCCTCGGCCTGATCGGTTTTGGCGGTGTGCTGCCCCTGGCGCGGCGAATGGTGGTCGAGGAACGCCGCTGGCTCGGCGGCGAGGAATTCACCGATCTTCTCGGCCTGTGTCAGTTCCTGCCGGGCGGCAACATCATCAACATGTCCGTCGCCATCGGCCTTAAATTTCGCGGTGTTGTCGGCGCATTCGCCGCACTTCTCGGGCTCATCGCCGCACCGACCATCATCGTGATTGCGCTAGGCATGCTATATGATCGCTTCTACGATGATCCGCACGTCCGGCATCTGTTTGCCGGGTTGGCGGCCGCCGCTGCTGGCCTCCTGGTGTCCATGGCAATCAAGATCGTGCTGCCCTTGCGCCGCAAACCCGTTGCCATCGCCATTGCCGCCCTCTGTTTCCTGGCCATCGCAGTCCTGCGGCTACCCCTGTTCCCAACCATGCTGGTGCTTGCACCGCTCAGCATCCTGCTGACCTGGAGGCTGCAATCATGATGGCGACGCTTCTTGCTCTGACCGTGATCTTCACACAGCTCTCTCTGCTGGCCTTCGGCGGCGGCAACACAATCCTGCCGGAGATGCAGCGGCAGGTGGTCGATATTCATCAGTGGATGTCGGCCCAACAATTCGGCGCCATGTTCGCCCTTGCGCAAGCCGCTCCCGGTCCGAACATGATGATCGTGCCGCTCATCGGCTGGCACGTTGCGGGCGGCGCCGGCGTACTGGTGACATCGCTGGCCAAGTTCGGACCGTCCTCGCTTCTGACCGGCATTGCCCTGCATGTCTGGGAACGCTTCAAGGATCGCCCCTGGCGCCGTATTGCGCAGGCTGGGCTCGTGCCGATGACGGCGGGTCTCGTTACCGCCAGCGCGTCGGTCATAACCGAGGCATCGGCCCAGGAATGGATACTGGCGCTCATCGTCGTTATCGCGGCCTTGGCAACGACCACGACCCGCATTCATCCGTTGATCGTGCTCGCCGCTGGCGCGGTGATAGGCTTGAGCGGCATCGGACAAATGTGAGCGCTGACAGCATAGTCCATCCTGAAGGCACCTTCGCATGTAGCCGGCCTGCATCGCGAAACAACCACGTAAAACCTCACTCATAGCGCATCCCCTCACCCCGGGGATGCACTAATAGTGCCTTGGGCCAAGCACATAACCGCGACCGCGTTCATATCCGAACCGTACCCTTGGCGCCGCGCGCAAACCTCCGACGACAATGTCCAACCTGCGCAATCGCGATACGCAACGCGACAGAAAAGCGAATTTCTACCCTGACTGCACTCGCATTCGTACATGCACGCCCCAGTTTCGGGAGGTTTGCAACCAACCGGAGGCGCCGGACGGCATTTCAGAAATGCTTTGGAAAAGAGATCTGCATTTCCCGTCCGATCTGTACGCGGGCCGAAAGGCGCGCGGCGATCTGCGCGATGCATGACGACAATCAGTGAGGTTTGGATATTGAAGTCGAATGTTCGGAAATTTGTGTTTCACGATCTACAGAAAATCGATGGCTACATAGATCCGCCAGACGCCCTGGTCTTCCTGTCGCTGATAGAGAAACAGAGGGAAGAGAACCTGTCCGGCGGCCTTGCCGAAATCGGCGTCTATTATGGCCGCTCCTATTTTCTACTGAGAAAGCTCAGCGCGCCAGACAGCAACGTGCTGGCCATCGACCTGTTCGATATCGAAGAGGATGACGCGCAGTATCAGCGCTTCCTCGACAATGGCAAATCGCTGGGCATCCCCGTTGACGAGGAACTCGTCATATCCGGCGACAGCACCAGGCTCGACCCAGAGGCAATCACGGACAAGGTCGGCCAGGTTCGCTTCTTCAGCATCGACGGTGGCCATCTGCTCCATCATGTGGTCGCCGATAGCCGGTTGGCGAAAAACGTCCTGGCCGATCACGGCATCATCGCTTTCGACGACACCTTCAACCCTGCTTGGCCTGAAGTGACCATCGGCGTCTCGGATTTTCTGCGCAGGAACAGCGATACATTCGCGGCCTTCTGCATGACGAAATACAAAACCTATGTCTGCCGCCGGGAGTTTCATGATCTCTATCAGACGGCGGTCAGGGACGCCTCGCATCTCAAGCCGTTCGAGCAGGCCGAGATGGATTTTCTCGGCGCCAAGGTCATTCGGCTGCACAACCCCATCAACCGCCGGGTTGCCTACGAACTCATGCAACGATTGGGCATGAGCGCGCTATCCGAATGGGCCTATCGCCATGGCTAAGCATAAGGGGCCGCGCGATCCGCACGCGGCCTCGGGATAAACGAAAAGGTCGCTTGCCTCGGCCTATGCCGGCAAGCGGCTTCGTGCCTTCTGGTTTTGCGCCTCCTGCGCCGACTTCAGTTGCGCCTTGGTATACATGAGGGCATGAGCCGCCAGATCCTCGCTATCTTCCCAAAGGTTGCGCCAGATGCCGAGGATCCCCTCGAGCGGCTGGCCGACCACCCGTGACGAGAAGGATTCAAAGGTAATCGGCCCCTTGTAGTGTGCCTTCACCAGTGCGCGGAATACGCTCGCCAGATCGATCGAGCCCGAGCCCATATAGCCGCGATGGGAATCGCCGGTGTGGAAATAGCCGAGGTAATCGCCCGTCTCGATGATCGCCTGCGAGATATCCGATTCCTCGATGTTCATGTGATAGACATCGAGATGAACCTTGACGTTCGGCGCGCCGATCCGCTTGCACATTTCGACGCCTTGGGCGGCCGTGTTGAGGACATTGGTCTCGTAACGATTGACCACTTCCAGCCCCATGATGACGTTGCTGGCCGCCGCCTTTTCAGCGACGCGGCGAAGGATATCGACGGAATGGCTGATACCGTCGGCGGTTGGCGGCACGGCATATTTCTGGAACGCGGAATAGAGAATGCCGGCAATGTGGGTCGCGCCGAGATCCCGGGCAAGCGCCACCGCACGCTCCAGCTTGGCTTCGCCCCGCTTCATCTTATCGGGATCGCTGCTCGAAATATCCTCCTCCGCGCCCATCCCGAACGAGAATGTGCATCCCAATCCATATCTGTCGAGCTCTGCCCGCGTATGGGCGGGATCGATCTCGTTCATATCCATCGCCGAGACTTCGATCAGGTCGTATCCGGTCGCGGCCGATCGGGCGATCGCCCGGCTGCTCTCTTCCCTGCTCCAGCCCTTTTCCCAGACAAATGCATGCACACCGAGCTTGTTCATTGAATGTCTCCTCCTCCATCTCCGGCGGCGTTTCAGGTTTCGCGCCGCACGATCAGCCACCCCAAAAAGTGCTAACCGGAGCAATATTGACACGCTCGAACGGAAAGTCTAGCTTTTCATAAAACGTTTTACGGGAGGCTCGGCATCGCCGGGAAAGCACGTTGAAGCGCAGACCACCAGTTTCGATCAAGACAGTTGCCGAACGCGCGGGGGTCTCTCCCGCCACGGTTTCGAACGTCTTGAATGCAAAGCCTAGCGTGGCGCCCGAGCTCATTGAACGCGTGCGCAGCGTGGTGGCCGAACTCGGTTATGTCACCGACAGCAACGCCTCCCGGCTGCGCTCCGGCAAACATTCACTTGCCGGAGTCGTCGTTCCCGATCTTTCCAATCCGATGTTCGGCACCTTCGTTTCCACCCTCGAAACCCTCGCCAGAGAGGATGGCTTCGACCTGCTGGTCGTCAGCGCCGCAAACGATGTGGAGCAGGAGAAGGAGCGCCTGCACGCCATCCGGTCCTGGCGGCCTGCCGGCCTGATCGTCATTCCCTGCGACGGCGCGCTCAGCGATCGGACGCCCCCGTCCATGCATATGCCGATCGTCGTCGTGGACCGCTTGCCGGACGAGCCGGATTTTGACCTGATCGCCGTCAACAATGCACAATCGGCCGCCGCGATCAGCGCCCATCTCTCGGAGCAAGGCTATCGGTCCTGCACGGTTGCCGGCAGCATGCTGTCGATCAGCAATATTCGCGAACGCTGGGAGGGTGCCGCCTCGGCCGCCGGAGACATGACGCTCTCCATGGTCGAAGTTGGGCTTGAGGCGAAAGGCATTCGCCGGCGGCTGCACGAGACGCTGACGCAGCGGCGGCCGGAAGCGCTTTTCGCGCTCGATCATATCACCGGGCTGATCGCCTATCAGACGATGACCGATCTCGGTCTTTCCGCGCCCGGCGATCTCGCATTCGCCTGTTTCGACGAGGCCGAATGGATGCGCCTCGTTCGACCCGCAATTACCACCGTCCGTCAGCCAATTGAGGAAATGGCAACGGCCGCCTGGCAGCAGCTCTCCCGTCGAATGGGAGGGAATGCCGATCCCGTCAGGACTTTGCGTCTGGCGTGCTCGGTGGAGGTTCGCGGCTCGACGCTGCGAGAAGGAGGGCGGTCGAGCACGGCTGCTTGAAATAAAACGGAGGAGGAGAACATCATGAAAATTACAAGACGCAGTCTACTCGGCACGCTGACCGGCGGAGCCGTGGCAGGGGTCTTCGGCTTGCCGAACCTGACGCTGGCGCAGGCGAAGCAGGTTCAGGCCGGAATTGTGGTGAAGATTGGCGGCATCCCCTGGTTCAACGCCATGGAGATGGGCATCAAGAAGGAATCCCAGGCCCTCAAGGCGAATGCATGGATGATCGGCCCGACGCAGGCCGACGCCGCCCAGCAGGTCCGCGCCATTGAGGATCTGATCGCCCGCAAGGTGGACGTCATCGGCGTGGTGCCGAACGACGCGGCCGCCCTGGAGCCGGTGCTCGGCAAGGCCAAGGCCGCCGGCATCAAGGTGATCTCGCATGAAAGTCCAAACCAGAAGAACAATGACTGGGACTTCGAGCTGACCACCGTCGAAGCCTATGGCGAACAGCATATGGATCTGCTCGCCAAGGAGATGAAGGAGGAAGGCAAGTACATTGTCTATGTCGGCTCCCTGACCGTGCCGCTGCACAATGCCTGGGCCGACGCGGCGATTGCCTACCAGAAGAAGAAATATCCGAAAATGGAGATGCTCGGCGACCGCTTCGGCGTTGCCGAAAGCCTCGATGACTCGATCAAGACGACGCAGGATCAGCTACGCGCCCATCCAGATCTGAAGGGCATCCTGACCTTCGGGTCGCAAGGACCGATCGGTGCCGCGAAGGTACTGGACGATCGCGGCAAGGCGAAGTCCATCGTGCTCGTCGGCGGCTTCTCGCCCGGCCAGGGGATCAAATATGTCAAAAGCGGCGTGATCCGCGGTGGCTATATCTGGAATCCGCTGATCGCAGGCCAGGTCTTCGTGCAGCTCGCGACGTTGCTCGCGGCCGGCAAGGAGATCACCGACGGCATGGAACTCGTCGAAGTCGGACCCGTCAAGGTCTTCCCCGACAAGCGCCTGATCCAGGCACAGAAGCTCGAATCCCTGGACAAGGAAAACATCCAGCGATTGGCAGATCTGGGGCTTTAAGCCCCCGCCTTGCCAAGAAGGCGACGCCGCCGGAGGGGTTTCAACGCCCCTCTGGCCGGTGTCCTTCTCGCGATGATCAAGCCGAACATGGGATTTTCCGATGAGTGCACAGGATCCATTTTTGCGTCTCAGCAAGATTACCAAGCGCTTCGGCGGCGTGCTGGCGCTCGACGATATCGATTGGGAGGTCCGGGCAGGCGAAATCCATTGCCTGGTCGGCGAAAACGGCTGCGGCAAATCCACCCTGATCAAGACGGTGGCCGGCGTGCATCCGCCAACATCAGGCGAAATCGAGATATCGGGCAAGTCCGTTCTGCCGCTCACCCCGTCTTCGGCGCGTGCGCTCGGCATTCAGGTCATATTCCAGGACCTCTCGCTTTTTCCGAACCTCAGCGTGGCTGAAAACATCGCCATCGAAAGCCATCTGAAAAACGATCTTCGGCCCGTTTCCTATACTAACATGAGAAGACTCGCGCTTTCAGCCTTGAAACGGCTGGATTTCCATCTCGATCCGGATGCGGCGGTCGCCGACCTCTCCGTCGCCGAAAGGCAGATCGTCGCGATCTGCCGTGGCATTGCCGCTGAGGCACGATTGATCTTCATGGACGAGCCGACGGCGTCGCTGACGCGCAGCGAGGTCAAGCGACTGCTCGCCATCGTCGCCCGATTGAAGGCCGATGGCATCGCCGTGGTCTTCGTCTCACACCGGCTGGATGAGATCGTTGAGATCGCCGAACGCGTCACCGTGATGCGCGACGGGCGCAAAGTAGGGACCTATCCGGCATCCGAGGTCGATCAGCGGCGCATCGGACACCTGATGACCGGGATCGATATTTTCCAGTCCGTCGTCGCCCGCGACATGTCTGCCGAAAAGCCGCTGCTCGAAGTTTCCTCGCTCAGCCGCCGTGGCGAATACAAGGACATCAGTTTCACTATCCGGCAAGGCGAGGTGCTGGGGATAACCGGCCTGCTCGGTGCCGGGCGGACAGAACTTGCGCTCAGCCTCTTCGGCATGACCCGGCCGGACGATGGCACGATGACGCTTGAAGGCCGCAAACTGTCTCTCCGCTCCAACCGCGACGCGGTGAGCGCCGGCATTGCCTATGTCTCGGAGGATCGGCTGAGCCTCGGCATCATCCTCCGCCAGTCGATCGGCGACAATCTCATACTGACAGTGTTGAAGAGCCTGCGCGGTCGATTGGGCCTGATCCCGGACCGCAGCCGGCGAACGCTCGCCACCGAATGGGTGAACCGGCTGGCGATCAAGATACCCGGCCTCGACAGGCCGGTCGGCACGCTGTCCGGCGGCAACCAGCAGCGCGTGGTGCTGGCAAAATGGCTGGCGGCAAAGCCCAAGATCCTCATCCTCGACAGTCCGACGGTGGGCGTCGACATCAAGAACAAGCAAGGCATCTACAAAGTCGTCGCCGACCTCGCCCGGCAGGGCGTCGGCATCCTGATCATTTCCGACGAGGTCGCGGAGGTCTACGCGACCTGCGATCGCGTCCTGCATATGCGCGCCGGCCGCATCGTCGGCGAGGTCGTACCCGGCCAGACCAGCGAACATGAGTTCGAGGAGAAAATCTATGCCTGAGATGCCGGACATCCGAAAGCTGCAGCGGCGTTCCGAGCTCTGGCTCGCCTTGGTGATCATCCTCGCCATCATTGCGCTTAGCGCGACGGCGCCGGGTTTCCTCACTCTGGCCAATGTCGTCGACCTGCTGGAGACCTATAGCGTCCAGTCGATCATGGCGATGGGGCTTTTCGTCGTGCTGGTCTCCGGCGGCATCGACATTT
>DASVPC010000087.1:0-5543 GCA_036383055.1 Rhizobium sp. | reverse complement strand
AAGGGCAACGTGCTCTACAATTTCACCCGTGCGCGACGTGCCGCCCAGGGGAATGATGGTTCAGGGACGATCATCGCCGTCGAAGGCTATATGGATGTGATCGCGCTGCATCAGGCCGGCGTTGAGAATGCCGTCGCGCCGCTCGGCACAGCGCTGACGGAGAACCAGCTCGAGCTTCTTTGGAAGATGACGCCGCAGCCGATGCTTTGCTTCGATGGCGACGGCGCCGGCATTCGTGCCGCCAATCGCGCCGCTGATCTGGCGCTGCCGCATATCAAGCCCGGCCGCACGGTTCGCTTCGCGCTTCTGCCCGATGGCAAGGATCCGGACGACCTTGTCCGCCACGATGGTCGCGCGCCCTTCGACAAGGTGCTGGCGCAGGCAAAGCCGTTGGCGGAAATGATCTGGAGCCGCGAAACCAGCAACGGCACCTTCGACACACCAGAGGCGCGCGCCGAGCTGGAGGCGCGGCTGAAGCAGATGGTCTCGATTATCGCCGACGAGAATGTCCGCCGTCATTATCAGCAGGATATTCGCGACCGGTTGAACGGTCTCTTTCAGCCGCAGTTCCGGCGCAACGACAATCAGCAAGGGCGCGGTTTTTCCCGCGAGGGCAGCGGCCGTTCCTTCGGTGGTCGTGGCGGGCAGGGTCGTGATCGGCCGGCGGTGGTGAGCACGAAGGCGTCGGATCGTTTGATGCGTTCGGGCATGATCAAGGGCCATCAGGATGTTCCTGGCCTGCGCGAAAGCGTGCTGGCAGTGACCATCGTCAATCACCCGCTGCTGTTGCAGGACGAATATGACGAGATCGCCGCGATCGACTATGAGAGCCGCGAATTGCAGCGCCTATGGTCTGCCATGCTCGGAGCTGCCGCGACCATACCGGCTCAGCAGCTTAGCCGCGAGCGATTGCTCGAACAGCTGGAAGAACAGGGTTTCGCCGCCTTGCTGAAGACCCTCGACCAGCAGGTGCGCAATGCCCGCCTCTGGACGGCGACCGAGGAAGCGGCGATGGAGGATGCGCGCGAGGGCTATCGCCAGGCGCTTGCACTCCATAAGCGCTCGAAGGCACTACGCTGGCACAAGATCGAGCTGGAACGCGCGGTTGCCGAAGCGACGGAAGAGGGCGACGGTGAACTCATCGAACAGCTGATGCGCGCTTTGCAGGAAGTGCAGCTCGAAGCCTTGCGGCTGGAAAATCAGGAAGCGATTATCGACGGCTTCGGGGTGCTTTCCGGCCGGATCAAAGGACCCGCAGGGAAGTAGGGGATAGATGTCACAGCCGGATAGACAGGAACCGCGGTTTTCCGCCGACAATGCGCTGTTTGCGGATCGCAGTTCTTCAGCCGTGCCGCTCGACATTCTTAAGCGGGTCTACGGCTATTCCGCCTTTCGCGGCAAGCAGCAGCAGGTGGTCGAGCATGTCGTCGCCGGCGGCGATGCGGTGGTGCTGTTTCCGACCGGGGCCGGCAAGTCGCTGTGCTTCCAGATACCGGCGCTTTGCCGCGACGGTATCGGTATCGTCGTCTCGCCGCTGATCGCCTTGATGCGCGATCAGGTCGAGGCGATGAAGCAGCTCGGCATCCGCGCTGCGGCGCTGAATTCGTCGCTGTCGCGCGAGGAGGCCAGCGACATCTACCGCGCGGTTTCCAGCGGCACGCTCGATATGCTCTATGTCACGCCTGAGCGTATTCTGACAGACGGGTTCCAGCAGATGATCGCCAGGGCGAAGATTGCCCTGTTCGCGATCGACGAGGCGCATTGCGTCTCGCAATGGGGACATGATTTCCGGCCGGAATATCGCGACCTCGGCAAGCTTGCGGAATTCTTTCCCGATGTGCCGCGCATCGCACTGACGGCAACGGCCGATCCGCATACGCGTGATGATATTATCGAGCGGCTGGGGCTCGGCAATGCCAAGGTCTTCACCACCAGCTTCGACCGGCCGAACATCGCCTATGAGATTGTCGAGCGCGATCAGCCGCGCCAGCAATTGCTGCGCTTTCTCGACGGTCATCGCGGCGATAGCGGCATTGTCTATTGCCTGTCGCGGGCCAAGGTCGAGGACACGGCGGAGTGGCTAAACGGGCAGGGCATTCGCGCGCTTGCCTATCATGCCGGCATGGACCGCTCGGTTCGCGATGCCAATCAGGACGCTTTTCTGAAGGAGGAAGACCTTTGCCTGGTGGCAACTGTCGCCTTCGGCATGGGCATCGACAAGCCGAATGTGCGCTATGTCGCCCATCTCGATCTGCCCGGCTCCATCGAGGCCTATTACCAGGAGACCGGCCGCGCCGGACGCGATGGGCTGCCGTCCGAGGTCTGGATGGCCTATGGCATGGCCGACGTCATCCAGCGGGGGCGGATGATTGATGAGGGCAATGCGGCGGACGAGATCAAGCGCGTCGAACGCGCCAAGCTCAATGCGCTGCTTGCCATCTGCGAGACGGCCGGCTGCCGGCGGCAGGCGATCCTGGCGCATTTCGGTGAGGCCCATGGCGGCGGCTGCGGCAATTGCGATACCTGCCTGAAGCCGGTCGAGACCTGGGATGGGACTGAAGCGGCGATCAAGGCACTTGCCGCTGTCTATCGCACCGGCGAGCGTTTCGGCACCGGCCATGTCATCGATGTGCTGATGGGCATCGTCAACGAGAAGACCGAGCGCTTCGGCCATGTCAACATGCCGGTTTTCGGCGCCGGCAAGGATATTCCCGCCCGCACCTGGCAGTCCGTCTTCCGGCAATTGCTGGCGAACGGTTTCATCAGCGTCGATCACACTGCCTTCGGTGCGATGAAGCTGGAGGCTGAGGCGAGGGCCGTGTTCAAGCATGAGCGTCAGGTTTTCTTCCGTAAGGATCGACCGGAATCAAGGCGCGGGGCAAAGAAGGCGGCGCGGATGGAAAAGCGGCAGTCGAGCCTCTCGGGCGAGGCACAGCCGCTGTTTGACGCGTTGAGGGCAGAGCGCACGAAAATCGCCAAGGAGCTCGGCGTTCCGCCCTATGTCGTTTTCCCGGATACGACGTTGATCGCCTTTGCGACGGAGCAGCCGACGAGCCGCAACGCGCTGCTCGGGATTTCAGGCGTTGGGCAGGCCAAGCTCGAGCGCTACGGGGATGCGTTTTTGAAGGTCATCAAGAATTTCACTGGTCGGTGACATCCGGGCGCTGTGCCTGTTCACATTCTGACGGTCATGCCGCCATCAATGGTCAGGACATGGCCGTTGACGAAGGATGCGGCATCGCTGGCCAGAAACAGGGCAGCGCCCGCGATCTCCTCCGGCCGCCCCCAGCGCTGAACGGGAATGCGCTGGCGCACGAAGGGGATCAGCTCTTCATTCGCCGCCATCGTGGCATTCGTTTCCGTTGCGAACCAGCCCGGAGCGATGGCATTGCTGGTGATGCCATGCGGGCCGAATTCGACCGCCATGCCGCGCATCAGGCCGGTCAGGCCCTGTTTGGCAGCGGGGTAAACACAGTCGCCGGGCATGACGACCTGGCCGCTGATCGAGGTGACCGAGATCAGGCGTCCATGATTGCGCTGTTTCATCAGGCGGGCGGCATCGCGGGAGAGCATGATCGAGGCGGCAAGATCCGTGTTGAGCAAAGCGAGGATCGCCTCGTCATCGAAATCGGCCAGCTGGCGCCTGTCGCGGGCGCCGACGTTGTTGATCAATATATCGAGCCGACCATGATTTTTCTCGATATCGGCCATCGCCCCGCGCTGCGCCTCGCGGTCGGCAATGTCGAAAGTGGCGGCTTCGGCCATGCCGCCCGTTGCTCGAATGGCGTCCACGGCGTTGTTCAATGTCGCAGCCGTGCGTCCATTGACGATGACATGCGCTCCCGCGTCGGCAAGCGCCTTTGCCATTTCAAATCCGAGGCCGCGTCCGCCGCCGGTGACGAGCGCCACCCGACCCGCGAGGGAGAATCGGTGAAATATGTTCATGGCTCTCCCTTTCTGCTGAGATCGACATCGACTTGCAGCAAAATAATGGACTCAGTCAAGTAATTTTTGCAATGGCAATTGACGGGGCGGGGTTGAGAACTTGCGTGTTTTTCGCTCGGTTCGACAGATAATATCGAACTTGCCCCGTATCGTGCCAGCGCCACGACGCTACGCATTTTTGCCGCTGCTGGATGCAGCAAGAGGCCTAATCCTGTGTTATTTCTTGGGTAGTTAGGCACCGTGACCAGCATCGGAATGCGACCATGACCTCTGCGTTCATATCTCACTTGCGTACGGAACTCGCCGGCCTGAAAGATGCGGGGCTCTACAAGTCCGAACGCGTCATCACCTCCAAGCAAGCCGGCGAGATTGCCGTTGCCGGCGGTGCGCGGGTGTTGAATTTCTGCGCCAACAATTATCTTGGTCTCGCCGACAATGAGGAACTGGCCGAGGCTGCGAAAAAGGCGCTCGATCGTTACGGCTACGGCATGGCTTCGGTGCGCTTCATCTGCGGCACGCAGGAGGAGCACAAGCAGCTTGAGGCGCGGATATCGTCCTTTCTCGGTATGGAGGATACCATCCTCTATTCCTCGTGCTTTGACGCCAATGGCGGGCTGTTTGAGACGCTATTGTCGGAGGAGGATGCAATCATCTCCGATGCGCTCAATCATGCCTCGATCATCGATGGCGTGCGGCTCTCCAAGGCGAAGCGGTTCCGCTATGCCAACAACGACATGGCGGCGTTGGAAGAAGAGCTAAAGAAAGCCGAGGGCAGCCGTTTCAAGCTGATTGCCACCGATGGTGTTTTCTCCATGGATGGTATCATAGCCAATCTCGGTGGTGTCTGCGATCTCGCCGAGAAATATGGCGCGATGGTCATGGTCGATGACAGCCATGCGGTCGGCTTTGTCGGCAAGCATGGCCGTGGATCGGCGGAATATTGCGGCGTCGAGGACCGGATCGACATCATCACCGGCACGCTCGGCAAGGCGCTCGGCGGCGCATCGGGCGGCTATACCTCGGCGAAGGCTGAGATCGTCGACTGGCTGCGGCAGCGCTCGCGCCCCTATCTCTTCTCCAATACGCTGGCCCCGGTCATCGCGGCCGCCTCGTTGAAGGTCTTTGATCTTATCGACAATGGTGATGCGCTTCGCGACCGTCTGCGTGGCAATGCCGAGTTCTTTCGCAGCGAAATGACCAAGCTCGGCTTTACGCTCGCCGGCGCCGATCATCCGATCATTCCCGTCATGCTCGGCGATGCCAAGCTGGCACAGGAGATGGCGGCGCTGATGCTGAAGAAGGGTGTCTACGTCATCGGCTTTTCTTTCCCGGTCGTGCCGAAGGGGCAGGCGCGTATCCGCACGCAGATGTCGGCGGCCCATTCGAAGGCCGACGTCGAGCGCGCGATAGCCGCTTTCGCCGAGGCGGGACGGGAACTCGGAATCATTTGAATCGGTTGGAGACGACGGCTCATGTCGAACATGATGAAGGCGCTGGTCAAATCGAAGCCTGAAGTCGGGCTGTGGATGGAAAATGTGCCGGTTCCCGAGGTCGGGCCAAACGATGTGCTGATCAGGGTCAGGAAGTCGGCGATCTGC
>DASVPC010000086.1:0-5142 GCA_036383055.1 Rhizobium sp. | reverse complement strand
GCCGACGCCGAAATAGCGCTGCTTGCCTTCCGACACTTCGATGGTCATGGGAATGCTGCCGTCCGGCGCGAGCTTCTCGGCCTCGCGGATGGTGACGCTGGAAAAGACACCGAGCTTGCGCAGCCGGTCGGAGGCTTTCTTCAATTCGTCCGGCGAATAGGGTCTGCCTTCGTTGATGCGGGCATAGCGCTTGATGAAATCCGGATCGACCGATTTCTGGCCGGTGACGCCGACATTGCCGATGGGCGCGACCGGGCCGCTACTGACCTTCAAGGTCACCTCGACCGTGCGGGTCGCGTGGTCGGCCACGACGTCGCGCCTCTCCAGCCTGGCGAGTGGGTGGCCCTCGTTCTTGAGGTCGGCGACAATCTTGTCACCCGCCTTGATGATGGTCAGCGAGCCGGCATCACCGCCGGATACGAGCCCGTATTGCGCGACGTTGCGGTCGGCCGCGTCGCCCAGCAGATTGACCTTGCCGAGCTTGAAGAGTGGGCCGGGATCGACGCTAATGGTGACGTCAACGGGCTTTGCGCGGCTGAAGCTCGGGTTCGGTGGCAGGGCGTCCAGATTGGTGCCGTTGACGGTGATGGTGACCACAGCGCCGTAACGGGCTTTTTCATAGAGGCTGGCGATCAGCCGGTCGCGATCGTCGCGCGCCTTGATGACGACGCCGAGGTCGCCGGAAACCGGTTTCTTCTTGTCGGCAACCAGCATCGAGGTGTCGGTCAGGGATTTCTTGAGGTCCTTGTCGAGATTGTCGGTCTTCAGATCGACCGTGTAGCGGACGGGATCGGAAACCTGATCCGTCGTCTCGTCTTCCCCCCAGAGGGTCATGCCGAACAGTTTGAAAGCAAAGGCATTCTTGGCACAGAGCGGGGCGAGCGCAAGTGTTGCCGCAACCGCCATTACGGTGCCTGCTCGCCGATACGCAATACTCTTTCTCGGGCCAGTTCTTTTACGCATACGCCGCTTTACGGTTATATGAGAACTTACTCAGTTTGGTGTTTCCCCCGGGTTAACGCGGGGGCACCATAGAGACAAAAGCGCCCCGCGTGTACCTTTTTTAGACTCGAAAATTTGTAAAGTGCGGCCGAGAAAATGGGGAATCCCTGCTTTTCGTGCGGGGTTCAGGACAACCGTAGCGGTTTGTGCAGGGCAGGTGGCGGCCGTTACTTCCGCGTTCCGTGCTTTCGATCCAGCATTGAAATCGGGATCGCATTTTGCCGGCGATCGACAAGAAAAAGCCCCGGATCCAGGACCCGGGGCTCCGATATCTCGATCTGCAATCGATCAGTAGCCGCTGTTGTAGCCACCGTAACCGCCACGATAGCCACCATCGTCACGGTAGCCGCCGCGTGGGCAATTGTCGATGTAACGACGGCCGTAGCGGTCGCGGTAGTAGCACTGGCCGGGCTGTTCGGAGACGCTGCCGATAACAGCGCCGGAAACGCCACCGATCGCGGCGCCGACGGCTGCGCCGCGGACGTTACCGGTCACCGCGCCGCCAATGATGGCGCCGGATGCCGCGCCGATGCCGGCGCCCTGTTCAGTCGGGGTGCAGCTTGCGATCGACAAGCCAACCAATGCGAGCATAAGAACTTTCTTCATTCACTCTCTCCAACGTTAGTTAAGCCGGACCCCCGGCCAACGTCGTCCCATTCTTCAGCTCCACCACGATGGGCTGTCCTTACGGTCCTGCAGCTACGAAGAAATATCGCGTAAAATATGATTGTCCATCGGCTATCTTTATTTTGTTTAATGCTAAAATAGGTGAATCTACAATAGATAGCAGAAATAAATTTGCGCGAGGGAAAATCCACGCCTCTTCTAAAGTAGAGGTTGATCGTACTTCAAAAAAGTCAAATGATGGCAATTGCCTCTGGAGGAGAGGCATGGAGGAAAATATGGCAAAGGTGACTTTGACGGTGAACGGCCGGACGGTCGGCGGCGAGTGCGAGGAGCGCACGCTGCTTGTCCATTTCATCCGGGAAAAGCTTGGCCTGACGGGAACCCATGTCGGCTGTGACACCAGCCAGTGCGGTGCTTGTGTGGTTCATATGGACGGAAAATCGGTCAAGAGCTGTTCGATCCTCGCCGTGCAGGCGTCCGGCTCGGCGATCACAACCATCGAGGGCCTGGCCGCCAATGGCGAGCTGCATCCCGTCCAGGCCGCCTTCAAGGAACATCACGGCCTGCAATGCGGCTTCTGTACGCCCGGCATGGTGATGACGGCGGTCGACATGATCAATCGTCACGGCGGCGCGCTCGACGAAAAGACGGTGCGGGCCGAGCTGGAAGGCAATATCTGTCGTTGCACCGGCTATCACAATATCGTCCAGGCGGTCCTTGCCGCCAATGCCGAAATGCACGCCGCCCAGCAGGCGGCCGAGTAAGATTTCACCGAGACTGTCTGGCGAACGCCAACGGCTGTTATCTTGGCGGATTGCCAGGCCCGGAACCCCAATGGGAGGATATCATGGGCGTTGAAGGCATTGGTGCGCGCGTCACGCGCAAGGAAGACAAACGATTTCTGACGGGCAAGGGGCGCTACACCGACGACATGGTGACGCCGGGCATGAAATACGCCTATTTCGTTCGCAGCCCGCACGCGCATGCGAAGATTACCGGCCTCGACACGTCGGCGGCACGGGCCATGCCGGGCGTAATCGGAGTGCTGGATGGTAAGCAATTGCTTGCCGACGGTATCGGCAATCTGATCTGCGGCTGGATGATCCATTCCAAGGATGGCTCGCCGATGAAGATGGGCGCATGGCGGCCGCTGGCGGTCGATACCGTGCGCTATGTCGGCGATGCCGTGGCGATCGTGGTTGCCGACAGTCTGGGCGAGGCCCGCGACGCGGCGGAGGCCGTGGTGGTAGACTATGACGAGCTTCCCGCCGTCGTCGAGGCAATCGAGGCCTTGAAGCCCGATGCACCGCAGATTCACCCCGAGGCGGCAGGCAACCTGATCTTCGACTGGGAGATCGGCGATGGCGCCGCGACCGACAGTGCGATCGCCTCGGCGGCGCACGTCACCGAGATCGAGATCCACAACAACCGGCTGTCGCCGAACGCCATGGAGCCGCGCGCCACCCTCGGTATCTACGATTCCGCCGAGGATCACTATACCTGCTACACCACCAGCCAGAATCCGCATGTGGCGCGGCTGGTGATGAGCGCCTTCTACAATGTCGCGCCGGAAAACAAGCTACGGGTCATCGCGCCCGACGTCGGTGGCGGCTTCGGCTCGAAGATCTATATCTATCCGGAGGAGATCGTCTGTCTCTGGGCCTCGAAGAAAACCGGCGTGCCGGTCAAATGGACGGCCGACCGCACCGAGGCTTTCCTCACCGATGCCCACGGCCGCGACCATGTCTCCACGGTGAAGATGGCCTTCGATGCCGAACACCGCATCATCGGGCTGAAAGTCGACACCATCGCCAATCTCGGCGCCTATATGTCGCTGTTTTCCTCGGCGGTGCCGACCTATCTCTATGCGACGCTGCTGTCGGGCCAATATGCGATCCCGGCGATCCACGCCAATGTCCGCACCGTCTATACCAATACGGTGCCGGTCGATGCCTATCGCGGCGCGGGGCGTCCGGAAGCGACCTATCTTCTGGAACGCACCATGGAAACGGCGGCGCGCGAGCTTGGCATTTCGCCGACGGAGTTGCGGCGCGTCAATTTCATCCGGTCCTTCCCGCACCAGACGCCGGTCATCATGAACTATGACGCCGGCGACTATGAGGCGTCGCTTAATGCCGCCATGCAGCAGGCCGATTGGAACGGCTTTCCTGTCCGCAAGGCGGAAGCGGCGGCGCGCGATATGAAACGCGGCATCGGCATGAGCTGTTATATCGAAGCCTGCGGCATCGCGCCGTCACAGGCGGTCGGCTCGCTCGGCGCCGGTGTGGGTCTCTGGGAATCGGCCGAGGTGCGCGTCAATGCGGTTGGCACCATCGAAGTGCTCACCGGCTCGCACAGCCACGGCCAGGGGCATGAAACCACCTTCGCACAGCTCGTCGCCGATCGGCTCGGCGTGCCGATCGAGAGTGTGTCGATCGTGCACGGCGATACCGACAAGGTGCAGATGGGCATGGGAACCTATGGCTCGCGCTCCGGCGCCGTCGGCATGTCCGCCGTGGTCAAGGCGCTCGACAAAGTGGAGGCCAAGGCAAAGAAGATCGCCGCCCATCTGATGGAGGCCGACGAAAGCGATATCGTCATCGAGGACGGCAATGTCAAAGTCGCCGGCACCGACAAGTCGCTGCCGTGGTTCCAAGTGGCGCTGTCGGCCTATACGGCGCACAACCTGCCTGCCGGCATGGAGCCGGGCCTGAAGGAAACCGCCTTCTACGATCCGGCCAACTTCACCTTCCCGGCCGGATGCTACATCTGCGAAGTCGAGGTCGATCCGGAAACGGGCAGGACCGAGATCATCCAGTTCGTCGCCGCCGACGATTTCGGCAATATCATCAATCCGATGATCGTCGAGGGCCAGGTGCATGGCGGCATCGCGCAGGGGATCGGCCAGGCTTTGCTCGAGAGTGTGCATTATGACGAGAACGGCCAGCTGCTGACGGCGAGCTTCATGGATTACACCATGCCGCGCGCCGACGATCTGCCGTCCTTCGATATCTCGCATCAATGCACGCCAAGCCCGAGCAATCCGCTGGGCCTGAAGGGCTGCGGTGAGGCGGGTGCCATCGGTTCGCCGCCGGCGGTCATCAATGCCATCACCGATGCGATCGGTAACAACGCGCTTACCATGCCGGCCACGCCGCTGAAGGTATGGGAAGCCGCCCGGGCCGTGGCCTGAGAAGAGGAGGAGAAAGCTATGTATGCAACCAACTATCACCGCGCCTCCTCGGTCGACGAAGCCGTCAAGCTTCTGTCGGGCGCTGACGAGGGCAAATACGTCTCCGGCGGCATGACATTGATCGCCACCATGAAGCAGCGTCTGGCCTCGCCGAGCGATCTCGTCGATCTCCGGCATATCCCGTCGCTGAAGGGCATCCGCGTCGACGGCCGCAGGGTGACGATCGGGGCGGCGACGACGCATGCGGAGGTCGCCTCCTCGGCGGCGATCCGTGCCGTCTGTCCGGCGCTCTCAGATCTCGCCGGCATGATCGGCGATCC
>DASVPC010000085.1:0-41731 GCA_036383055.1 Rhizobium sp. | reverse complement strand
TCGACTACCGCAACCTGCGCCCGAAGTACCTCGAGGCCTTCATCGATAGCCTGATCAACTGGGACTACGTCCTGGAGCGCTACGAAGCCGCAACGAAGTAAGTTTTGCCTTCCAGGCTCGCTTTTGCACCCGGCGCTGTCCAAGCGTCGGGTGTTTTCGTATCTATCGTCCGATGATCAACCCGTCAGCCCAGGGAGGTTGCATGTCGTCTCCGTCTGTTCCGCTCTTCCGTTTCGGCATCGTCGCCGATCCGCAATATGCCGCCCTCGAGCCCAATCTCGAGCTCGACCGTTATCCGGCGAAGAGCCTTGCCAAACTCAAGCAGGCTATTGCGGAATTCAACCGCCACGACCTCGCCTTCGTCGTGACGTTGGGGGATATCATCGACCGTCATTGGGAAAGTTTCGACGATATCCTGCCCGTCTACGAGACCCTTCGGCATGAGCGGTATTTCCTGCTCGGCAATCACGATTTCGCGGTCGCACCGGAGCATCTGACGAAGGTCGCGGGCCGCGTCGGCCTGTCATCGGCCTATTATGATTTCACCCATGCCGGCTACCGGTTTGTCGTCCTAAATGGTAACGAGGTCAGCCTGTTTGCCCCGCCGGAGGGCGACTCGCGGCGCGATGAAGCCAAGGTGTTGATGAGGGCGCTCAATGACGCAGGAGCGCCGAATTCGCACCGCTGGAACGGCGCCATCAGCGATAGGCAACATGCCTGGCTCGCCGTTAAGCTGAACGAGGCCAAAGCCGCCGGCGAAAAGGTCGTGATCATGAACCACTATCCGGTTTTCCCGGAAAATTCGCACAACGCACTCGACAGCGAGCGCATGCTGGCGCTGCTCGCCGAACACGATCACGTCGTCGCCTATCTCAACGGCCACAATCATGCCGGCAATTTCGGCGTCGCCGACGGAACTTTCTTCGTCAATTTCAAAGGCATGGTCGATACCGAAGGCAACAGCGCCTATGCGATCGTTGCGGTTTATGAGGATCGGCTGGAGATTACCGGGTTCGGGCGGGAGGAGAGCAGGGTATTGACGCTCGGCAAGGGCCGTTAGCCCCTCATCCGCATCTCCGTCACGCCCCGTTTCCCCGGCATGATGCTTCAGGCCGACTGTTCCTCACGCGCCGACGGCTTGGGCATTGACTTCCCAGCCGTTCACCCAGATCTGCCGCAAGTGATCTCCTTCGCCCTTGAACCATAGTCCCGCCGCCTCGCAGCCTTCGATCCGGTCGCTGCGGAAATTGCGGATGGCCTGGCGCAGCTCGCACCAGGCGACGATATTGGCGGTTTCGGCATAGTAGATGAGGGCGATCGGGCGGACGATGCGCTCGGTGGCGCGGCCGAGTTCGTCGCGATAGGAGAGATCCAGTTTCTCCTCGTCGCGGATGGCGCGGCGCACCAGCGCCAGATCGATGGCGCCGGCCAGAGGGGCAGCGAAGCCCCAGGCGTGTAATGCATTGGCCTCGAATGTCTGGCGCAGCGGCGGCGGCACCGCACCGGCGATCTTGCCGCTGACACGCTTGGCGGCGAGCTTCAGCTCGTTGTCCCCAGTGCGCTCCAGCAGCGCCAGCGACAGCACGATCGCCTCCATCTCCTCGATCGAAAACATCAGCGGCGGCAGGTCGAAACCGGGGCGCATAATATAGCCGATGCCGCGCCCGCCCTCGATCGGAACGCGCATCGCCTGCAGGGCGGCGATGTCGCGATAGACCGAGCGCACCGTCACCTCCAGCCGCTCGGCGATGACGGCCGCCGTCACCGGCTTTTTCGCCAGCCGCAGGATCTGAATGATCTCGAACAGGCGCGACGCCTTGCGCATTTCATCCTCCCGACTTGAAGGCTCCTGACAATACCCTGTCAGTTAGGTTGATCTATAAAACTGCCTATCAATTTGAAAATCAACAAATTCCTCTGCCGTTCGTTCGCAGAAGACCATAGGCAACTGACATGGGCTATACCGAAAATCTCTGGCTTTTCTTTCTCCTCCTCTTCGGCATCATCATCGTTCCGGGCATGGATATGCTCTTCGTGCTCGCCAATTCGCTGACCGGCGGGCGCAACAGGGGGCTGGCCGCGACCGGCGGCATCATGCTGGGCGGCGTGGTGCATTCGCTGAACGGTGCGCTCGGCGTCGGTCTGTTGATGCATTTTGTGCCGGTTCTCTTCAATCCGCTACTTCTTGCCGGCGCCGGCTACATGGCCTTTATCGGCATTACGCTGATGCGCAGCTCGATCAGCGTCGGTGATGAGGGGCCGACCGGCAGCCGGTCCGCCTGGAAGGCCTTCCGTCAGGGTGCGGTCACCTGCCTGATCAATCCCAAGGCCTATCTCTTCATGTTTGCCGTCTATCCGCAGTTCCTGAAGCCGGACTACGGTCCGATCTGGATACAGGCGACCATCATGGGGCTGATGACCGTCGCCACGCAGTTCGCCGTCTATGGCGGGCTTGCCGTCACCGCCGGCCGCAGCCGCGATCTATTGATCACCAATCCCGGGGCTACCGCATTTGCCGGGCGTGCCGCCGGGCTACTGCTGTTCGCGGTCTCGGTTTTCACCGTCTGGGAAGGCTGGAGGACGGCGTAGGTCCCTGCACATGTCTCGAATATGACACTGATTTTGCTCAACTCTCACCATTTTGTGACTTCATCGCCTGCGCGGAAAACGGCAAACATGCTAGCGTGACGATGCGCCGACCGCATTCGCGGTCCTGATCACATCCGCAGAGGTAGGAGAAGCATATGAAATGGAGAGCGATTGTGGTGGCGACGGCCTTGGCCGGCGTTGCCTTTGGTTCGGTGCTTGCGGCCGATGGCGGCACGCATGATGCCCGTATTGCGTTGATGAAAAAGATTGGTGGCGCTGCCGGCGCTCTCGGCGCCATCGCCAAGGGTGACAAGCCCTACGATGCCGAAATCGTCAAGGCCTCGCTGACGACGATTGCCGAGACGGCCAAGGCTTTCCCGGATCAGTTCAACCCCGACAGCGACAAGGCCGATGCCGAGGTCAATCCGAAGATCTGGGACAACCTCGACGACTTCAAGGCCAAGGCCGCCAAGCTGTCCACCGATGCCGAGACAGCACTTGCGCAGCTTCCGTCCGACCAGGCAGGCGTCGGTGCGACGTTGAAGACCCTGGGCGGCAATTGCGGCGCCTGTCATCAGGCCTACCGCATCAAGAAGGACTAGCGGTAGGTCGGCATCGTCCGGACATCAGATTATGCATCCGCACCGGCTTTGCCGCCGGTGTGGATTTCAGTATTTCATGATGCAGGTTGAGTGGAGGAGGTGAGGCATGGTTGCGCGATTTGTCCGATGGCTGCTCTGTCTTGTCGGCCTCGCCATCATCGGCTTTGGCACCTTCTATGTCGTCACCGCGCCATCGCCCCTGCCGGCAAGCCATTGGGCAAATCTAGGCGATCCCGATATCAAGAACGGCGAGATGGTGTTCTGGGCGGGCGGCTGCACGAGCTGTCATGCGGCGTCCGGCGCGCAGGGCGATGCCAAGCTGGTGCTGTCCGGCGGGCTGGCGCTGACCAGCCCCTTCGGCACCTTTCATGTCCCGAATATCTCGCCGGATGAAAAGGCAGGCCTCGGCAACTGGACGCTGGCCGATTTCGGCAACGCCATGAAGCGCGGCGTCGGCAAAAACGGCGAACATCTCTATCCGTCCTTCCCCTACGGCTCATACGACCGCATGAGCGACAAGGACGTCAACGACCTCTGGGGCTTCCTGAAGAGCCTGCCAAAGAGCGACAATGTCGCCCCGCCGCATGAGCTGCCGTTCCCCTTCAATATCAGGCTGGCGCTCGGCGGCTGGAAATTCCTCTATTTCAACGATCAGCCGCGCGTCGTCCTCACCAATGGCGATGACAAGATCAGGCGCGGCCAATATTTGGTCGAAGGCCCCGGTCATTGCGGCGAATGCCACACTCCGCGTGACGCCCTCGGCGGCTTCATCAGGGATCAGTGGTTGGCCGGCGCACCGAACCCGGAGGGCAAGGGCAACATTCCCGACATCACCCCCGGCTCGAAGGCGATCGGCAACTGGAGCGCTGGCGACATCGCCACCTATCTCGAAACCGGCTTCACTCCGGATTATGATTCCGCTGGCGGTTCGATGGCCGAGGTGCAGCAGAACATCGCGCATCTGCCGGCCACTGACCGCGAGGCGATCGCGGCCTATCTGAAAGCGCTGCCGGCGCGGTGAGGGCGCGTGTGTCGGCTCTCAGCGTCGCTTCGCAAGATAGAGATGTGTTTCGTATCGCAGCTCGAATTCGCCGCCATGCGCTGCGATCGCCTCCGCAATCTCTGCAAGTAGCGCCTCCCTCTGCCCATCCGCCAGAAGCCGATGGCCTGAGAGCGTGCGCAGCAGGTCGGTATAGCTTGCGGCGCTATGCATCCGGCTCCAAGGATAGCAGCGGTGCGTTACCGGCCCGAAATGATCGGACTCTTCGAACAGCGCCGCGAAGGAGCCATCCGGCAAATACCACGCCTCCGCCGGCGGGCCGGAGAGGGATGGCGCGTATTGCGAATAGATGCGGGCAAACTCCGGGCCGAGCGGCGATGCCGGCGGCAGCGGCACGTTACCGAAAACGGCCAGTGTTCCATCCGGCGTGAGCTGGGCGGCTGTCTTGGCAAACCGGATCTCCGGCGCAACCCAGTGAAAGGACTGGGCGGCGAGCGCGAGCGTGAAGGCTGCCGGTTCACCCGGCCAGGCTTCGAAAGTCGAGGTTGTGAAGCGGATATTGGGAAAATCTGCCAGGTTTTCCCGCGCGATGCCGATCAGGTCAGAACCGGGATCCAGCGCGAGGACCGAAAAGCCGCGTCGTGCAAACCCTGGTGTCGCCTGTCCCGTGCCGCAGCCGATCTCTAGGATCCGATCCATGTCGTCCAAACCGGCGAAGGCGACGATGTCATCGAAGAGCGGCTCGGGATAAACGGGGCGGGCGCCGCCATAAAGGGCTGCCACGCCGTCGAAAGTAAACCGCTGTTCCAAGGGGGTGTCCTCAGTTGAGAAATCGCGGATGCGCAGCCTTTTTTCTAGCGTATTTGCGTTGAACTTTACAGCCCGGTGAGCTTGGGATGCAGCAACGGGAGAGGGTGGCCGTGGACATAGCGGTGAAGCAGAAAGTTCCTTATTTCAGCCAGTGGGAAACGCCTGATATGACGCTGGCCGTGGTGGCGGAGGGCGCGCAGGCAGCGTTGCTCAAAGACCCGCTCTGGGCGTCTTCGGGAGCCCGCACCGTCGAGGATTATGCCCGTTGGGCCGGCAATATCTGCGGCATGGCCTGCCTGAAGATGGCTCTCGCCGCCCGTACCGACCTGATAGTGCCGATCATGGATCTGGCCATGGGATGCAAGGGCTATGGCGGCTATGTCGAGGAGACCGACGGCAGGATCAAAGGGTTGATCTATGCGCCCTTCGTTCCCTTCGTCAAAGATCGTTTCGGCCTGCACACCAGGGTCGTTACAGGGATTTCCGCCGGAGATATCGGCGATATCCTGGCGCAATCCGAATTCTTCATCGCGTCCGTGCACCATTCCATTCGCTGGTCAGATACCGAGCCGCCGTCGAGGGGCGGACATCTCGTTCTGGTGACGGCGGTCGACGCAGGCTTGGTCCGCTTCCATAATCCTTCCGGACATGAGGTCGCGACGCGCGAAAATGTGGAGTTGCCGTTGGAGGTATTCGAGCGTTTCTTCGCCGGGCGCGGGATCGCCATCGATCGCTGACGATAGGAAGGTCAACGGCGATCCCGGCTGGCCCATTTCATGCGAGCGCCTGCAAGTAGCGCATACCGGTGACCGGGCGTGGTTTGAAATCCATCTGTTCGTAGAAGCGATGCGCCTGGACATTGCCGGTTGCCGCGCCAACGGAAAGAAAGCTGCAGCCGGCCTTGCGGGCGACGTCGCGGGCGCGGTCGACGAGATGCTGGCCGATGCCATGGCCACGATGGCCGTCGCGCACGAAGAGATGATGCAGATCCATGCCGCGCTGGCCTTCCTGCGCTTTGTAGAGCGGCACGAGAATGGCGTAGCCGATCAGCCCGTTCTCGCCTTCGGCCACCAGCGCCGTGATCCAGGGCATCGGTCCGAAAAGATCGCGCTCGAGCTGCTCGGGCGTTGCGGCGGAGGGGTCGCCGTGATGGGCGGCGAGTAGCCGGATCATGTCGTTCAGTTCCGGCATGTCGCGCGGATGCGCGTTGCGGATGGTCAGCACCGGCGGGCGGAGAAGGGAAATTTCGCTATCGTCTAGCATGGCATTTCGCGTCCTTGTTTCGAATGAGCCGTCAGGACGCTGCTGATACAACAAAGCCGCCTGACGGCGGCTTGTTGACAATATGATCTGTCCAGCCGCCCTTTACAGGTACAGCCAAAAATACGAGCAGGTGTGGAGCGCGTGCTTGATCATGGGCGCATCAATGATCCGGAATGGCGGATTTGTCAATGGGGCCTATCTGCTCGCCCAGCCGGCGACTATGGCGTACTCTTCAGCATCGAATTGCCCCGGCAAGAGCGCGTCAGCCCATCGCGCCCGAGCCTCATCAAGAGAAGGCTTGCTCTTAGCGCCAAATATAGTATACCCCCCTATATTATAATTTGAGGTCACCATGTCCCATACCGTTCGTGAGCAAGCCAAGCTTCTTTCGCGTGTCCGTCGCCTGAAGGGGCAGATGGAGGCGGTGGAGCGGGCCTTGGAGGCTGAGCGGCCTTGCGGCGAGGTGCTGCAGCTTCTCGCTTCCATTCGCGGTGCGCTGACGGGACTGACCGGCGAGATACTGAACGATCACCTGCATGAGCATGTGCTTCATGCCGAAAGCGAAACGGACCGCCGTCAGGCGGTCGATGAAATATCCGATGTGCTGAAGACCTACCTGCGCTGAGCAGGGGCTTTGGAACATTCAACAGGAGACGGATGTCATGAGCGGTTCTTCGGATGCGTTGACGCATAACCATGTATTTCTGGGTGCTGACCACCAGCGTAATGAGCGCCGCGTCTGGCTGGTCATCGCACTGACGACGGTGATGATGGTGGTTGAGATCGGTGCCGGCACGCTTTATGGCTCGATGGCGCTGACCGCCGATGGCTGGCACATGTCGACACATGCGAGCGCCATGCTGATTTCGGCGCTGGCCTATCTCTATGCCCGCCGTCACGCGCACAATGCCCGCTTTACCTTCGGCACTGGAAAACTCGGCGATCTCGCCGGCTTCGCCAGTGCCATCATCCTTGCCATGATCGCGGTGCTGATGGGCTGGGAAAGCCTGCTGCGATTAATGAACCCGGTCGCGATTAATTTTCGCGAGGCGATCGCCATTGCGTCCGTGGGCCTCCTCGTCAACATTGTCAGTGCATGGTTGCTGCGTGACGATCATAGTCATCACCATCATGGCCACGGTCACGCGCATGGACATGATCATCATCACGAGCACGGTCACGACCATCATCAGGGTAGCAAGGACAACAATCTGCGCTCGGCCTATGTCCATGTCATCGCCGATGCCATGACATCGGTACTGGCAATCGTGGCCCTCGTGCTTGGCAGTCATTTCGGCTGGACTTTTCTCGATCCGCTGATGGGCATCGTCGGCGGCCTGGTGATCCTGCAATGGTCCCTGAGCCTGCTGCGCTCTTCCGGTTCGATCCTGCTCGACTTCATCCCGTCCGGCGAAGAGCTGCCGGATGAAATCCGGGAGGTCATCGAAACCGAAGGTGACCGCATCACCGACCTGCATGTCTGGCAGGTCGGCCCCGGTCATCACGCGGCGATCGTTGCCGTGGCGACGCCGGAACCACGGGATCCGGCCTTCTACAAGGCCCGACTGTCGGATCTGCATGAATTGTCGCATGTCACCGTTGAAGTCACGGTCGAAAAGGCGGCATAAGGCGGGTTGAAGGAAGGGTGTGCCAGAGGCTTGCCATATTCCTCGCTTAGCTCTGAATCCGCCTGATTCCGCTGGAGGTTTCCGCATGCCCACTTTGCTTACCCGCCGCCGCCTCATGGCAGGCTCGGCGCTGCTCCTTCCCGCCCTGACATTTGGCCCGCAAGCCCTGTTTGCGCAGGATGCCGGCGCCAGCAAGAGCCCGGATGCGACGGCTCCAGCGCCGGGCGCCTCCGATGCGCCGGACAATTCCGCGGTGCCTGACGACGATGATGGAATGGACGGCATCCAGGGGGCGGACAATTCCCAGGTAACCGAGGATGCGGACAAGCAGCTGGCGGACCTGGAAAAGAGGACCGGCGGCCGTCTTGGCGTTTCCGTGCTGGATACGGAAACCAATATTTCGCTCGGCTATCGCGAGGCGGAGCGCTTCGCCCTGTGCAGCAGCTATAAGGCGCTTGCCGCCGGCTTCGTGCTTGCCCGCGTCGATCAGGGCGTGGAAAAGCTCGACCGTCGCGTCACCTATGGCAAGGATGTCGTCGTCACCTATTCGCCAGAGACTGAAAAGCATGCTGGCACGGACGGTATGACGATTGCCGAGCTCTGCAACGCGGCCATTACGCTCAGCGACAACACCGCCGGCAATCTGTTGCTTGACAGCTTCGGCGGTCCGGCGGCGCTGACTGCGTGGCTGCGCACGACCGGCGACACCGAAACCCGGCTCGACCGCAAGGAGCCAGACGTCAATCAGGCGATCAAGGACGATCCGCGGGATACGACGACACCCGATTCCATGCTGGATACGATCGGGCTTCTGACGCTCGGCAACACGCTGTCGGAGACTTCCAGGGATCAATTGTCGAACTGGCTGGTCAACAACACCACCGGCAATGCCCGCTTGCGCGCCGGCCTGCCGAAAGAATGGAAGGTTGGGGACAAGACCGGTACCGGCGATAACGGCTCCTATGCCGACGTCGCCGTTGTCTGGCTTCCGGATCGCGGCCCCATCCTCGTTGTGACCTATGTCGGCGAAGCCACCGCGTCTGCAAAAGATATCGAAGCCGTCTTCGCCGAGATCGGCAAGATCGTTGCCGGCATGGTGGGGTGAAGTAGTAGCGCTCTGAAATGCAATCGACAAATCAGCGCGGTACGGCCGGGATGTGAATCAGGATCGCATCGCCTTCATGTTGTTCGAGAAGTTCAAGTGCTAGTCCCTTATGTCCCGCAGAAGGTCTGCAGTACCCGTTCCGCCGGACGTGGCGGCTCGGCATAGGGCGCGAAGGCCGGCTGGTCCTCATAGGGCTTGGCAAGCACGGTCAGCAGCGCCTCGAACAATGAAAAATCATCCTCCTCGACGGCAGCCGCGATCGCCTGTTCGATGCGATGGTTGCGGGGGATGAAAGCCGGGTTCACGCCAAGCATCGCCTTTGCGCGCGCGGCCGGCGATTGCGGATCGCGGCCCAGCCGCTCGCGCCAGAGCGCAAGCCATGGCGTGACGGATTGCTGATCCTTGAAGCTGGCGGCAAAGGCAGCCTCGTTATCGTCGCTGGCGGCAAGGACGCCAAGCCGGCGGAAGGTCAAGGTGAAATCCGCCTCCTGCTCGTGCATCACCGCCAGCAGCGACTGGATCAGATCGAGATCGCTGTCTTCCTCTGTTGCGAGACCGATCTTGGCGCGCATGCCGGCAAGCCAATGCGTCTGGAAGCGCTCGCCATAGGCCTTGATCACTTCATTCGCCAGCTCGACGGCGGTATCGAGCGTCGGATCGATCAGCGGTAGCAGCGTTTCGCCAAGCCGGGCGAGGTTCCATTGGCCGATGGCCGGCTGGTTGGCATAGGCGTAGCGGCCCTGCCGGTCGATCGAGGAAAAGACGGTGGCAGGATCGTAGACGTCCATGAAGGCGCAGGGGCCGAAGTCGATCGTCTCGCCGGAAATCGTCATGTTGTCGGTGTTCATCACGCCATGGATGAAGCCCACATGCAGCCAGCGGGCAATCAAGGATGCCTGCCGATCGGCCACCGCTTCCAGCAGCGCGAGATAGCGGTTCTTCCGATCCTTGATGTCAGGATAATGCCGGTCGATGACGTAGTCGGCGAGGATGCGCAGACTATCCGTATCGCCGCGAGCGGCGAAATACTGGAAGGTGCCGACGCGGATATGGCTTGCAGCGACGCGCGTGAAGACCGCACCGGGCAACGCCTCTTCGCGATAGACCGGTTGACCGGTGGTGACTGCCGCCAAAGCCCGTGTTGTGGGAATGCCGAGCGCATACATGGCTTCGCTGACGATATATTCGCGCAGCACCGGCCCGAGGGCCGCCCGCCCATCGCCGCGCCGCGAAAACGGCGTTGGCCCGGCACCCTTGAGCTGGATGTCGCGACGCCTGCCGTTGCGGTCGATAACCTCACCAAGCAGGATCGCCCGGCCATCTCCGAGCTGCGGTACGAAGCCGCCGAACTGGTGGCCGGCATAGGCCATGGCAACCGGCTGGGAGCCAGGCAGCAGCGCGTTGCCGGAGAAGATCGCCGCTCCGTCCTGCTCCAGGGCTTCCGCATCCAGCCCCAGCTCGGATGCCAGCGCCGTGTTGAACTTGATCAGCCGGGGTGCGGCAACCGGCGTCGGCGCCTGTTCCGCGAAGAACTGCGGCGGCAGGCGCGCGTAGCTGTTGTCGAACGGTACGGGCGGTGCCCCGAGCACCGCATTGTCGTGAAGAGAAGAGCTCATAAGTCTAAGGTAGGGCCGGTGGGGATGTGGCGCAAGCCGCTTGTCTCCGGTAGGAAATTATCCTACTTTATCCTACCAGGGATAGGAGTTTGCCATGAACGAGAAACTCAGCATCTCGCTCCCCAGCGAAATGGTCGCCGCCATCAAGAGCCGCGTCGATGCCGGAGCCTATGCTTCGACCAGCGAAGTCCTGCGCGCGGCCGTACGGGTGTGGCTGCGGGAAGAGGAAGAATATCAGGAACGGATCGCGGCGATCCGGCAGAGGGTCCAGGCATCGCTGGATGATCCGAGGCCTGATTTGAGTGGGGAAGAAGTCGAGCAATATTTCGAAGTCTGTTTTCGGCAGGCCGAGCTTAGCTCGAAGTAGGGGGTTCTGATTGTGCGCTTGAACCAAATAACGGTTACAATGCCGGATTTGAACGCGGGATGGGATTTCTACTGCGCGCTGGGTCTGATGCCGATCGTCGACGCACGCCCCCGATATGCGCGGTTCGTCTGCCCGGACGGAGATAGCACCTTTTCCTTGCATCAGGGCGAGAAAGGGGGCGAGGGAACCGCCGTCTATTTCGAATGCGACAATCTCGACGCAACAGTCGATGCTCTCAAAGCCTCCGGTATTCATTTCACCGGCGGACCTGAAGATAAAAATTGGCTCTGGCGCGAGGCCGAGCTCTTCGATCCCGGTGGAAATCGCGTCATCCTTTACTTTGCCGGATCGAATCGGATCGATCCTCCTTGGCGGATACCCGCGCAATGATGCAAAGCGCCCCTAACCCTTCTCCATCTCCCGCGCCATTTCCACCAGTTTCCTCACCGTATTGAGGTTCCGCGCGGTCCCAAGCTTCAGCGCCGGCAGTTTCAGTTTCGAGCGGCCGGAGCCGTTGGGGAAATGGACGTAGATTTCCTTGCCCGCGACATGCACCTCTTCACCGTCCGGCGCCACGAGCTTGTGCAAGGCATCGGCGGGTGCGGGTTCCGGCAGGAAGGTGACGAGCAGATAGTTCGGTTTGGCATGCGGGAAGGGCGACCCCTCGGCCACTGCTTCCAGCGCTTGCCGGCTGCGCAGGATCACGCCCGGTGATTTGCCCATCTTGCTCGTCAGGACCTCTTCCAGGCGCGCCTGCACCATCGCCTCGTCTTTATCCGAACGGAAGAGGACGTTGCCGCTCTGGATATAGGTCTTCACGTCGGTAAAGCCGATCTCCTCGCAGAGCGTCTTCAACTCCGCCATCGGCAAAGTGCCGGTGCCGCCGACATTGACGGCACGCAGCAGGGCGATATGGACCGGCATCGGCTCCTCCCGCAATCCCGGTTACATCTTGCCGGCGACCTTGATGGCAAAGCCGTATTCGAAGGCGATCTCTTCCAGGCGCTGGAAGCGACCGGAGGCACCGCCATGGCCGGCGTCCATATTGGTCTTCAAGAGGATCGGCGCGTCGCCGGTGGTCTTCTCGCGCAGCTTGGCGACCCATTTTGCCGGTTCCCAATAGGTAACTCGCGGGTCCGTCAGGCCGCCGAGCGCCAGGATCGGCGGGTAGGGCTTTTCGCCGACATTGTCATAGGGGCTGTAGGCGGCGATCTGCTCGTATTCTTCCTGGCTGTCGATCGGATTGCCCCATTCCGGCCATTCCGGCGGCGTCAGCGGCAGGGTGTCGTCAAGCATGGTATTGAGCACGTCGACGAAGGGAACGGCGGCGATGACACCGGCGAATTTCTCCGGCGCCATATTGGCGACGGCGCCCATCAGCATGCCGCCGGCCGAGCCGCCCTCGGCGATGATGTTCGCGTAGGAGGTGAACTTCTGTTGATTCAGATAGTCGGCAGCGGCGATGAAGTCCTTGAAGGTGTTGGTCTTCTTGTCCATCTTGCCGTCTTCGTACCAGGCAAAGCCCTTGTCCTTGCCGCCACGGATATGGGCGATGGCGTAGACGAAGCCGCGATCGGCAAGCGACAGGCAATTGGTGTTGAAGCCGGCCGGAATGGTGACGCCGTAGGCGCCGTAGCCGTAGAGCAGGCAGGGTGCCGTGCCGTCGAGCAGCGTATCCTTGCGATAGAGTAGGGTCACCGGCACGGTTTCTCCGTCCCAGGCGGGTGCGAAGACGCGGCGGGTGACGTAGTCGTCCGGATTGTGTCCGGAAGGCACTTCCTGCGTCTTCAACAGGCTGCGCTCGCGCGTCACCAAGTTGTAGTCATAGAGCTGGCTCGGCGTCGTCATCGAGGAGTAGGAAAAGCGGATGACGTCGGTATCGTATTCAGCGGAGCCCTGCAGGCCGAGCGAGTAGGCTTCTTCATCGAAAGCGATCGCATGTTCTTCGCCGGTGCGGCGATCGCGGATGACGATGCGCGGCAGGCCGTCCTTGCGCTCCAGCCAGATGAGATGGCGGGCATAGGCCTCATGGCCGAGGATCAGCGTGCCCGGCTTGTGAGCCACGACGTCGCGCCAGTTTTCCTTGCCCGGTCTGTCGACCGGCGTCTCCATGATCTTGAAATCCTTGGCGTCGCCGTCATTGGTGAGGATGTAGAAGACATCGCCGCCTTCCGCCATTTCATACTCGATGCCGGTGTCGCGCTCGGCCACCAGCTTCGGCTCGGCGGTGAGGTCCGACGTCGGAATCAGGCGGTATTCGCTGGTCTCGTGGTCGTGGATGTCGATGAAGATATAGTCGTCGAGCAGGGAACCGCCAACGCCCATGAAGAAGCCCGAATCCTCTTCCTCGTAAACCAGCCGGTCTGCCGATTGCGGCGTGCCGACGATGTGATGGAAGATTTTCGACGGACGATGGTTCTCGTCCTGCAGCGTATAGAAGAAGCTCTTGCCGTCAGGCGCCCAGACGCCGTCGCCGCCGGTGTTCTCGATCACGTCGGCCAGATCCTCGCCGGTCTCGAGATTGCGGACCTTCAGCGTGAAATATTCCGAACCCTTGTCGTCATAGCCCCAGATGCCGTGGCTGTGGTCGGTGGAATGGTCGATGCCGGAGAGGCGGAAATAGGACTTGCCCTCATTCTCTTTGTCGCCGTCGAGAAGCAGCTTGCGGTCGCCGCCGTCGCGTGCCTCGCGGAAATAATGCGGCTGCTCGCCGCCGGTGACGAAGAGCGTGCCATAGGCATAGGGGCCGTCCTTGACCGGAACGGAGCTGTCATCTTCCTTGATGCGGCCCTTCATCTCCGCGAAGAGCACCTTCTGCAGCTCTTTCGTGTCCGCCATCGCGGCGTTCATATAGGTGTTCTCGGCCTCCAGATGCGTGCGGATTTCCGGGTCGAGGATCGAGGTGTCCTTGAACATCGCCTGCCAGTTGTCGGCGCGCAGCCAGGCGTAATCGTCGCTGCGAGTGATGCCGTGGCGGGTATCCGTAACCGGCTTTTTCGGTGCGGCGGGCGGGGTGGGGAGGTTCTTGAATGAAGACACTGGAAGGCTTTCTCTGGGATGAAAGTCGAGTATGCGATGAAAGAGAAATAGAGGGCGCTTGGCCGAGGTTCAAGCGGCAATTGCCGGCTCAAGCCTCATGCAAGCGGATGCTCCTAAGCTCATGTCGAGCTGATGACGATGGCGGGTCCCGCGCAGGGCTGCCTTGATGTGACCACATTCTTTAACGAAGTCCGCTTAGCGTCGTGTCGATAGTAAGTGTTTCTTAGAATCGCGCTCCCCCGTGGAGCAGATGCAGCCCAGCCCGGAAAACAAACAAATGAGGGACCGGTCTTCATGCTGAAATTCATCGCCATTCTCCTGCCTTTGGCCTGTATCGCGACCTCGGCGCTCGCCGTCGATGCGACCATGAAGAAGGAGCTGGAAAAGCTTGATCCTTCCGAGCGGATGGAACAGGCCTGCGATGCGGAAGCGATGAAGCGGATCGGCACGGAGAAGACCGGTTTCAAGCCGGACAAGGTGATCGCGTATACCTTCGGCGATCCCAACATGGCCCCGGATTCGATGAATGCCACTGGCGCCGTCTTCCGCAGCAAGGGCGATTGGTATCATCTCTCCTACAAATGCACGACCGACCCGGAGCACGTCGACGTGCGCAATCTCAGCTATCAAATCGGCGACAAGGTGCCGCGCGACGCCTGGCAGCAACATTATCTCTACGATTGACGCCTTCAGCGCCCTTTCTGGTGCTCCAGGTGATCGAGTTCGGAGAGAATGTGCTGCTGCACATCGAGGTTCTGGCGACGGACGGCATCCGTCAGGTCGCGTAGTGTCGATCTCAGCCCATGGAGCTGATCGACCAGATCCATCACCAGGTCGACGCCGGGTTCGTTGAGGCCCATTGCGTCGATTAGATCGAGGATCAATTGTCCGCGGGCGAGATCGGCATCGCGAAAACGCCGGCCTTCATTCGTGGTTTCGGGAATGAGCCAGCCCTGGTCAATCCAGACTTCCAACACTGTGACATCGATCTCGAGGCGCAGACGAAACTCGCTCTCGTTCATGGCTCAGCCTCCCATGGTCTTTCTGGGATCATGTGTCTTGCCGGCCTGCCAATCGGAAACGAGCGCTGTCAGCTCTGCATCCGGCGCGTCCGGCAGGACGATCTTCAGTGAAACATAGGCGTCGCCGGCGTCCTTGCCACGGACGGGCACGCCCTTGCCCTTCAGCCGCAAGACCTTGCCGGTATTGGAGTTCGGCTGGAGCGTAACGGTCACCGGGCCGGAGGGCGTGGGTACACGAACCTTGCCGCCGAGCACTGCCTCGGTCAGCGAAATCGGCAAGTCCAGCCTGATATCGTCGCCGTCGCGGGTGAAGAAGCGATGTGGACGCACATGCACCTCGATCAGCGCGTCGCCGGGCGCACCACTGCCAAAACCGGGATCGCCCTTGCCGCGCAGGCGCAGCGTCTGCCCGTCCTTGGTTCCCGCCGGTATCTGCACATCGAGCGCGGGTCCGTCCGGCAGGCTGATCTGCTTTTTCGTGCCGTTGACGGCGTCGAGAAAATCGACCTCCATGGAATATTTACGATCCTGACTCTGCATTCCGGATTGGCCTCGGCTGCGACGTGAAAAAAAGCTGGAAAGGATATCGTCGGTATCGCCGAAATCGGCGAAGCCGCCCGCGTTGCGGTAGGGGCCGCGCTGACCCTCGTTTGCCGCGTAGTCGCGATAATAGTTGCGTGGCGGCTTCTCCGCGCCGCTGCTATCGATCTCGCCGCGGTCGAAGCGCGCGCGCTTGTCCTCATCTCCGAGGATGCCATAGGCCGCGGAGACTTCCTTGAACTTTTCCTCGGCCTGCTTGTCGCCGGGATTGAGGTCGGGATGCAGCTTTTTCGCAAGCTTGCGATAGGCGCTTTGGACGTCCTTTTGCGGGGCGTCCCGTTTTACGCCCAATATGTCATAGGGATCGCGGCTCATGGATGGTTCCCTTTGGGAGCGCAGGAAAATATGCAAATAGTAGCTGGCCGGTCTGGCATCAATGATATCATAAATGAGCAGCATCGACGCGGCGACTGCCGCAGAATAGTTATAGGCGCTTTTGTGATGGGAAATGATCCTCCTGTCGGCAAGCCGCCATATTTCCGTCGCCTTGCCGGACGATTGCGGGCGCAAAGGGAAGGGCCTATGGCAATCGCACGCTTTTTCCGCCAAACTTCACGTCGTTCCATCCGATCGGTGGCTGCCTGATGAACCGCTTTCTGCTCATGTCCGTATTCTTGCTTGCCGTCGTTCCGGCCGCCTTTGCTGCCAAGCAGGAAACACAGCCCAACGGCTGGCCGCCGCTGCCGCCGAAGGAATCGGTTTCGAACGTCAAGCTGGTCGAGCCGCATCTGCACGTCAACCGCGCCGGCAAGGGTGCGCCGCGCATCGCACTGACGTTCGATGCCTGCATGGGCAAGACCGATCCGCGTATCCTCTCCACGCTTGTCGATCAGCGCATCCCCGCGACGATCTTCGTCACTGCCCGCTGGCTGCGGACCAATCCCGATGCGCTGGCCACCTTCCTCGCCCATCCCGATCTATTCGAGCTGGAAAACCACGGCCAGAATCACATTCCCGCCGTCGATATCCCGACCAAGGTTTATGGCATTGCCGCTGCCGGCTCGCCGCAAGCCGTGGCCCAGGAGGTCAAGGGCGGAGCGGATGCCATGCTTGCCGCCGGTATCCCGCAGCCGCGCTGGTTCCGCGGCGCAACGGCGAAATACAGCCTTTCGGCCATCGCCCAGATCCGCGGCATGGGCTATCGCATTGCCGGCTATTCCGTGAACGGCGACAGCGGCTCGCTGCTGCCGGCCAAGATGGTGGAAAAGCAATATGCTTCCGCTAGGGATGGCGATGTCATCATCTCCCATATCAACCAGCCGACCCATGCGGCCGGCGACGGGGTTGCTGCGAGCATTCTCGCGCTGAAGGCCAAGGGCGTACAATTCGTCCGCCTGCAGGACATTCCCGAACAGGGCGATGACGACACCACGAACTGAGTGACCAGCAGCAGTCGATCGCCAGGCATGCCGGCGTCTTTACTCGGGCAATTGCGGCTGCACCTTTTCCTCGAAGAACAACTCGTTGACGACGGTCATCACGACCAGGGATAGCGGCAAGGCGAGCATGGCGCCGACAGCGCCCCACATCCACGTCCAGAAGATGATGGCGAGAAAAACGACAAAGGGATTGAGCTCCCATTGCCGGCCCATGACCGCCGGAAACACCAGGTTTTCCACGGCAAGATGGACGGAGAAGAAGGCGACGGCGGGCGCAAGGCCGAAGATGATATCGTCATGGGTGATGATGCCGGCGATCGCCAGCGCGATGGTCATGGTTGCGATGCCGACGAAGGGCACGAAGCTGGAGAGAAAGGCGAAGACGCCCCAGAGGATCGGCGCGCTCAACCCGCCCGCATAGGCGATGATCGTCATGGTAGCGCCGAGACCGGCATAGATCAGCGCGGCCGTCGCGAAATAGAAGCCGAGCACCTGTTCCACCGCATTGATGATGCGGATTGCCGCCAGCCGCGACGCCCGGCGGGAAAAGGCCAGGATGATCGTCTTGCGCAGGTTGGTGCGGCCGGCGAGGAAGAGCAGCAGCGCGGCAAAGAAGATCAGTCCCTGAACAATGGCAGGCGTCAGGCTGTTGGTGACAAGATGCAGCACATTGCCGGTGTTTTCGAGCAGCACGCTGATCGACATCGGCCCGCTTTCAAAGGTTTGCGGCGTGATGTGCAGCCATTTGATTCCTTCGAGATAGGGCATCAGCCGGTCGATGGTGCGTTGGAAGACGTCGGGTCCCTCCTGTGCCAGCCGTGCCAGGGGTCCGGCGAGCGCGTTGACGAACAGGAAAATGACCAGCGCCACCGCCGACGACAGCAGGACGGCATTGAGGACGCGCGGTATGCCAAGTTTGCTAAGCCTTTCCGCAGCCAGGCCAAGGATCATGCCGACCACCACGGCAAGCGTCACTGGAATGAGGATGATCGACATCATGTAGACGGCGGCGAGCGTGAGGACGAGGAAGATGCCGATGAGAGCCCAGGCGGCGGCGATATCCAATCCGCTTTTCTCAACGCTTCTTGAGGGGGTGGATTTATCCAATTTCTCGGTATCCGCCCGCAACGCGTCAACCCACTCGCCGGAGCGTCTTTCGCGTTCCGCCGCCGGTTTGCGCTCCTGCTTGCTTATGCCCTTGGCGATATCCATTCCGAACAACCCCGAAGCCCCATTGCCTCGATATGCAAACGCAAGAGGCCCGCTCCGGTTCCGGAACGGGCCTCTCGATGATCGATCTGCGGTTGCGATCAGGCGATCAAATTCAGCCCGATGCCCCAGGGGTCGCGCAGTGAAACGCCGCCGTCGCGCTTCTCCGTCTTGATCTCATGCGCGTCGAGTGCGGCAACCGCCTTGTCAAGTGCTTGCCTGTCGTTGAAGCGCAGCGTGTAGTCGGACAGGCCGGTCATATGTTCGGAGCGGACGCCGGCGCCGCGGCTGTTCCAGGTGTTGGCGCCGAGATGATGGTGATAGCCGCCGGTGGCAAGGAAGGTCGCGCCCGAATAGCGGGCAGCCATGACCTTCATTCCAAGCACGTCGCGATAGAAGGCGTTCGCCTCCTCGACATCGCCGACCTGCAGATGAATATGGCCGATCGCCGAACCGTCGGCCATGCCATCCCAGCGATCCTGCGGCGCGCTTTCGTAAAGCTTCTGTAGATCGAGCCTCAGCGTCGCCATCTCGACTGTGCCGTCGCCATGGAAGGTCCACTGCTCATGCGGCCGGTCGGCATAGATCTCAATGCCGTTGCCTTCCGGATCGGACAGATAGATCGCCTCGCTGACGATATGGTCGGACGCGCCTTCAAGAGCGACGTTGTTGTGTGCCGCATGCCGCAGCCAGCGGGCCAACTCGACCCGGTCGGGCAGCAGGAAGGCGGTGTGAAACAGGCCAGCCGCCGTCTGCGGCGCCCGCGTGGCGGCGCGATCGGTCGTCAGCGTCAGGAGCGGCTGCCCAGCGACGCCCAGCACTTCGCCGCTCACGGTCTTTTCGATGACCTTCAGGCCCAATATGTCTTGATAGAAGCGCGATACCAGCGCCAGATCGGTGACGACGAGATGCGACTGGCCGACATAGGAGGGGCGCGTCAGTGCATAGGGAAGGGCGGTTTCGGTCATGAGCTTATTCCAACCTCGATGTTCGGAAGAAAGAGGAACCGGCGCCGGCGGCGAAAACACCGTCAATGGCAGGCTTGAGAGCTGTCGCCGGTCGATATGCCTCTTTAGAGATCCTCTGGCCTGCTGTACTTGAGCTCGTATATGGCGGATTTCGATTGTTCACAGAAGGCCAAAAATTGCGGATGAAGCGTTCGCAATTCGTTGACGGACCATCTCACCTGCGCGTCTCGCCATTCACGAAGATTTACCGCTATGCCGGTCAAACGCGGTTGCCTCGATGCTTCCGAGATGCCACGATTGATGCCGGTATGGAATTGGAACGTATATAGATGGCCGAGTTCAAAGGCATCCGTTGGGCCTATGATCGATATGAAGTGATCGCCGATAGCATCGTCAACGGCGTCGGCGTGGTCTTCGCCCTGATCGGCGCGACCGCGCTGATCTTCTATGCGACGGTATGGAGTTCCCATGGTGAGATTGCCGCCGCCTGGATCTATGGCGTCGGCCTCGTCCTGACCCTTGCCATGTCCTTCACCTACAATCTCTGGCCGGTATCGCAGACGAAGTGGTTCCTGCGGCGCTTCGATCACTCCGCCATCTTCGTGCTGATCGCCGCCACCTACACGCCGTTCCTTGAGCGTGGCTCCGCCGATCCGCTGTTGTTTGCGACGTTGATCGCTCTATGGATCTTTGCGGCCTGCGGCATCGCGCTGAAATGCTTCTTTCCCGGCCGCTACGATCGGCTGGCGATCCTGCTCTATCTCGCCATGGGCTGGAGCGGTGTGCTGGTTGCCAAGCCGGTGTCCATGCATATACCGTCCGCATCGATGCTGCTGATCGTGATCGGCGGCGTCATCTATTCGCTGGGCGTGATCTTTCATGTCTGGGAGAAACTGCGCTTCCAGAACGCCATCTGGCACGGCTTCGTCATATCCGCCGCTGCCGTGCACTATTCGGCGGTGTTCACCTGCTTCAGCCTGTCACCGGAAAACTTTTGACGACCTGCGTCGTCGGCGCACATTTTTTCGTGGGGTGTAGGCTACGCACCAGCCGCATGACCACGGCGTCGTAACGCTGCATGGCTGCTTTCGGATAGTCCATCTGGAAGAAGGCGGCAGCGCCGTTGCAGAGAGCGACGCCGCGCACATAGATGATGTGGCCCTGTTTCGTGCCTGAGAAGCTGATGCCGCGCGAGGTCGATTTCGAATAGGAGATCTGCCAGCCTTCATCCTTGGCGCGCGCGATACGGGTATTCGCTTCCGAGGAAAAATCGCCGTTGAGTGTGTCGGCGCCGAAAATCAGCAGCCGTGCCGACTGATCGGCCGGCGTCAGCGTCAGTCCGTTGCCATCGTCGCTTCGCGTGGATAGTCGAAATTCCGACGGCAGTTCAATTGCATAGCCAAAGCGCGCATTGTCATAGGACCACCAGTCGGCGGCTTGCGCCGGCACGACGGAAAGAAACAGAAGGGCGGTCAATCGCGCGAGCATTGCGGTTTCCGGGAGGCAGGATCTGCAAACCAGCTACGAATAGCGCATTTTTCAGCAGAAATTCCATAGTGATTCTCAGAATGATCGAAAAATAGCGCGAATTCGTTACAGCTTCATTGTGAGCCATGCAGGAATGGCGGATTTACTTGATAAATATCGCGGAGTAATGCCGTAACCTGTCTCATCAACAATTGGACGACGTGCTTATGGACAAAGCCGTACTGCTTCGTGGTGCCACCGAGGCCGATCTGCCGGCGATTTGCGAGATCTACAATCACGCCGTTCTGCACACGACCGCCATCTGGAACGACACGTTGGTCGACGTCGACAACCGTATCGAGTGGCTCAAGGCGCGTAAGGCGCGGGGTTTCCCGGTCGTTGTCGCGGAGAAGGACGGCAAGCTCGCCGGCTATGCTTCCTACGGCGACTGGCGCGCCTTCGACGGCTATCGCCATACGGTCGAGAATTCCATCTATGTCGACAAGGATCATCGTGGTCTCGGTATCGGCGAGGGACTGCTGCGCGAACTTGTCGCCCGTGCCGCCAAGGGCAATGTCCACGTCATGATCGCGGCGATCGAGACAGGCAACGCCGTTTCCATCCGCCTGCATGAAAAGCTCGGTTTCCGCATTGCCGGACAGTTCTCGGAAGTGGGCACCAAGTTTGGCCGCTGGCTGGATCTGACCTGCATGGAATTGCGCATCGGGGCCTGATCCAGCCGATCACGCCGAAAAATGATTCCAGTGGGTTAAGCCCGGGTTTTCTCCCGCAGGGCTTGAGGCTGTCAGGCCTTTGGCCTATCCCAAGGGTAGTGTTTCGGCTTTGCCGGATTCCACGCAATCGTTCAGCAGGGAGAAGACATGGCCAGTGTCACCGGCCTGACATTCCTGGCTTTGTGTCTGCCCTTTCTCGGCGCAATCATCGCGCCGGCCGTTGTCCGTTATCTCGGCCACAATGCGGCCTGGCCGCTGGCGCTGTTTCCCGCACTCGCCTTTCTGCATTTTGCCGGCTTTCTCCCCTCCATCGCTGCTGGTCAAAGCATCCAGGGCGGTTTCGATTGGGTGCCGAGCCTCGGCCTGCGCTTCTCCTGGCTGCTCGACGGCCTGTCGCTGACCTTCGCATTGCTGATCACCGGCATCGGCGCGCTGATCGTGCTCTATGCCGGCGGCTATCTGAAGGGGCACGTAGACCTCGGGCGCTTCTTCTCCTTCATCTTCCTGTTCATGGGCTCGATGCTCGGCCTCGTCGTGTCGGACAGTTTTTTGACGCTGTTCGTCTTCTGGGAACTGACCTCGATCACCTCCTTCCTGCTGATCGGCTTCGATCATCAGCGTGAGGCGGCGCGTCGGGCGGCGTTGCAGGCGCTGGTCGTGACCGGCGGGGGAGGGCTGTTGCTGCTCGCCGGCCTGTTGCTGATCTGGCAGATCACCGGTGCCGCCGACATGTCCGGCCTGCTGAAGGCGGGCGGCACGTTGCGCGAAAGCCCGCTCTATCTTGCAGCATTGATCCTGATCCTCAGCGGCGCCTTCACCAAGTCGGCGCAGTTTCCCTTCCACTTCTGGCTGCCCAACGCCATGGAAGCACCGACGCCCGTGTCGGCCTATCTACATTCCGCGACCATGGTGAAGGCCGGTGTCTATCTGCTGATGCGCCTCAATCCCGCCATGGGCGGCACGATGGCCTGGCAGACGATCCTGCCGCTCTTTGGCGCGGCAACGCTATTGGTGGGCACGTTGCTTGCCATTCGCCAGACCGACCTGAAGCTGAAGCTTGCCTATACGACGGTCTCCTCGCTCGGGCTGCTGGTGCTGTTGACCGGCTTCGGCTCAGACTATGCGATCGAGGCGGCCGTGCTTTATCTGGTGGCGCATTCGCTGTTCAAGGGAGCGTTGTTCATGGTCGCCGGCATTGTCGATCATGAGACGGGAACGCGCGACATTACCCGCCTCGGCGGCCTGCGCGCCGCCATGCCGTTGACCTTTGCGGCCGCGCTGGTCGCGGCGATCTCGATGGGCGGCCTGCCGCCGGCCTTTGGCTTCCTCGCCAAGGAGGAGATCTATGTCGCACTGGCCGGGGCTTCCGTCTGGTCGATTGCCCTGACCGTCATCGCGATCGCCGGCAACGCGCTGATGTTCGCCATCGCCTTCGCGGTGGCGCTGAAGCCGTTCCTTGGTGCGCGTGTCGAGACCCCCAGGCATCCGCATGAGGCACCGCCTTTGCTCTGGCTTGGCCCGGTCGTCTTGGCCCTTCTCGGCCTGGTCGCCGCGCTCTTCTCAGATCTCTGGCATGGCTATGTCTCCTCGCCGATGGCGAGGGCCGTCGGCGGCAAGACGATGGAGATATCGGTCTCGCTCGTTCCGCATATCGGCGTGCCCTTGCTGCTGTCGGGGCTGACCGTGCTGATCGGTGTCTTCGTCTACTGGAAGCTCGACCGCGCTCGCTTCCTGATGTCCGTGGTGCTGCGCCACCTGGGGCCGGGCCCGGATCGCGGTTTCGATGGTTTCATCTCCGGACTGGTGCGCCTGTCGCATGCCGTTTCGCGCGTCTTGCAGCCCGGCCGGCTGGAAATCTATGTCACCGTGACCTTCCTCTGCCTTGCGGCCATGCTGCTGGTGCCGCCGGTGCTCCATGGCGAATTGCCCGCCGTTCCCTCATGGCCAGACATGCAGTGGCATGAGGCGGCGATCTTCCTCATCGCCGTCATAGGCCTCGGCGCTGTCGTCATGGCCCGCGACCGGCTGACGGCGATCGTTTCGCTCGGCATTCAGGGCTTTGCCGTCGCCCTCATATTCCTGCTCTTTGGTGCGCCGGACCTGTCCTTCACCCAGTTCATGGTCGAGACGCTCTCGGTCGTTATCCTGGCGCTGGTGATGACGCAGTTGCGTCTTTCCGCCTCCGATCGCCGTCCGCCGTTGCAGATGCTCTTGCATGCGGTGCTTGCCGCCGCCTGCGGCCTCGGTTTCGGGCTGCTGTTGCTGAAGGCGACGCAAACGCCTTTCGACGTGACGCTGACGGCGTTCTTCAATCAATATTCCAAGCTGATCGCCCATGGCACCAACGTGGTCAATGTCATCATCGTCGACTTCCGCGGCACGGATACGCTCGGCGAGATCGCCGTCGTCACCATCACAGGCCTTGCCATCCTGGCGCTGATCCGCATCCGCGCTGGCGGTGAACGCAAGCTCGCTTCCAATGACCCGGATCTGGACGAGAAGATGGAGGCCGAGCGCCGATGAACACGCTGATCTTCCGCACCGCCGCACCGTTTCTGACCGCACTGATGCTGCTCTTTTCCGTCTTCGTGCTGCTGCGCGGCCATAACGAGCCCGGCGGCGGCTTCATCGGCGGACTGATCGCGGCATCGGGCTTTGCGATCTACGGCATTGCCTGTGGTGTTTCGGCGGTGCGCCGTGCCATCGTTTTCCATCCGCTGGCGATTGCCGGTTTCGGCCTGCTGGCGTCGACGGCTGCCGGGCTACTGTCGATCTTCTCCGGCGTGCCCTTCATGACCGGGCTGTGGATCTATCCTCATCTCTTTGGCGTCGAGGTGCCGCTCTCCAGCGTCATGCTGTTCGATATCGGCGTCTATCTGGTCGTCGTCGGCGCGATCACCTCGATCGCGCTGGCGCTCGAAGAGCGGGAGGTGGAATGATGGAGGCTGTCTTTGCTACCCTCGTCGGCCTGTTCTTCACTGCGGCGATCTACTTGATGCTGTCGAAATTTTCGATCCGCATCATGCTCGGCATCGCCATTCTCGGAAACGCCGTCAACCTGCTGTTGTTCACCGCCGGCCGGGTGACGCGCGAAGTGCCGCCGATCATTCCGGCCGGTGCCGATACGCTCGGCATGGATGCCGCCAACCCGCTGCCGCAGGCTTTAATCCTGACGGCGATCGTCATCTCCTTCTCCTTCCTCGCTTTCCTGCTGGTCCTGACCTACCGGGCCTATCAGGACCTCAAGACCGACAATACCGGCGAGATGCGGGTAGCGGAACCGGACGAGCGGCCGATGCCGCCTTTGGGGTACTAGCGACATGGCGGCACCCAGTAATACCGCCGTCGATCTTTCCGCCGCGCTGGTGACCGCGCCGGTGGAGGCGGGGCATTGGCTGGTCATCCTGCCGGTGGCGCTGTGTATCGGGCTCGGCGCGATTTTGATGATGCTGCGCGACCGCACGGTATGGCACGGCTGGATCGCCATTCCCGGCCTCGTTCTCTTGGTGCTGATCGATGCGGCCTTGCTTCATAAGGTCGCCGCTGAAGGCCCGATAACTATGGTCATGGGCCGCTGGCTCCCGCCATTCGGCATCGCCTTCAGCGTCGACCTCTTCAGTGCGATCATGGCGCTGACGGCGGCGGTCGTGGCGCTGGCGGCGAGCCTCTACGCACTCGGCGAAATCACCACCAGCGGCCGGCGCTACGGCTTCTTCCCCTTCCTGATGCTGCTGCTTGCCGGCGTCACCGGTGCATTCCTGACCGGCGATGTCTTCAATCTTTACGTCTGGTTCGAGGTGCTGCTGATCTCGTCCTTCGGCCTGCTGATCCTCGGCTCGGAGCGTGAGCAGATCGACGGCGCGTTGAAATATGCCGTGCTGAACCTCATCGCCACCACGCTGTTTCTCGTCTCGGTCGGCTACCTCTATGCGATCTTCGGCACGCTCAACATGGCCGATATCGCCATGAAGGCGAGGGTGCCCGGTAACACCGCGCCGCTGATGACGCTTGCCGGGCTCTTCCTTCTCGCTTTCGGCATGAAGGCAGCGGCTTTCCCGGTCAATTTCTGGCTGCCGGCCTCCTACCATACGCCGCGCATCACCGTTTCGGCGCTCTTCGCCGGGTTGCTCACCAAGGTCGGCGTGTACGCGCTGATCCGGGTGCTGGTCATGCTGTTGCCGGTCGAGCGCGCCGGGCTCGGGCCGATCACGACGGTGGTTGCCATCGCCACCATGCTGGCCGGCGTGCTCGGCGCGCTTGGCGAAAACGATCTCCGCCGCCTGCTCGGCTATGTCGTCATCTCCGGCATCGGCACGATGCTGGCGGGCGTGGCGCTCGGCAGTGCCGATGGCCTCAGCGGCGCGATCTTCTATGCGCTGCATTCCATGGTATTGATGACGGCGCTCTATCTGTTGGCGGGCCAGGCGGCGCGTCTCGGCGGCGGCTTCTCGCTTTTAGCGCTCGGCGGGCTTTATCGGCAAAGCGGCTGGTTCGCCGGTCTGTCACTGGTGCTGTTTTTTGCCGCTTGCGGCCTGCCGCCCTTTTCCGGCTTCTGGCCCAAGGTCATTCTGGTGAAGGCGGCGCTCGACACCGGTGCTTGGTGGATTGCCGCCACGATCCTGTTGACCGGCTTCCTCACCACCATCGTCTTTGGCCGCATCTTTCTACTCGCCTATTGGCGTCCGAGAACCGCGCCGGATACCGTCGCGCCTGCGCTGATCGTCTGGCAGGCCGGCTTGCCGATTCTCGCGTTGACCGCCCTGGTGATCGGCTTCGGCCTGTTTCCCGAACAGCTCCTGCATCTGACGCAACGAGCAGCAAGCGGTCTCGAAGATCCGTCCGCCTATCTGCATTCGGTCTTTCCGGGAGGGGCGGGCGCGCAATGATCCTGTTTGTCTTCAACCTTCTGCTTGCCATCGTCTGGGCCGCGATCACCGGCAGCGCCTCTGTCCTCAATCTCGCCTTCGGCTTCGTGCTCTCCGCGCTCGCGCTGGCAATTGTGCGGGAGTCCTATGGCGGTGTGCTCTATCTCGGCCGCATCAGGCGCATTCTGGCCCTGCTTCTCCTGTTTCTGCGCGAGCTGGCGAAATCCGCATGGGCCGTCGCGGTCACGGTTATGAGCCCGAAGATGGATGTGAAGCCGGGTATCTTTGCTTTTCCGCTCACCGTCGACCGCGATTTCGAGATCGCGCTGTTGGCCAATCTCATCACGTTGACACCCGGCACGCTCTCGGTCGACGTCTCGGACGACCGCAAGACGCTCTATGTGCATGCGCTCGACTGCTCGGATCCGGAGGCGGTGAAGCGCGATATTGCCGAGGGTTTCGAGCGCCGGATCCTGGAGGCTTTCCGATGATCGCCGAGTCCATCGTCTCCGCTGCTGCCATGGTCGCGCTTGGCATTCTCGGTCTGGCATTCCTGCTCACCGTCTATCGCGTGGTAGTCGGTCCGACGCTGCCCGACAGGGTGTTGGCGCTCGATATGCTGGCGGCGGTCGCCATCGGCTTCATCGCCGTCATCGCCATCAAGACCGGTTTCACCCTCTACATAGACATCGCCATTTCGCTTGGCCTTGTCGGCTTCCTTGCCACCGTCGCCTTCGCCCGGTTCATCTTGAGCCATGGCGCGTCAAGCAGAAACGAGCCGTCAGCCTCGTCGATACTGATTGCGGAGGGCGGAGCCAAGCCAACCGAAAGTAAAAAGGCCCGAAAGGATAACCGGCGCAAAAGAGGAGGGCGGTAATGGAATTGATCGCAGCGCTCGTCGTCGCCTTCCTGCTTGTGGCTGGGGCTCTGTTCGCGCTCGTCGCTGCGATCGGCATCGTCCGCCTGCCGGACCTCTACAGCCGCATGCATGCCGCCTCGAAGGCTGGCACGGTCGGCTCCGGTCTGCTGCTACTTGCGGTCGGTATTCATTCGCAGGATCTGTCCATACTGGCGCGGGCACTTGCCGGTTTCCTGTTCTTCGTCCTGACTGCGCCGATTGCGGCTCACCTCCTCGCGCGGGCGGCCCACAAGGCCGGCCACCGGCTGACGCCGCCGTCGGTGCGCGATGATTTGATGAAGGAGCAGATGGTTCGGCGTACTTACAAAACGAAAGGCTAACAAACGCAAGGATTGCTAGAAGAGGAATACAATTCTAGTTGTAAGTTACCTATTTTTAATAGATGAGAATTTTGCCAGTAAGTGATACAATTAAAAACTGGACTTTTGGATAAAGAGTGCTAATTCACATTCAAGTAGAGTTCTGATGTTGAATTAGTCTCGGCCGGCTTTAAGTGCCCAATGTTCTGATCTTTCTTTCAAGCAACGGCGGGCAAAACTTGCTTCCGGTTAAGGATTGACGGACCTATCTCCGTCATCACTGATTCTACCATCAGGCGGTACAGAAACGGGTTTCGTCGTACGGCGTCTAGGGGTGGATGTCGTATTGTCGGCACTTTGGCATGCAATGCCCCGTTTTTTGCCGCTGACTGCTACGAATATGGACGATACGCGCTTGCGCGGATCGCCCAGTGCATAGGCCCCGAAAATCAAAATGGTTTTCGACCGGATTATGCGCGGATCATGTGAATGCCGTGTCTTACGCACTCAAGTGGAGGCGTGACACGGTAAGCAAGCCGATGAACAGGAGAAGATAATGACAGATACGGCCCTTGGCACTGGCCAGGACTTGCTGGTTGAGCTGACCGCCGACATCGTGGCGGCTTATGTCAGCAATCATGTAGTCCCGGTCACCGACCTTCCGAATCTGATTTCCGACGTACACTCCGCCTTGAGCAGCACTTCGGCTCCGGCACCCGCCGTTACCGTGGTTGAAAAGCAGAAGCCGGCGGTATCCGTTCGTAAATCAGTACAGGACGATCAGATTACCTGCCTGGAATGCGGCGGCAGCTTCAAGTCGTTGAAGCGTCACCTGATGACCCACCATAGTCTTTCTCCGGAAGAATACCGCGAGAAGTGGGACCTGGCGGCCGATTATCCGATGGTTGCGCCCGCCTATGCCGAAGCCCGTTCGCGTCTTGCGAAGGAAATGGGCCTCGGTCAGCGCCGCAAGCGTGGTGCTCGGTAAGGTCTCGACTGGACGCTATCGAAAAGACCCGGCTTTCGAGCCGGGTTTTTTATTGCCGTCGCGCATAGAAACCTATGCGGCGGCCCGGACTCTCGCTTCTTCCCGGATGCGCCTGATCATCGAGCGCAATCCATTGGCACGCTGCGAGGAAAGATGTTCGACGAGGCCGATCTTGCCGAAGACGTCGAGCGCATCGAGCGCGGCGATCTCGGCGGCCGGTTTGCCTGAATAGGTGGTAAGCACGATGGCCACCAGCCCGCGCACGATATGGGCATCGGAATCGCCTTCGAAGGCCAGCACCGGATTGTCCGGATCGCCCGAGGCATGGGTCACAAGCCAGACCTGGCTGGCGCAACCTTGTACCTTGTTTTCGAGGGTTCGTTTTTCTTCCGGCAGGTCCGGCAGCATCTTGCCGAGTTCGATCACATAGCGATAGCGATCCTCCCAGTCGTCCAGGAAGGAGAAATCCTCAATGATCTGCTCAAGCGTCGCCATTATGCCAGTCCAATTGTCTGATTGTCTGATTGTCTGCATATAGGTGAAATGGCCGATGATTTGAACCCGTGACAGAAAAGAACGCCGTGAGCGATGGGCAGGCTACGGCGTCTTCTCATCAAGAGGGTATCAGGTCCGGGGCTTCGGCAAGGGCACCGGAATGAAAGAGGGCAGCTTGACCGAGCCGGTGACGACCGCATCCGCGGTCTGGGTGCCGGCCACACGCTTCGGGGGCATGGTCTGCGTTTCCGCTGCTGCCTGCTCATGGCTGGCAACGGGCGTCGTCGCGGCCTGTTCGCCGGGCTTCTGATCCTTGAAATGCTGGCCGAGGAGGTCATAGGCAACGCGGGCGCCGTCGCGGGCCTGGTATCCAAGCGCGGTCAGCGTTTCGCCGCCCTTCAGGCAGACATCGGGCTTCTCGCTGCACATGGAGCCGACATATTGCATCACGCCGGAGGCAGCCGACAGCGCGTCGGAAACCTGCACCTGCGGCTCGCCCGCCGGTCGGGGATCGCCCTGCGGCTTGGCGAAGATCGGCAGGAACATGAGAACCAGCGAAAACCAGAACCCTGTTCTAATGAGAAACCACATTGCCTTGCCCATCCTGTACTTCGTTCGGTCTTGCCACCGATTCGAATCCGTTGATCCGACGTTGCTCAGACCCTATTCGGCAGAGGACAACATCGCTTTTCAAAACTTGGATGTATTTTTGGCAAATTTGATTCAAATTTTAGATTTCGGAATTTGAAGCCTATTTAGCTCGAATTGTAGCGATTGCTGTTAAGTATGTCTCGGCCGATCTGCTTGATCTCCAGGGGATTACGGGCGTCGGCGGCGTTCCAAAAGTTAACGCGCAGCGGAAATCTAAATAAAATCCGTTGCTTACCCGCTGTTAACCACAAAACCCAAAGGTCCAGCCATGTGCGCCAAAACGGGACTTTCGGGCTTTTTCGGCCGATCCGCGCGCCTGTCCTTTATTCTTTCCTTAAGCCGCCAGGGCCTATTGTGGGCCTGGATAAATGACCGTTTGTGCGGGTTTTGGTGTGCGCGTATTGAGTAACATGGCTGGCAGGGCTGGAGCCCTCGTGGACCGGACGGGCGAAAGCTGGCTGTCCCGGACAAGCGGGAATGGCGAAGTCCGTGGACAGGAACTGGCGATCCTGCGCCGGCTCGCGCTCGCCTCCTCCGTGGCGCTTGTCGCCGTTCCGGCAGGACTTTCCTTCATCACCAGCCCGGCTGTGGCGCTGCCTGTCGGCGTTGCCACGGTCTGCGCCGCATTCCTGTTTTCCGCCGTCGGCAGCATCGCCTTGTCGCGTCAGCGGCCCGCCTCGGACGCTGTGGAAGCCGTCGTTGTCGAGCATCGCGACCTGATGCTCGAAGCCGCCAGCGGTCTCGTGCTCCTCTTCGATCCGCAGGGCAGCGTCACCGCTATCGGCGGGCGTGATCGCGCGGAATTCCTGAGTTGGATGCGCGATCCCTCCGGGCGCGGCTTCATCGAACAGGTGCATATCTCCGACCGTATTCTCTTCCTGCAGGCCGTCGATACGTTGCGTCAGGGCCGCGATGCCCTCGGCGTCGATCTGCGTCTGGAGCGCTCGGCCGTTATCGAGGGCAACGACCAGTTCATTCATATCCGCATGGAGATGAGCGCGCGGCGCGACGGCGAAGGCCGCCTGACCGCGATCGTCAGCCAGTCGCGCGATATCTCCTACGACCAACAGCTCCGTGACGAGGCGGCCCGCAAGACTGCGGAAGCGGAATCGGCCAATGACGCCAAGTCGCGCTTCCTCGCGGCCGTCAGCCACGAGCTACGCACGCCGCTCAATGCCATTCTCGGCTTTTCGGATATCCTGAGCGGCGAATATTTCGGCAAGCTCGAGAACAATCGCCAGCGCGAATATGTCGGCCTGATCCGTCAGTCCGGCGCGCATCTGCTCTCCGTGGTCAACACCATGCTCGACATGAGCAAGATCGAGGCCGGACGCTACGAGCTTGTGCCCGAGCCGTTCCCCATCGAAGCTTCCATCGGCGCTTGCGAAGCCATGCTGGCCCTGCAGGCGAAGGAGAAGGGGCTGACGCTGACGAGCCGCGTGCAGCGCGGCCTCGGCGATATCGTCGCCGATCAGCGCGCCGTCCAGCAGGTTCTCATCAATCTCGTTGGTAATGCCATCAAGTTCACCGATGCCGGCGGCGCCGTTACCATCGATGCCGCCATGGCGGACGGGATGCTGAAGCTCTCGGTCTGCGACACCGGCATCGGCATCGCGGCTGATCGGCTCGCCTCACTTGGTCAGCCTTTCGTGCAGATCCAGAATGATTATACTCGTCGTTACGCCGGCACCGGTCTTGGCCTTTCGCTGGTCAAGGGACTGGTCGGGCTGCATGGCGGCAGCTTTGCCATCGCCAGCGAGCCGGGCGAAGGTACAGTGATTACGATCCTGATCCCACTCGACGGCTCCGGCGTGGTGGTTCAACAGTCTGTGGATGCCAACCGCACGGTCGATTTTCCGCCACGTCTAAAACATAATCTGGAGATGAACGGAAAGCGAAAAGAGGAAGAGATGAATGGCCCCGCAAAAGCGAAAATCGCCTAAGGGAAGGGGCAAGGGCAGGCGCAAGCAGTCTGGCCTTGCTTCCCGAGGGGCGGTTGCCGTTGGCAGCCTAGGCCTGCGCGGTGCCGGGGCGCTGGGTAGCCTTGGCGTGCGTGGCGGCGGTGCATTGGCCGGGCTGCTGGGCGGCGCTGTCGGCCGGCATCCGGCGGCGGCTGGCGGCATTGCGCTCTTCTTCGCCGTCTTCGGTTTCGTGACCGCCAATGCGCTCTGGTATCAGGCGGGCGCCCACCCATCGCCGCTGTTGCGCACTCGCGATCCCGGTGCGCCTTACCAGATCCCCGGCCGCAAACCCTTCCTGCTTGGGCAGCAAGCCGATACCGGCAATGTCACGACATTCCGCATCGAGCGTCAGGACTCGGAAGCGTCGAATGACGCCGCCTCCAATCAGCCGGATGTCGCATCGACGGCCCCAGCTCAAACAGCCGGTTCGATCACTCGGATGGCCAGCAAGCCGACGGTCGCTGCAGTCCCGGCGGAGCGGCCGATCAATGTTTCCGCCGACGCCTCGGCGGTTGACCCCGTTGCAGCGGCCATCCGCAGTGCCGAGAAGGGGCTCGGCAAAAGCGCGGCTACGTCCAGGAGCGCCCCGAGCGACGCGGTCAATACCGTCAACATGGTGATGCAGATCCAGAAGGGCCTGAGCAACATCGCCTATAGCAATGTCAGCGTCGACGGCGTTGCCGGCGAGCAGACCAAGGCCGCCATCCGCCGCTTCCAGAAGCACTACCGGTTGCCGGAGACCGGCGAACCCGACTTGGCGGTCCTGAAGAAACTGCAGGATATCGGCGCGCTTTAATCCTCGCCGTCAATTGCCTCGCCTCCCGCCGGCCGCTATAGCTCCGCCATGAGATTGCGCAGCGACATCTTCGTTTCCGCCCTGACCCGCCGCCTTTTTTCCCGTGGCGACTTTGCCGCTGTCGAGCACAAGGGCTCGGAAGAGGCTGGAGCGATTTTCATTCGCCAGCGTTTTCGCGACGGGTTGGAGACGCTCTATGCCCCTGCGCCGCAGAGCTTTTTCGATGACGAGGAAAGCGGCGCGCGCCTGTTTGAAATCCGCATGGATCGCAAGGAGCCTGAAGAGATCAGGCAGATGCTCGATCGCGAGCTGAAATTCGATCCCGATCTCTGGATCATCGAGCTGGAGACGGATGATATCACCGATATCGTGCCGCTGACCGACCTGCGCATCAATCCGCTCGGCTGACGAAGACGCTTTAGCGCCGGCTGACCACGCGTAATTCGCGGATCGGGCTTTCCTGGTTGCCGAACAGCGGTGCAGCCGGTTGCGGGGCAGTTTTCTGTTCCGGCGGCAGATAGGTGTAGCTGTCGGCGCGGCGCCAGGCTTCGACGCGGGCGTGGCTTTCCTGCGCATCGATGCTGTCCAGCACCAGCCAGGCGCGGCTGACGCTGCCATGGCGCTCGGAAAGATGCGGATAAAAACGCTCCAATGCATAGACGGCGTCGGCAAAACCCATGCCGAGGCTGACCAGCGTCACCGCCAGCTGCTGGCCGGATGTGTCGATCATGATGCGCTCGGCGAGCCAGCGGCTGGAGGTGAGCGCGTCGGCGAGCGTGGCGGCAAAGTGCTGTGCGTCCCGTTCCCGGGCGAAGCGCACCATCAAGGCTTCCTGCGTATCTGAAAGATTGCGAAGGCCCAGACGGTCATTGTCGTCGCGTCCGAGATGACGTGCGACCTGCTTGATCGTCTGCCGCAAGGTCTCTTCGCGAGCGAGGCGCTCGGCTTCGGGGTCGGGCAAGCCTGCCTCCGGAGCAGCCTCAACCGCCGGGATCTGCGATGCGGTCATGCCGCGTTCCGGTTCCGCCTGGTGCAGGCCGACAAGGGCATCAATGACTTTGGGGGATAGGAACGGCCTGCGGACAATGGCTTTCGCATGCGCGGCGCCCTGCGTGCGGGCAATGGTGATCAGCGTGTCGTCGTCGATCGCCTGCGAGCTTGTCAGAAACGGCGCGGCAATGGCAATCGGCTGACAGCCGATGAAGAGGGCAACGGCCGCCGGAACGCTCGGGCATTGCGAGAGCGCGGCGACTGCCTGGCGTTTCGCCTCGTCGGTCGATGCCTGGAAGAGGGGACTGAAGAGCTCGGCAAACTGGCGCAGCTCCGATTTGGACGGATGGTTCATGCCTTCGAAACTGGTAACCGTCGCCATCAGGACCACGTCCTTCTTGCGAACTGTCGCAGGCTCTTCCAGATCTCGAAACCGGTCACGCACGCCAACACCCATACTGATACGCGAAACAAAAAGAACGGGAACCGAATCATCCAACACATGCGACGCGACATCTTTTCGCCGCCAAGCCGGAGCGCGCTTGGCTCGCGCGCGCAATCGGCGGTGGCTGTCGAAACGGTCGTAAACACGGTCGTCCTGATCTGGCTTTTGGGGAGAGTAAGGCTGGCAGGGTTAATGGTTGGTGAAAACTTTATTAAAATCCAAATAAAAACTGCGCGTTAAGCTTGCGCGAGGTTTTGCGCGGCATTCGCACCGGATCGCTTGTGTTTGATGGTTCCCGGCCCGCATCGAGGCCGTTTTGGCGCGCTGCCCGGATTGTCGTGTTCAACCTATGAGGGCTTTGACGACTTGTGCCGTCCAATCGCGTGAAGATGGGGCTGGATGATCGGGTTTCGACGGCTCCGGCTCAGAGCCCTTTATGCTCGCGCAGCGCCACCAACAGCTTCTCGGAAGTGTCGCAACCGGATTGAAACAGGCTGATCGCCGCTGTTGCCGCGAACTGGGCTTCAGTGCTTTTGATGTCGATCCGCTTCTCCAGGCACCACTTGTCGAGCGCACCGCGCAGGACGTTGACGTCCTCGGGAGAGAAGAAGGAATTGGCCGACACTGACATTGCCCACCCTCTGTTTCACCCGTCACAATACGTTAATTTGTTGTGACCGCAAATAATATTTGCGTGACACTTTTCTGCAACGCGCCGGGTCCCGACTCCATTTGTGGACGGAGGGTAATATTCATCTAAGAATATGATTTTTCGATGTTTTATAGATGAGATGATCTTCGGTTTTTTTACATCGCATATGAAACCAAATCCGGCTTCTCCGCGTTTACTGCTCAGGAGGCCGTGGAAGCCCGTGGGCAGGGTGCGGCGATGATTAGCATTCTGTTAACCACAGTATGTCTGAATTCGGGTGAAAACAGCGATTTGCAGAATTTGGTCGCATGATAGTTCGCATGGAAGCCACAGTTGGGCGTCCATGTCACGGTGTTCAGGGAATACCGTGAGAAGGCGTGAATGCCCTTTGTCGGAGCCGCAGGAGGCAGCGAAGATTGGAGGGCACGCTGGTCCGCTTGGATGGCGGACAGGGTGAAATCAGTCGCAAATTCATCCGTCTCGGGTTGTTAATGGAGACGAGAATGGCAAAGATCATATCCCTTTCGGACCGACGATCGCGGTCGCCGCGACGTGCCCAAAAGGAGCCGGTTGAGGCGAAGATCCTTCTGTTCACCGGCGTGCGCTACGAGCGCCTCGACGCCAGCTCCCACCGTCCCGGTACGGGACCGAAGCGGGCAAAGGGCAAGTAGTTCGATCATAGGCCGGCACAACCTGCCGCGCCCAGCCGTCAAGGCGGCTTTCAGCTTCGCGGTTCAAACCACGATATGACGTTGGTTAGCTCCGGCTTTTCAGCTCGGTTTCACTGTCATCAAAGACATCGCATCCCGCTTCCGACAGGAAGGTCCGGGCGGCATCGTCGAAGCTTGCTTCGGGCGCCATGGCGCGCAGTACGACATAGCCCTCCGCGCGCGGCACCTCGACCAGGATCGATTGCGCAAGCGATGCCGGCAGCGCCTTGCGGATGCCCGTCAGCTGGACCGGCGAGGCGAGCAAGAGGTCCAGCGCACCGCCGACCGAAGTGCGGTCGCTCATGCTGAACACCTCGTTGGATGCTGCGTCATAGACCGATAGTGACCAGAACGGCACCTTGCCCTTGGCGTTCAGGCGAACCGGCTGGGATCCGATATCGAAGGCGCAGACGGCGGTGCGGATATAGGGATCGCTATTGGACAACCCCGCATCGTCATCCTTGTTGTCCAGCATGTAGAAATGGTTTTCATCGCCTTCATCCTCAATGCGGGTGTAGGCGTCGCGGTCCGAGAAATGCGGCAGGGACAGGATGATGATGAGATGCAGCAGAGCTGCACCAAGCACTCCGGTCAGGATGGCGAAGACGGTCCTAAACATGGCCGCATCCGATTTTCTCGAGCTTCGGCATGGACAGATCGATCAGCCCGGAATTGCCGGCAGCCGGCGTATCCAGCAGCGTCCATGTCAGCCGGAAATTGCCTCCGGAGGGCAGGGCCAGCCAATTGCCGGCTTGCGCGTCGGATGAAACGGTGATGCTGAAGCTTGAATCCGGATTGCGCAGCACCAGCCAGGAATTGATCGCTGAGGGACGGCCGGGAGGCGCGTCAAGCGGTTCGCCGTCATTGCCGGCGATGAACAGTGTCCAGAGCCGCGCCGGCGGGGTCTGGCCACTGATACGATAGCTGCAAGCCGCCGTCAGCCGTCCGCCGCTATCGTCATCGGATGCAACGAACGACAGCCCCTCCGCGGTGCCATAGAGCAACCGTCCAGCGCGCGCGCGATGCGACTTCGCATAGGGGTCGGCGTCGGAGGTGTGCATGTCCGGAAAAGCCTGCCAAACGCCAAGCTTAATCGCACCGAAGCCCGATGTCGCGTCCAGAGCAAAAATCGTGAACAGGATTCCGCCGCCAAAGGCGAGCATCAGCGAAAGCGCAACAAGAAGGGGAACCCGGAACACCCTAAGATCGTCCTTATGACCAATCAGGTGGCGATTTATCCCTGATTCTGACGGCAGGGGAAAGGGTTAGTGGGTAGATTGCCGAACTTGCGCATCAAAATCCGGCTTATAACGCATTGAATTGTACGGATGGCTCGACCTTATTCCGCCGTTGCCACCTTCTGCGTCGCAAGCGGTGCTGCCGCCTTCAGCTTCTCGCCGAGGTCGCGCAGGATCTTGGTGGAATCCACCGATAGCGTGCGTGGACGGATGAGTGGCGGCAAGGTGTTTTCGGATCCGTCAGCCGGCTTCTTGGCGGCGACTGCTTGCGGCTTCTGCACCGGGAAGGGATTGTCGATGCCGGGAATGGGCTTCAGCACGATGCCCTGATGTGCATAGTCCATGATCTTCTTGAAGGTCATGGCCGGCAGGGTGCCACCCGTCATGTTGTTGGTGGAGGTGTAGTCGTCGTTGCCGAACCAGACCGCGCAGGTGTAGTTGCCGGTGAAGCCGATGAACCAGGCGTCGCGATAGGCTTGCGTCGTGCCGGTCTTGCCGCCGACGAGAATGCCGCGATCGAGCGCCGCCCGGCGGCCTGTGCCGATCTGCGGGATCTGGATCAGCATCTGGTTCATGTAGGAATTGGCTTTTTCGGTGAGAACGCGCTTGGCCGGCAGTTCGTCATGACTGAAGTCGTAGAGTACCTTGCCGTCATAGCCGACGATCTGCCCGATGCCGTGGCGGCGGGATTGCATGCCGTCGGCCGGGAAGACAGCGTAGGCCGTTGCCTGGTCGAGCACGGTCACTTCGGACGTCCCGATCGGAATGGTCTTGTCGTTGCGGATCGGCGTTTCCACGCCCATGGCCTTGGCCATGTCGCGGATTGGCTGAATGCCGAATTTCTCCTTGGCGAGGCGGACCGGAATGGTGTTGATCGACTGCGCGATGGCGGTCGCCAGCGTCACTTTGCCTGAATAGCGGTTTTCATAATTGTGCGGGCTCCAGTTGCCCCAGGTGATCGGCGCGTCGACGATGGTGGAGGTCGGCGTCATGCCTTTCTCCATGGCAACGGAATAGGTGTAGATCTTGAAGGACGAGCCCGGCTGACGCAGTGCCCTTGTGGCGCGGTTGAACTGGCTCTCGCCGTAATCCCGCCCGCCGACCATAGCGCGCACCGCGCCGCCGTTTTCGATGACGACCGTGGCGCCCTGTTTGGCATGATAGCGCTCGCCATATTCCATCAGGCTGGATTCGACTGAATCCTCCGCCGCCTTCTGCAGCCCCATGTCGATGGTGGTGCGTACGATCAGCGACCGCTCGGGGAAGCGGGCAGCAAGACGTTGCACCTCGTCGAAAGCCCAGTCGAGGAAGAAGTCCGGGGATTCGATCTGGGCGCGGTCGACCACGGAAGCGGGGTTGCGCCGTGCGGCAATCACCTGCCCCTCGGTCATCAGCCCGCTTTGCACCAGATTGCTCAGAACATCGTTGGCGCGGGCGCGGGCGGCCGGCAGATTGACATGCGGCGCATATTTCGCTGGCGCCTTGAACAGGCCGGCGAGCATCGCGGCTTCCGCCAGATTGACGTCGGTGATGCTCTTGCCGAAGTAGAATTGCGCCGCTGCGGCGGCGCCAAACGTGCCGCCGCCCATATAGGTACGGTCGAGATAGAGGCTGAGGATATCTTTCTTCGAGAGATTGGCTTCCAGCCAGATCGCCAGAAAGGCTTCCTTGATCTTGCGGTCGAGGGAGCGCTCATTACTGAGGAAGATGTTCTTGGCGAGCTGTTGCGTCAGGGTAGACCCGCCCTGAACGACGCCGCCGGCCTGGGCATTCACCGATAACGCCCGGAAGAGGCCGATGACGTCGATGCCGAAATGATCAAAGAAGCGCCGGTCCTCGGTCGCCAGCACCGCCTTGACGAAATAGTCCGGCAACTGGTCCACCGGTACGGAATTCTCATGGATGATGCCGCGATGGCCGATGACGTTGCCATAGCGGTCGGTGAAGGTGACGGCGAAATTGCCGCGATTGCGCCAGTCGCCCTGCGTCGCCTCGAAAGCCGGCATGGCGAGCATGAGCAGCACGACGGAGCCGGCGGTGCCGAGTGTCAGCCCTTCGCCAAGCAGTTCGAACAGGATGCGCTTCCAGCCGCGGGCACGGAAACGGCGAAAGAAAATGGTAATGTCTTCCCAGAGTTCGCCAAGGCGAAAGCCCGCGTTCCATAGAGAGGAGTCGATCCAGGAATCGATGCGCAGCAGAATATGCCGCTTCCGGCGCGGCCGCTTTTCCGCCTGGCCCTCCGGTTGCGTGTCGGGCTTGGTCTCTGGCCCGTTTTCTGGGTTGGATGGGTCTTCCACGCTCTACTTCCCGACCACAATGCCGCGTCGCGTATTCTTTTGAAACACGTAATGCCTATCTTCTGATAGACTGGCATATTGAATATTTGGTTGATTTACCAAAAAGAACAAGAGACATGCATGCCGCAGCCCGCATTTCCCTCGCGCGCGGCGAGGACGACGATCATGGACGATACACCTTTCTGGAAAAGCAAGACGCTGACGGAGATGAGCATACCCGAATGGGAAAGCCTCTGCGACGGCTGCGGCCTCTGTTGCCTCAACAAGCTGGAGGACTGGGATAGCGGCGATGTCTATTTCACCTCGGTCCGCTGCAAGCTGATGGACGGCGAGAGCTGTCGATGCACCAGCTATCCGAACCGCTGGGATTTCGTGCCCGACTGCGTGCAGCTCACGCCGGAAAAGGTTCCGGATATACAATGGCTGCCGCCGACCTGCGCCTATCGTCTCGTCGATGAAGGCCGCGATCTTTACTGGTGGCATCCGCTGGTGTCGGGTGATCCGGAAACGGTTCATATTGCCCGCGCCTCGGCACGCGGCCGCACCATCAGCGAGAATGAGGTCTCCGTCGACGATTTCGAGGGTTATGTCGTCGACTGGCCGTTGACCGTGGAAGACGATATGGAGGCTAATCCTCCGGCAAAAGCCTAGGTTTCGGTACCCTGTCGCGCCAAGCTGTCGCATGGGCGCTCGTTGAATTCGCCGGCTACGCATGGTATCGCGCGGTGCCTTCGCCAATGCACAGGGAGCCTCCGCGTGATCCGCCATATCGTCTTCTTCACCGTTCCCGATCGCGCCAATCTCGAGGCTGTGCGGTCCGGGCTGTCGATCTTGACGGCTATTCCGCATGCGCGCCTGCTGGAGATCGGCACCAATGTGAAGACCGATCAGCTCGGCACCGATGTCGATATCGTGGTCTATGGCGAATTCGACGACGAAGCGGCGCTGGCTGCCTATAAGGCGCATCCGAACTATCAGCTTTCGATCGAGCGGGTCCGTCCGCTGCGCGAAATGCGGATCGCGGCGGATTACGAAAGCAAAGTGGCGGTGCGTGATCCGGTTAACGCTTAGCACAGTCAATCCGGATAGTTGGGTATGGGAGCGGAATCAATTTCGCCGCGACCGGATCCATCACGCGAAGATCCCGACTCAACTTCTCTTGCTGACGATTCAACTCGCGAAAAAGTGACGGCAAGCGATTCAAAAGACTCAAGGAAATCTACGCGTCTTACGTGCGTAAAACGCTTTAAGACCGGTTGCATCGGCCGCCGATGCGTCACCTGTCATGGTGCGCCTATCGGATAATGATAATCAAGAAATATTAAAAATGCCTGACTTCTCCCGAGTCTCGGGCCTGGTTCCGGCATTCGGGAGGGGCAATTGGCGCGGCTTGTCAGCCGTTTCCGGATGCGGCTGGGCTCCTCGGCGCTTTGTCGGAGCGCTCGCTGCGGGATCAGAGATATGGATTACGATAAGTATAATTAACGCAATGACTTAAAAGAGGAAAAACGCCGGACGCACGTTTTGCGCGTGGAAAATTACCGCCCATTCATTTGCCATTCAGACGCGTTTGGGTACATATTCGGTCAAGTTAATGTCCCCGTGGGAAGTCTGAGTATGGCATCATTCATAAGCATAGCAGCAGCGGCCGCGCTCATGGCCGGCTCGACTGTTCTGCCGACGCCGACGCCGACCCTGGTGGCGCGTGCAAACAGCGACTGCAGCGAGGCTGCGGCCGAAGTTGTCGCCAAGACCGGAGGGCAGCTCCTTTCCGCGCAGCCGTCGGGTGATAGCTGCGTCGTGACCGTCCTCGTTCAGGGCAACGGCCAGCGGCCTCGCAAAGTGACCATGAAGGTGCCGATGTAGGTGGAAACACTGTCACGCCGACACGCAGGGAACACTCTAACGCTTTGAATCTCACGCAAAATCTTATGGCCGAGTGGATTCCACTCGAATCTGATTTGCAGTACTGTTTCTCGAACCGGGGAAATTGGGTCGGAATATGCGAATTCTCATTGTCGAAGACGATATCAATCTCAACCGCCAGCTTGCCGACGCCTTGAAAGAGGCTGGTTATGTGGTCGATACCGCCTTCGACGGCGAGGAAGGGCATTTCCTCGGCGATACCGAACCTTATGACGCTATCATCCTCGATATCGGCCTGCCTGAAATGGACGGGATCACCGTGCTTGAGAAATGGCGCGGTGCGGGCCGGGGAACGCCGGTGCTGATCCTGACGGCGCGCGACCGCTGGAGCGACAAGGTCGCCGGCATCGACGCCGGTGCCGACGACTATGTCGCCAAGCCCTTCCATGTCGAAGAAGTGCTGGCCCGCATCCGGGCGCTGATCCGCCGCGCTGCTGGCCACTCCTCCTCCGAAATCATCTGCGGCCCGGTGCGCCTCGACACCAAGAGTTCGAAGGCGACTGTCGACGGCAAGCCCTTGAAGCTCACCTCGCATGAATACCGCCTGCTCGCCTATCTCATGCACCATAAGGGCGAGGTCGTCTCGCGCACCGAGCTGGTCGAGCATATGTACGATCAGGATTTCGATCGCGATTCCAATACGATCGAGGTTTTCGTCGGCCGCTTGCGCAAGAAGATGGGGGTCGACCTGATCGAGACGGTCCGCGGCCTCGGTTACCGCATCCAAGCGCCGACCAATGCGAATTAAGTCACTCACCGCTCGCGTCTTGCTGTTGACCACACTCTGGTCCGCCGTGGCGCTGGTGGTGATCGGGCTCGTCATCTCGAATATCTATCGCAAGAGCGCCGAGCGCGGCTTTCAGGACCTGCTGAGGGCGCAGCTCTACAACGTCATCAACTCGGTGACGATTGGTGACCAAGGCGCATTGAACGGCAGCCCGCAGCTCGGCGATCTTCGTTTTGCCCAGCCGAAGACGGGCTGGTACTGGATGGTCGAACCGCTCGGCACCTATACGGCAACTCCTTTGGTATCGCCGTCTCTCGGCGCTTCGAACTTGCCTGTCCTCTCCGTACTGGAAGCGCCTTTCGACAAGAATTACG
>DASVPC010000084.1:0-57423 GCA_036383055.1 Rhizobium sp. | reverse complement strand
GATCAGCGCTTTCTTGCCTTCAGGCAACAGGTCGGCCCTGATATCGTCGATGCCGAGACTTGCGGCAACGGCCTTGGCGGTCCCGGCATTGTCGCCGGTTGCCATGATGATCTTCAACCCGCTGTCGTGCAGCGCCTTGATTGCGGCAGATGTCGTCGGCTTGATGCGGTCGGCGACGGCAACGAGGCCGGCCAATTGGCCATCGACGGCGACGAACATCACCGTCTTGCCTTCGCCGCGCAGGCGCTCGGTTTCGGCCTTCGAGGCGTCGGTCGCAACGCTGAGATCAGCCATCATCGCGGCATTGCCAAGTGCGATCGTGGTATCGCCGGCGCGGCCTTCAACGCCCTTGTCGGTTTTCGCGACAAAGCCCGTTATGTCGATAAAGGTTGCGCCACGCTCCTCTGCCCCGGCGACAATGGCCTCGGCCAGCGGATGTTCGGAGCCGCGCTCAAGGCTGGCGGCGAGCGAGAGCAGGCGGGCTTCGCCGATGCCTGGAGCCGTAACGACGTCGGTGAGGTTGGGCCTGCCTTCCGTCAGCGTGCCGGTCTTGTCGACGATCAGTGTGTCGACCTTGGCGAAGCGTTCCAGCGCCACGGCGTCGCGCACCAGCACGCCCTCCTGTGCCCCACGTCCGGTGGCGATCATGATCGACATCGGCGTTGCGAGCCCGAGCGCGCAGGGGCAGGCGATGATCAGCACGGCGACAGCGGCAAGCAGTGCATGCGCCAGCCGCGGCTCCGGTCCGACAAAAGCCCAGACGGCGAAGGCGATGATAGCGACGGCAACGACGGCAGGCACGAAGACGGCAGAGACACGGTCGACCATCGTCTGGATCGGCGCGCGCGAGCGCTGCGCCTTGGCGACGAGTTCGACGATGCGCGACAGCGTCGTATCCGCGCCGACCTTCTCGGCCAGCATGATCAGCGTGCCGTTCTTGTTGATCGTGCCGCCGGTCAGCGTGTCGCCCTTGGCCTTTTCGACCGGCAGCGGCTCGCCCGTGATCATCGATTCGTCGATGGTCGATTGGCCGTCGACGACGGAGCCGTCCACCGGCACGCGCTCGCCGGGGCGCACACGCAGCCGATCGCCGGCCTGGATCTGATCGACAGGCACATCGGTCTCGCTGCCGTCGGCGCCGATGCGCCGCGCGGTCTTGGGGGCGAGATCGAGCAGCGCGCGGATCGCGGAGCCGGTGCGCTCGCGCGCCTTCAGCTCCAGCACCTGGCCGACGAAAACCAGTGCGACGATGACCGAGGCGGCCTCGAAATAGACGGGTATGGCCTGGCCGTGGCCGTGAAAGCCCATCGGAAACAGGCCGGGTGCCAATGTGGCGATCAGGCTATAGAGATAGGCCGTGCCGACGCCGAGGCCGATCAGCGTCCACATGTTGGGGCTGCGGTTGAGAAGCGAATTCCAGGCGCGGCGGAAGAAGGGCAGGGCGGCCCAGAGCACGACCGGTGTCGCCAGAACAAGCTCGATCCAGGTGGCGGCGGGTTCGCCGATCCAGTTGCGCAGCGGCAGGCCAAGCATCGGCCCCATGCTGAGGATCAGCAGCGGCAGCGATAGTGCGGCGCTGATCCAGAGCCGGCGGGTGAAATCGACCAGCTCCGGGTTCGGGCCTTCATCGGCTGCGGGGACGCCCATCGGCTCCAACGCCATACCGCATTTCGGGCAATCGCTCGGATGGTCGCTGACGACCTCGGGATGCATCGGGCAGGTATAGAGCGTGCCCTTCGGCACCGGTTTCGCTGCCGGCCTGTTGCCGTCGAGATAGGCGGCGGGCTCAGCCTCGAACTTCGCCTTGCAGCTGGCGGAGCAGAAATAAAATTTCTCACCCTCATGCTTCAGGAAATGCCGCGCGCTGGCGCGGTCCACATCCATGCCGCAGACGGGATCCTTGGCAGTCAGATAGGTTTCCGGTGCTGCCTCGAATTTCCTCCGGCAGCCGTCGCAGCAGAAATGGAACGTACGGCCGTGATAGTCGAGCGATGGCTTGCCGGCCTTGGGATCGACGGTCATGCCGCAGACGGGATCACGGATCACCGTATCCTGTTGTTCGCCGTGATGGTGGTCATGGCCGTGATGGCTGTGATCATGTTCGTCATGCAATGCCATGGAAAACTCCAGTGCCCGGAAGTAAGCGTCGGACAGGTTTATGAACCTTCCTGTTACTGGAAGGTCAAGCGGAAAAATAGGAAATCCTGTCCACAGGTGAAAGAGGGTGTTTTCTGGCCCGATGCCTCGCTCGGTGATAAGTTCCGCAAGATTGAAGCAATCATGTGATTCCAATGCGATATGATCTTTCCGCCTTGCCGTTGACGACGCTCCTGCCCGCGATGACCAAAGCGGAGGATATGCTGGCGCGGCTGGATGAGCGGGTCTTGCGGCATGTGGTGGCCGACGGTTTCCGCGAGCGCGGGCATTTTTTCGATGCGGTCGGCGCGCTCTGGGTTGGCGGCGAGCTGGTGCATGTCGAGGATCTGGTCTTGCATGATGCTCGCATGGATGCCCGCACGCCGACGCATGAGCTGACGATTGCCCATGCCGTGCTGCGCGCCCGGCGACGGCTATGGAACGCCGATCCCTCCTGGGGGCTGGAGGCTGCAGGTCTAGCGACGCTGCGCGGCGATATCGGTGAGGTCGAGGAAACCGCCACGCCGCGTCCCGCGTCTGTCGCAAGTGCGGAAGCGGATATTGAAGAGGATGACGAAGACGATTTCGGCGTGGACTTTGCCGAGATCGATGCTGTGATTGCCCGGTCCGACCAGGTGTTGAACGGAGAAATTCCGGATGCTCGGCCTGAGAGCGTCGACGATCCGCTGGGCCTGATCCATGACGAGGACTGGGACGAGGGCGAGCGGCTGGAGAGCTGGCGCGCCGTCATCCGCCAGGCCGATCTTCTGCCGCCTGCCCTGGGTGCCGCCGTGCTCTTCGATGCCTGGGAGCGGATCGAGCCGCTCAGGCGGCAGCATTGGCTGGGCAGCCTGCTCGTCAGCGCCTATCTGCGCAGCCGCGGCAAGGTCGCTTCGCATCTTTTCAGCCTGAATGTCGGCCTGAAATCCGTCCGCCACGAACGCCGTCGCGCGCCGGATCGCACCACGCGCCTGCTGGCGTTTCTCGAGGCCATGGCGCTTTCGGCCGATGCGGGGCTGAAGGAACTCGATCGCCTGTCGCTTGCCAAGCTGCAGATGGAAAGGCGGCTGAAGGATCGCAGGTCGAACAGCAGCCTGCCCGGCGTTATCGAGATCGTTCTGTCGCGGCCGATTGTTTCCGCCAAGATGATCGCCCGCCATGCCGGCGTCACCTCTCGCGGCGCGCTCAACCTCGTGGCCGAACTGGGCGTGCGCGAAATGACCGGACGCGGGCGCTATCGCGGCTGGGGTGTGCTTTAGATCGGCAAAGACCGGATTTCGGAGAGGACAGCGGAGACGTGCGTTGTCGGCTGTGCTTTTGCAACCACAACCCTAGTTTTTGCTCAATATGACAGTTTGTTAAGCTAAGCCACGCGAAAATGGACAAAATTTAATGGCCTAACCAAATTCCTATGCGGGGCGATGCAAGTTAAAGTCGCGCTCATATTGCGTCGGCGGAATGTTTGAAAGCCGGGCGCCCTGAAGGAAGGTGTATTGATGGCTCGGACATTTCGGGTCCTGATATCGGTAGCAGTGATTGGCGCCGTGGCTTATGGTGCCTATGCGACGCGGGATCGCTGGCTTGGCGGTGCGGAGCGCCTGCTTGGCATTCAGGGTGCTGCGGCACCCGGCGAGCAGGCCCAGGGCGAACGCCGGAGCGGTCAAGGGCAAGGTTCCGGTCAGCGCCAGGGCGGCGGGCGGCGCGGCGGTCTCTCGCAGTTCAGCGGGCCTGTTCCGGTGCTGGCGGCGGATGCGGCCACCACCGACGTGCCGGTCTATATCGACGGCGTCGGCTCGGTGAAGGCGCTGAACACGGTGACGGTGCGCGCGCAGGTCAACGGCAAGATCGTCGAAATCGATTTTGACGAAGGCCAGGACATCAAGAAGGGTGATGTCATCGCCCGTATCGATGATGCGGTCTATAAGGCCCAGCTTGACCAGGCGATCGCCAAGAAGGCACAGGATGAAGCTCTGCTCGCCGGCGCCCAGCGCGACCTTGCCCGCTATCAGCTCATGGTCAAGAGTGCCTCGGGCACGCAGCAGCAAGTGGATACACAGCTGTCGCTGGTCGCCCAATATACGGCACAGGTTCAGGTCGATCAGGCCACTATCGAAAGCGCGCAGGCGACGCTCGACTATACGACGATCAAGGCGCCGATCGACGGGCGCACCGGCATCCGCAATGTCGATATCGGCAATCTGGTCAGTTCCTCCGATACGACGGGCATCGTCACGCTATCGCAGATCCGGCCGATCTCCGTACTCTTTTCCGTCCCGCAGCAGCAGCTTGCCCGCGTCAACGCCGCAAGTGCCGCCGGCGCGCTTTCCGTCCAGGCGATGGCGAGCGACGGTTTGGCGGTGGTCGACAACGGCACGCTGGCGGTGGTCGACAATCAGGTGGATCCGACGACCGGCACGGTCAGGTTGAAGGCCAATTTCCCCAACGACAAGCTGGCGCTCTGGCCGGGCGCTTTCGTCAATGCCCGCCTGCTGGTCGAGACGCTGAAGGGTGTCATAGTCATTCCGACCGCCGCCGTGCAGCGCGGACCGAACGGCACCTTCGTTTATATCATCCGCGAGGATCAGACGGTCGCCATGAAGCCGGTGACGGTGCGCCAGCAGGATGATGTGCAGGCCGTCATCACCAATGGTGTGGCCGCAGGCGACAAAGTCGTGACGACCGGTTTTGCCCGCCTGCAGGACGGTTCGAAGGTGCAGATTTCCACCGGCACCGGAGCGGCAGCACCAGCTGCGGCGACGCCGAACGCCGATGGGCAGCCGGTTGCCGGCGCTGCGACCCAGGCCGACGGAAATGCGGCCAATGACGGGCAGCGGCCGCATCGCCAGCACAATGGCCAGGGCGGCGGCAATGGCGGTCATCGCAAACAGAGTGCCGACGGCGGCGCTGCTGCCAATCCTGCTCCCAATGCGGATGGCGGTGCGGCCGCTTCCACCAATTCAACCGCCACGTCAGCGCCGCAGCAATGAACGTCTCGTCGCTCTTCATCTCCCGGCCGGTCGCCACCTCGCTTCTCGGGGTCGCCGTTCTGCTGGGCGGTATTCTCGGCTTTCTGTTCCTGCCGGTCGCGCCGCTGCCGCAGGTGGATTTTCCGACGATCCAGGTGACGACGCAGCTTCCCGGAGCTGATCCCGATACGATGGCGGCCCTGGTGACCGCGCCGCTGGAGCGGCCGCTCGGCCAGATTCCGTCGCTGGCGTCGATGACCTCCTCGAGCGCCTTCGGCATCAGCCAGATCACCCTGCAATTCGATCTCGGACGCGATATCGATGGGGCGGCGCAGGACGTGCAGGCGGCGATCAATGCCGCCGGCTCGACGCTGCCGCGTACATTGCCCTACCCGCCGACCTATTCGAAAGTAAACCCGGCCGATACGCCGATCCTGACGCTGGCTCTGCGTTCCGACAGCTATTCGATCCGCGAACTCAGCGATTTCGCCGATACGATGATGGCGCAGCGCCTCAGCGAGGTGACCGGTGTCGGCGACGTCAACATCCAGGGCGGTGTCAAGCCCGCAATCCGCATCCAGGCCGACCTGCCGCGCCTTGCCTCTTACGGGCTGGCGCTGGAGGACCTGCGCACCGCGATCACCAATGCCAGTGTTGCCGGCGCCAAGGGCGCTCTCGACGGCACGAACCAGAGCTTCACACTGGCCGCCAACGACCAGATCGTCGATCCCGCCATCTACCGGTCCATCATCGTCGCCTATCGCAACAACGCGCCGGTGCAGCTGAAGGATGTCGCCACCGTCGTCGAGGGGCTGGAGAATACCCGCGTCGGCGCCTGGTATCAGGGCAAGCCCGCGGTTATCCTCGACATCATGCGCCAGCCGGGCGCCAACGTCATCCAGACGGTCGAGGGCGTGCTGAAGCAGGTTCCCCGGCTGAAACAGGCGCTGCCGGCCGGCATCTCGATCGACATCGTCAACGATCGCACCGAGACCATCCGTGCCTCGATCCATGACGTTCAATGGACGCTCGTCGTCAGTATCGGCCTCGTCATCCTCGTCGTGCTCCTGTTCCTGCGCACGATAACGGCTACCTTCATCGCCGGTGTCGCCCTGCCGCTGTCGCTGATCGCCACTTTCGGCGTCATGTGGTTCGCCGGGTTCAGCCTCGACAATCTCTCGCTGATGGCGCTGACCATCGGCACCGGTTTCGTCGTCGACGATGCCATCGTGATGATCGAGAACATCGCCCGCCACATCGAGGAGGGCGAGAACCCGATGCAGGCGGCGCTGAAGGGCGCCGGCGAAATCGGCTTCACCATCATCTCGCTGACCGTCTCGCTGGTTGCCGTCTTCATCCCGCTGCTGTTCATGACCGGCATCGTCGGGCGCATGTTCCGCGAATTCGCCTTGACGCTGACCATCGCCGTCGTGGTCTCGGCGGTGATTTCGCTGACGTTGACGCCGATGATGTGCGCCCGCATCCTGCGCAAGCCCAAGGAGCACCGCAGCGGTTTCCTGGCGGGCGCCGACCGCTTCATGGAGTGGCTGATCGAAGGCTATCGCCGCAGCCTCGTCTGGGCGGTCGACCGCAGTGCGCTGATGCTGATCATCACGGTGGTAACGCTTGCCGCCACCATCGCGCTTTATGTCGTCATCCCCAAGGGCTTCCTGCCGCCGCAGGATACCGGCCTGATCACCGCCGTCATCGAGACCGAGCCGACCACCTCCTTCGAAGCCATGAAGCAGACGCAGGCGACTGTGGCCGATCGGCTGCGCAAGGACCCTGATGTCTCGGGCGTCGTCTCGGTCATCGGCACCAGCGCCAGCAACCTGACGCTCAACACTGGCAATCTCAGCCTTGTGCTGAAGCCGAGGAACCAGCGCAGCGATTCAGCCGCCGAGATCATCGACCGGATGCGCGGTGAAGTGGCCGACCTCCCCGGCATTCACGTCACCTTCCAGAGCGTGCGCGACATCTCCATCAGCACGCGCGCCAGCCGCGCGCCTTATCAATACACGCTGACCGCCACGGATACCGCGACCGTGGTCGACTGGGCCGGAAAATTGGCACAGCGGCTGCAACAAAGCCCGAAGCTGATCGACGTTTCCTCGGAAGTCGAGATGGGCGGCGGCCGTATCTTCGTCGATGTCGATCGCGAGACCGCCTCACGCCTCGGCGTCTCGATGCAGGCCGTCAGCGATACGCTGAACGACGCCTTTGGCCAGCGGCAGATTGCCACGATCTATGGCCAGGCCAACCAGTATCGCGTCATCCTGGAGGCGGCGCCGCAATATCAGGCGGACCCGAAATCGCTCGACAAGCTCTATGTCGCCGGGGCCAGCGACACGCAGGTGCCGCTCAATGCCTTCACCACGGCGACGTTCATGACGGCGCCACTGGTCATCAGTCACGATGAGCAGTTTCCGGCCGTGACCATCAGCTTCGATCTCGCCAAGGGCGCCTCGCTCAGCGACGCCGTCGCCGAGGTCCAGACGGCTGAACGGGACATCGGCATGCCCGATACCATCCAGCGCAGCTATTCCGGCGATGCTGAGGAATTCGCCTCGTCTCTCGCGGGCGAGCCTTGGCTGATCCTCGCGGCCGTCGTGACGATCTACATCGTTCTCGGCCTACTCTATGAAAGCGCCGTGCATCCGATAACGATCCTCTCGACCCTGCCGTCGGCAGGCGTCGGCGCGCTGCTGGCGCTGATGCTGTTCGGTCAGGACCTGTCGATCATCGCACTGATCGGCATCGTGCTGCTGATGGGCATCGTCAAGAAGAATGCGATCATGATGATCGACTTTGCGCTGGAGGCTGAGCGCAAGGAGGGGCTGCCGCCGCGCGACGCGATCCTGAAAGCCTCAATCCTGCGCTTCCGCCCGATCATGATGACGACGCTGGCGGCACTCTTCGGTGCGCTGCCCCTGGCGCTGGCGCAAGGCACGGGAGCGGAGCTGCGCATACCGCTCGGCATCACCATCATCGGCGGCCTGGTGCTGTCGCAGCTGCTGACGCTCTACACGACGCCGGTGATCTATCTGGCCTTCGAAAACCTGCGTGCCCGTATCGTCGGTCGGCCGACCGGCACGCCGGCTCCGGAGCTGGACGATGTTGTGGGTGGCGAGACATGAACCTCTCCGAGCCGTTCATCAAACGCCCTGTCGGCACGACGCTTCTGGCGATTGGGCTGGTGATCCTCGGTATCGTCGCCTATCGCTTCCTGCCGGTGGCAAGCCTGCCGACCGTCGACCTGCCGACGATCGTCGTTTCGGCCAGCCGCCCCGGTGCCGACCCCGCCAGCATGGCGGCGAGCGTGGCGGCACCGCTTGAACGGCATCTCGGCACCATTGCCGGCATCACGCAGCTGACCTCCGTCAGCTCGCTCGGATCGAGCAGCATCGTCGCCCAGTTCGATCTGTCGCGCAGCGTCGACGGCGCGGCGCAGGACGTGCAGGCGGCACTGAACGCGGCCGCGACCGACCTGCCCGGCGATCTGCCGACCTTGCCCTCTTTCCGCAAGATCAATCCGGCCGCGGCTCCCGTCCTGATCCTGGCGCTGACCTCGGACACCGTGCCGGCAAGCGCTATCTATGACGCGGCGGATACCATCGCCGTGCAGCGCATATCGCAAGTCGACGGCGTCGGGCAGGTGTCGGTCAGCGGCGCCGATCAGCCGGCCGTTCGCGTCAGGCTCGATCCGGACAGGCTTTCCGCCATGGGCCTGGCGCTGGACAATGTGCGAACGGCGATCGTCAATGCCAGCACGCTCGGCCCGGCCGGTTCGATCGACGGCAGCCGCTCCGCTTTCTCGATTTCCCTGAACAGCCAGTTGCGGACGCCCGAGGCCTACGGCCGTCTCGTCGTGAGCAATGCCAACGGCACGGCCGTCCGCCTCTCCGATATCGCCACCGTCGAGCCGGGCGTGCGCAACAGCCGCTCCGATGCCTGGTTCGACGGCAAGCCTGCCGTGCTGCTCAACATCACCAAGGAAGCGGACGCCAACGTCATCGCCACGGTCGACGGCGTCAAGACGCTGATCCCGGAGCTGCAACGGCTGATCCCTGCCGGTATCCACATTGCCGTTCTCTCCGACCGCACCACGACGATCCATGCCAGCGTCACCGACATGCAGTGGACGCTGGTGGCCACCATCTGCCTGGTCATGGCCGTGGTCTTCACGTTTCTCCGTCGCGCCACGCCGACGTTTGCAGCCGGCGTTACCGTGCCATTGTCGCTATGCGGTACCTTTGCCGCCATGTGGCTCTTCGGGCTGTCGATCGACAATCTGTCGCTGATGGCGCTCGCGGTCTCCGTCGGCTTCGTCGTCGACGATGCCATTGTGATGATCGAGAACATCTACGCCAATCTCGAAAGCGGCATGAAGCCGATGCGGGCGGCGCTCGAGGGTGCGAAGCAGATCGGCTTCACCGTCGTTTCGATCAGCCTGTCGCTGCTCGCCGCCTTTATCCCGCTGTTCTTCATGGGCGGCATTGTCGGCCGGTTCTTCCAGACCTTTTCGCTGACGCTCGGTTTCACCATCGTCGTCTCGACCCTGGTGTCGCTGACGCTGACGCCGATGATCTGCGGCCATCGCCTGCGCTCCCATGACATGGAGGCCCGGCCGGGCCTGTTTGCCCGGATCGTCGAGGGCACGCTTGGCGCGGTCACCAATTTCTATGGCCGGACGCTGAAGGCAGTGTTGCATCATCGCGTGCTGTCCGTCCTTGTCATTTTGGCCTGCGTCGTCATGTCCGCCTATCTCTATGTCAAGGTACCGAAGGGTTTCATCCCGCAGGACGATACCGGCTTCATTCAGGGCGGTACGCAGGCGGCGACGGATATCTCCTATCCGGCCATGGTCAAATTGCAGCTGCAGGCCGCCGATATCGTCGGCAAGGACCCGGCCGTCTCCGGGGTCGGTTCGTCCGTGGGTGGGGGCGGTTTTTCCAGCTCGATCAATCGCGGGCAGCTGTTCATTTCGCTGAAGCCGGAATCGGAGCGCGCGTCGACCGCCGATGTGATCGACCGGCTGCGCAAGCAGCTGATGGCCATTCCGGGCCTCAGCACATTCCTGTTTTCGCCGGGCGATATCCGCGCCGGCGCGCGCCAGTCGCAGTCGCAATATCAGTTTACGATCTGGGGCGCGAATTACGACGAACTGGTGGAATGGGCGCCGAAAGTGCTCGAACGCCTGCAGGCGCTGCCGGAATTGACCGATGTGGCCACCGACCGGCAGCCGAACGGTCTGCAGGCGACGGTCAATATCGATCGCAGCGAGGCTTCGCGACTGGGTGTCAGCATCCAGTCGATCGACGCGGCGCTCAACAATGCCTTCGCGCAGCGGCAGGTTTCGACGATCTACACCCAGCGCAACCAGTATCGCGTCGTGCTGGAGGCCAATCCCGATTACGCCCGCGATCCTCACGATATCTCGAAGCTCTATGTCCCGGCGTCCGGCGGCATCCAGGTCCCGCTCAGCGCTGTCGCGTCGATCCAGCGGACGCTGGCGCCGCTGGTGGTCAATCACCAGGGGCAATATCCCTCCGTGACGATTTCCTACAATCTGGCGCTCAACAGCGTGCTGCAAGTGGCGAACGATGCCATTCAGAAGGCGGTGCTCGAGATGCATCTACCCGATGAGTTGCATGCGGACTTTGCCGGCGATGCCGCCAGCGTCACGCAATCCTCCGGCAGCCAGCCGCTGCTGCTGCTGGCGGCGCTGCTGACGGTCTATATCGTCCTTGGCATTCTCTACGAGAGCCTGGCGCATCCGCTGACGATCATTTCGACGCTACCATCAGCCGGTCTCGGCGCGCTGCTGGCGCTGGTCATCAGCGGCACGGAGCTGACGATCATCGCTTTCATCGGCATCATCCTGCTGATCGGTCTCGTCAAGAAGAACGGTATCATGATGGTGGATTTCGCATTGCAGGGCGAACGCAAGCTCGGCCTGCCTTCCGAGGAGGCGATCTATCAGGCCTGCCTGAAACGCTTCCGCCCGATCCTGATGACGACGCTTGCTGCACTCATGGGTGCCATTCCGCTGATCATCGCCACCGGCCCCGGCGCGGAATTGCGCCGTCCCCTCGGGATCACCATCGTCGGCGGCCTCGTCGTCTCGCAGATCCTGACGCTCTACACGACGCCGATCATCTATCTGATGCTGGCGAAGCTCCACAGCCGGTGGTCGGCAAAGCAGGAGCCGTCGCCGCCGGTGTCTTCGCAGGCAACTTGAGCAGGGCCGTAGCCGGTGGCGCTCTCATAGTAATGTGGGATCGGAAATACCCGCTCTCATGCGTAGAGAGCGGGTTGATAGTCCATCAATGCGCCGCGTCGGGGCTGGCGGTTTCCGGCTGCGTCGCGCCTGTCGCTCCTACTTTGCCCTTGAAGACGCGGCGGACGGAGACGAAGAGCAGCGGGATGAAGAAGACGCCGAGAACGGTCGCCGAGATCATGCCGCCCATGACGCCGATACCGATCGAGTTCTGGCTGCCGGAGCCGGCGCCATTGGCGATCGCCAGCGGCATGACGCCGAGAATGAAGGCGAGCGAGGTCATCAGGATCGGACGAAGGCGCTGGCGGGATGCCTCCAGTGTCGCATCGATCAGGCTCTTGCCGTTGTTCTGCTGCTCGATGGCGAATTCGACGATCAGGATGGCGTTCTTGGCCGCCAGTCCTATGGTCGTCAGCAGGCCGACCTTGAAGTAGACGTCGTTCGACTGGCCGAAGATGGTGGCCGCCAGCAGCGCGCCGAAGATGCCGATCGGCACCGACAGCATGACGGCAAGCGGGATCGACCAGCTCTCATAGAGAGCGGCCAGCGCCAGGAAGACCACAAGGATGGAGATGGCGTAGAGCTGGCTTGCCTGGTTGCCGGAGAGCTTTTCCTGGGCCGACAGGCTGGTCCATTCATGACTGAAGCCGGGCGGCAGGGATGCCATGATCTGGTCGATCTCGTTCATGGCATCGCCGGAGGAGACACCGGGAGCGGCAGCGCCCTGGATTTCGACGGCCGACGAGCCGTTATAGCGTTCGAGACGCGGCGAACCATAGGTCCATTCGCCGCTGGAGAAGGCTGAGAACGGCACCATGTCGCCGCCGGAGTTGCGGATATACCAGCGGCCGAAATCCTCCGGCTGCATGCGGAAATCCTGGTAGGCCTGGACGTAGACAGGCTTGACGCGGCCGCGATCGATGAAGTCGTTGACGTAGGTGCCGCCCCAGGCGGTCGACAGCGTGGAGTCGATATCGGCCAGGCTGATATTCAGCGCGCTCGCCTTTTCCTGATCGATATTGACCGAGTATTGCGGTGTATCTTCCTGACCGTTCGGGCGGGTGCCGAACAGTTTCGGGCTCTTGGCGGCGGCGCCGAGCAACTGGTTACGGGCGGCGATCAGGCTGGCATGGCCGGCGCCATTGATATCCTTGATGAAGAAGTCGAAGCCGCTCGAACTACCAAAACCGGGAATGGCCGGCGGTGCGAGTGCAAAGACGCTGCCGTCCTTGATCTTCGAGAAGGCGCCCATGGCGCGGCCGGCGATCGCCTGCGCCTTCGATTGCGGGGTCGAACGTTCGGCGAAGTCCTTCAGCCGGACGAAAACGATACCGACATTCTGACCCTGGCCACTGAAGCCGAAGCCAGCGACGGCGAAGGCGCCTTCGACATAGTCCTTCTCGTTGTTGAGGTAATAGTCCTTGACCTGATTGAGCACGGACCATGTGCGGGACTCCGCAGCGCCTGGAGGGAGCTGGATCGCAGTCAACAGGATGCCCTGATCCTCATCCGGCAGGAACGAGCTCGGCAGGCGATTGAACAGGTAAGCGACGGCGCCGCCGATCAGCACGAAGATCAGCAGGAAGACGGCACTCCAGCGTATCATGCCGTGAATGCTGCGCTGATAACGAAGCGTCGCGCGCTCGAAATTGCGGTTGAACCAGCCGAAGGCACCGCGTTGCTTCGATCCATGTTCCGGCGCCTTGAGGATCGTTGCGCAGAGTGCCGGCGTCAGGATCAATGCAACGATGACCGACAGGATCATCGCCGAGACGATAGTCACCGAGAATTGCCGGTAGATGACACCGACGGAGCCGGAGAAGAAGGCCATCGGGATGAACACGGCCGACAGCACCGTCGCGATGCCGATCAGCGCGCCGGTGATTTCTTGCATCGACTTGATCGTCGCCTCGCGTGGCGACAACCCCTCTTCCTCCATGACGCGCTCGACGTTTTCGACGACGACGATGGCGTCGTCCACCAACAGACCGATCGCCAGCACCATGCCGAACATGGTGAGGGTATTGATCGAATAGCCGAACAGCGACAGCACGCCGAAGGTGCCGAGCAGCACGACCGGAACGGCAAGCGTCGGGATCAGGGTGGCGCGGATGTTTTGTAGGAAGACGAACATGACGATGAAGACGAGCACGATGGCTTCGAACAGCGTCTTGACCACGTCCTCGATCGACAGCTTGACGAAGGGTGTCGTGTCGTAGGGGTAGACGATTTCGACGTTCGGCGGCAGCGTCTGCTTTACGCTGTCGATGGTCGATCGCACGGCCTCTGCCGTATTGATGGCGTTTGCGCCGGAGGCGAGCATGACGGCGAGACCGGCCGAGGGGTGGCCGTTATAGGTGCTCGAAGTGGTATAGGACGATGCACCAAGCTCAACGGTCGCGACATCGTTGAGGCGTACCAGCGAGCCGTCGGGCAGGCTCTTCAGGATGATATTGTTGAATTGCTCCGGCGTCTGCAGGCGGCTCTTCGCCGTCACCGTTGCATTGAGCTGCTGGCCCTTGCGCTGCGGCAACGCGCCGAGCTGGCCGGCCGAGACCTGCGAGTTCTGCGCCTGGATTGCGGTAGTGACGTCGCTCACCATCAGCTGGTATTTGGCCAGCTTGTCCGGATCGACCCAGACGCGCATGGCATAGCCTGCGCCGAAAATCTGGGTGTTGCCGACGCCTTCGATACGCTTCAGCGTGTCGTTCAGCGTACTGGACACATAGTCGGCAAGGTCGTTGGAATTGAGCTTGCCGTCGGTGGAGACGAAGCCAACGACCATCAGGAAGTTCGAGGTCGACTTGGAAACGACGATACCCGTCGACTGCACCGTTTGCGGCAATTGCGCGGTGACGAGCTGCAGCTTGTTCTGCACCTGCATCTGCGCAACGTCGGGATCGGCCTTGTTGGTGAAGGTCAGCGAGATCGAGGCCGATCCTGTCGAGGTCGACGTCGACGTCATGTAGTCGAGATTGTCGATGCCGGTCATGCCCTGCTCGATGACCTTGGTCACCGAGTTTTCGACGGTAGCGGCGTCAGCACCGGAATAGGTGGCGTTGATGCTTACCGTGGTCGGCGCGATCTGCGGATATTGCGAGATCGACAGCGTCAGGATCGACAGCGCGCCCGCAAGCATGATGACGATGGCGATGACCCAGGCAAAGATCGGCCGGTCGATGAAAAAACGCGACATCGCTTACCTCACTTCTGGGCGCCGGATCCGGCTTTGGTATCGGTCTTTTCCAGCTCGGCCTGCTCGGCGGGCTTGCTATCGGCGGCGGCCTGCTTCACCTCGCCGGTGGCATCATCGATGGTCACGGCGGTGGCGTTGACGTCCTGGCCATCGCGCACGCGCTGGCTGCCTTCGACGATGACGCGATCACCGTCGGTCATGCCCTCGTTCACAAGCCAGCTATTGCCGATGCTCCGCTGCACCTTCAGCACCCGCTGGTGCACCTTGCCATCGGCGGTGACGAACATCGCTATCGGTTCGCCCTTGGTGTTGCGGGTGACGGCACGCTGCGGCACGAGGAAGCTGTTCTCGGCGACGCCCTCCTGGATGGTGGCGCGAACATACATGCCGGGCAGCAATATGCGGTCCGGATTGGGGAAGACAGCGCGCACGGTGATGGTGCCGACAGTTTCGGCGACCGCGGCTTCCGCAAATTCGAGCTTGCCGGTTTCCTTGTATTGGGAACCGTCTTCCAGTGTCAGATGGACGGAGACGTTGTCGCCGCTGGTCTTCAACCGGCCGTCGGCAATGGCGCGGCGGAATTCGAGCAGGTTGGTGCTCGACTGCGTAACGTCGACATTGATCGGATCAAGCTGGCGGATGGTGGTGAGCGCCGTCGTCTGGTCGGCGGTGACCAGCGCACCGACGGTCACGGCCGAGGCGTCGACACGGCCGCCGATCGGGGCGCGCATCTTGGTGTAATCGAGATTGATGCGCGCGGTCTCCAGGGCGGCCTTTGCCGATGCGACATCGGCGTTCGCCTGCGCCAGGGTGGACAGCGCATCGTCGAGATTCTGTTTGCTGACCGCGTCCTGTGCCGTCAGGCTCTTGTAGCGGTCGACTTTCGACTGCGCGCTCGGCACGGCGCCCTGCGCCTTTTGCAAGGCGGCAACGGCGCTGTCGTAGGATGCCTGGTAGGAGGCCGGATCGATTTCGTAGAGCACGTCGCCGGCGGTAACCTCGCTGCCTTCCTTGAAATTGCGGCTGCGAATGATGCCGCCGACCTGCGGCCTGACTTCGGCGATCAGATAGGCACTGGTGCGGCCGGGCAGTTCGGCGGTGATCGCCACCGATTGCGGATGCAGCGCCATGGCGCTGACCTCGGTCTTGACGGCGGGCGCGCTACCCTGCGCAGCCTTCTGCTCGTTGCAGCCGGCCAGCAGCATCGTGGTGGCGACCCCTGCGACGAGGAGTGAGATCCGGGCAGCCGGAAAAAGTCTGATTCGAGCCGGACGTGCGGATACAGGGGTAGAAGAGACGAGCTTTCCCACGTTGCTATTTCCCATTGCCTTATTTACAGTACCATGTAGTACGGAAAATATTTGTACCACCGTAAATGTCAATCTCATTTAGCTTTTTTAGGTTAAGATGGAAGGGCGGATGAAAGCAAGAGCGAGCGATGCGGAGCAGGTCGTTGTTCCCCGCAAGCGCGGCCGTCCGAAAACGGTGAGCGACGACGCAAGGCGGGCGGAGATCATCGCGGAGGCCCGTGCGACGTTTCATGAGCTCGGTTACGGCGGCACGACCACGGATCTCGTGGCCGCACGATGCAAGATTTCGAAACAAACCCTCTACCGATTGTTTTCGAGCAAGATAGAGCTTTTCATGGCGCTCATGGCCGAGCACCGCGCCTCGATGCTGGCCCTGCCGCGCGACCCCAAGGAAAATCTGCCGCTCACCGAGGCGCTCGAACAGATCTTCATGATCGATATCGATGAAGCGGCCGAGCGTGACCGCGAAGCCTTCATTCATTTCGTCATGAGCGAGGCGCAGCGATTTCCCGAGATCGCGGCGCTGCTGCGCACGCAAGGCGCGGAGCAGACACGGCAAATGCTGGCCGACTGGCTCGATCTGCAGCAACAGCGCGGCCTGATCGAAATTGCCGATGCCGGAAGTGGTGCGCGCATGCTGATGAACATGATCTTCGGCGCAATGATCACGCTTCCCGGCAAGACGAACGATTGGCCGGACCGCGAAACCCGGCTGCGGCATCTGCGGCAATGCATTGCGATCTTCGTGGCGGGCGTCCAGCCGTGCCGGTGCAACTGACAGGTAAAACAGCAATGCCGGCAAGGTTCAGGACCGTGCCGGCATGGTCTCCGTCTCCGCCCCCAGAGACAGAATATTCGAGCGATAGCGCTTAATGCGCGAAGGCCATGTTGGCTTTGTCTGCGCCCTCTTCAAAAAGCGGAATTGGCAGGCCGTTTGCATACATTTCCTGCAACACGGCGCCGAGCGCAAGGTCCAGGCACCAGACCGGAAACTCGGCCTCCAGGCTCTTGGCGCTTTGGCGCGCATAGGTGATCAGCCGTGCGATGGATGCCAGCTCTTTCAGCGAGTCGGAATCATGCACTGCCATTTCGATAGGAAGTATTGCTGTCATTTTACGCCCCTTTTGCCCCCTGTTTCCGGCGGACGCGAAACCCGTCGCCAGAAACATGAGGAAACCCTAGCGTATGTCCGAGGCCTTGGCGCGTGACATACAGCGTGACACGAGGCGAGATTGCGAAGGGGATTTACAATGCAATTTCAAGGTGGTGAAAGGCGGAATGCCATAAACTGTTGGCTTGAAAGCTCCAGTCGCGCGGTGGTTGCCGGCGCTCGTCGGGGCAGTCGGCAAAGGCACTCAGCAATTGCAGTGCGTCGATGCGCTTCTGGTTGACCGCATTCGCGCGCAGGAGATCAGCAATTGCCGGCCGTCGCGCCGGGTCCGGCAGGTCGGCTGCCGCGGTCATTGAGCGATAGGTGAGCGACTTGAAGAACATGGTCTCGGCGCAAGCCTGGAGTGCTGCCCGCTCCGGCTCGCTGATTGAACCAGTCTCGGCAAGCACTTGCAGTGTCGCCTGCACATTGACCAGTGGCTCGCTCAGCGGGCGGTATCCGAGTTCGGCGGGCGCGTGGATCTGCGCCACGGCGGAATCATCGGCAAGCGCGCCGCAGGCATAGGCCTCGAAGATGCGGCCGATGCCGACCATGCCGAAGGCGGCGCATTCGGCGGCGCGCAGCGCTCCCATGCTGGCGGCACCATAGACGTGGACGCCTTTGGACAGGGCAAAGAGGATCTCCTTGTGCCAGACAGGCGCGACATTCTCGAAAAATCCGTCGATCAAGCCGATGGCGTCGGCGCCCTCTTCGACAGCTTTGACGATATCGCCCTTTTGCGCCGGTGGGCGCAGCGCAATGCCGGGATCGATGATCTCGGCGGCATCGGGAAGCGTCGGGCCGACGAACAGGATCTTCATAGCAGTTGCAACGTCTTGGAGATGGCACGGTAGCCGAAGCGGCGCTTGCGCTCTCCGGCCGGATTTTCCAGTTGCGGCACCACGAGTTTGGCGACGGCAAAGGGAAGCGAGGGGTCGCCAAGCGAAACCGCGATGGCGGAGTTTATGCCCGCCTGGCGCAAACGGTCGATCGTTAGCTGCAATAGCCCCTCGGCTCCTTCCGGCAGAGCCGCATTCGATGGTGTTGCTGTCCTCGGAACGGCATCGAAGCAACGGCGAATGCTCTCCGGCAATTCGCGAGTAAAATTTTCGGGCCGGATATCGTCGCGGGCGCCGCTGATGAAGGTCAGGCGCGATTGCGCGGCTTCCGTCACGGCGCGGATCGCCGCCCGCACCGGCGACGGATGGGCGCCGCTGCCGATCGTGACATCGAGGTAGCGGACGCGTCTTGCCTGGGTGATTTCCGACGGGCCGAGAAGGGCGACGACAACGGGTATACCGATATCGCTGGTGATATTGAAGAGCCGGAGAGTGAGGTCCGCGCCGGTGGTCTTGGCGATCAGCCCATTCAGGACAGGATCGGCGAACGAGGCCGGATCAATGCAAGCAGCCATGCGCAGCTTCGGTTCGGAAATCTCCCAAAGCACCTCGGCATCGCGCTCGATCCGTTCGAGCAGACCGTGCAGGATGGCCTCGGTGAGATTGTTGCCGGAGGCAAGGCCGTCGGAGGATTGCCAGAAACGCGGATCGCTGATGGTGCGATCGAGTGTTATGGCGTTGAAAGGAATCCAGGCAAGCCCGCCGGCAACGAGATCATAGCCCTCGGCCCAGGCGATCTCCTCCTCCTCATCGATATCGGCCCGCCCCTTGGCGATGAGCGAGGGCAGCGGATCGGCGTGATGCCCTTCGGCCAGAAGTTGGCGGCGGCTGGCCATGACGGTCGCAAGGGTAGGTGCACCGGCGATGGTTCGCTCCAGTGCTTCCATGGCCGCCGAGACCTTGGCGTCGAGATCGGTAATGCCCTTGCCATTGTTGATGACGATCGAACGAGCATTCGGGCTGACCGCCTGCCAGACGGGAATGCCGATCTTGTCGAGCCCCGTCAGGCGGCCTAGGCGGGTGATGCCGTGGGCTGCAAGGCAGGGCTCGATCCGTTGTAAAGTCTCCTCGGCAGAGCAGCTGCGGTCCGAATAAGGAGAGGTGGCGATCGGTAATATCCCACCGGAAACTTTGTCGAAAAGTTCCGGCAGGCAGGAAGCCAACGGCGCGGCGATTATTGCCAAGGCGGTGTTCTGTTCTTCAATCCAGCCGGCCGCTGGGGGCACTTTCGTCCAGCCTGCCACCGGCGGCAGCGTCATCCAACCTGCCAGAACCGGCGCCCGCGGTGCTACCGACAGCGATGGCCAGATTGACGCCCTTGATGATGGTTGCTCCAGCGTTGCGCAATTGATCGGCTACGCCGAGGTCACTGCCCGCCGGTACGCTGAGCGGAGATATGGTGCCAGCGCCGATATCGGCGAGATAAAGTTGGGAATCGCCAGGAATGCCAAAAACCACAAAGTTTGCCATCTTCAATCTCTTTCCCTCTTCGTTCATGGGCTTGGAAACCCGGATTGAATTTCCGGAAACCCATGCGCAGTTTTAACGTGACATAAATTAAAATCCAGCTCGCTGGAGCCCTTCTCGATACAAGTCTTTCTGCCATTGTTCTCGTAAAGGAACAATAGAGAGCCAAGTATCAATATCGAAATCCGGATATGTTTCCTTGACTTTTCGCACCAAAGTCTTGGCCTTGCGCATGTTGCCCGACATGGCTGCGCTTGCGGCAGCAAGTCGTGCAGCCTGAGAAGGGTCGGCCATACGCTCAATATATGCGGTGGCATCCTCATAACGTTCGAGAGAGTAATTGGCGCTTGCAGCAGTCCAGAAATACAGATCAGGGCTAAGTGGATTGAGTTTTATAGCGCGCTCGACCTTTTCCAATGACTCTTGCGGTTTTGAGGCATGCATTAACGTGTCGGCATAGTCGGCGATGACGTCAGCATAATGAGGACTGATGGTTTCGGCGAGTTTGAAGGCCTCGATGCTTTCATCAAAGGCTCCCTGGTAGAGCTTGGCGACGCCGAATTGATGGTAGCCGCCAACGATGTCCTGGCCGGTGGCAATCGCCTTTCCGGCCACTTCCTCGGCACGCTTCAACAATCTTGCGTCGCCCTGCGCGGTCACCAACCATTCGAGGTGATAGGTGCGTGCTATGCCGCTCAGCGCGGGCGAGAAATAGGGGTTTTCCTTCAGGGCCGTCTGAAACTCTTTGCGAGCACGCCGGATGTCCGGTAGCCCGAGATGCTTCAAATGGCGCTGGCCGAGCAGATAATGATGGTAGGCTTCGGGGTTGCGCTCGAAATAGTCGCGGGTAAATTCGTTGCGCTCGATAGAGTTTGCAACGGCCGACACGATGCGTTGGGTGATTTCGCGATGCTGGCGCGGCAGATCCCGCGCTTCCATGCTGAAGCGTTCCGCCCAGATGACTTCGTCGTTGCCGGCATAGATCAGCTGCGCGAAAAGCCAGTAGGCGTTGCCGTCGAAGCTGAGCCTAGTATCCAGCACGTAGTTGATGTCGTGCCTTTCCAGTGTCGCGCTCCGGTCCAGATCGAGCGCGATCTTTTCCGCGGTGTGATGCGCCACCATCGTCACGGTCTTCAGTACGCAAAGGCTGACGGTAATGTCTTCCAGCAGCGCCGAGGAGAGAAAGATGGCCGTCTGGTGGTTCCTCGCGAGGTTCACGGGCGGCAGCAAGGTGAGCCTTGGCGGTCCGCGGAGTGCCGGCGGGGCGACTTCCACCCGAGGTCTTGCTTCCTGTCGGGCTTGTGGCGCAATGCCGCGCTGGCGTTCGAATAGTCGCCGCGCGACGCCGAGCGTCTGCGGGTCGGGATCGACCGGCAGTTCGCCCCAGCGGTATTTCCGGCGGTGCTCGAAAACGTTGCGGGCGCTCTCAAGCTGGGGTTCTCCGGCATAGGTCTGCCCGAGAATCTGATAGACAGCCTCGTCCTCGGGATAGGCCTCGAACAGCCGCAGCGCGGCTTCCCTGACGACGGTGGTGTCCGCATCCTCGCTCATGGCCGCGACGGCGTCGCGGAGCGTTGCCAGTATCTGCGTCCTGACCCGGTCGCGTTGCGTGTGCAGCCACATGCGTGCCTGACCGCCGATGACCTCGGTGCGGGCGAGAAAATCCCAGCGACCCAGTTGCAGCAATTCGCCCAGCGCCGCGTGAGGCGTGGTTTGCGAGGTGGCGTCGAGCAGCGCCAGATCGCTGCTGAACGCGCCGATATTCACGCTCACGATCGCTTGCTCGATCAGCAATAGCTCGATCCCGAGTTCGTCTTGGCGGTTTTTGACGCGCGATAGCGTTTGCCGCAGATTGGCGAGCGCCTTGTCCAGGGGAATGTCGCCCCAGAGGAATTCAGCAAGCTCCGTGCGGGATTTTTGCGGCGAGGAGCCGGTCAGCAGGAAGCAGGCCGACAGCAGGCCTTTTTCCGGAAAAGGTACTGTTGAACCTGTTCCGTCGACCAGACGCAGGTCTCCGAATGTCAGTAGCCTGAAGTTCATGCATCCCCAACTGCGTCCGGCAAACTTCCGGCATCGCAAGCGCCATGCCGGCATCGCCTGCAATCATCTTCATGGTCGGCGATCATGAGGTGTGGCTCACGATCGAGAATCCTACATTACGATGAGTGCAACTCTACCGCAATCACCTGTGTATCCTGCTTTCAGGTGGAAAAACCCGCAAGCAGAGGGATGTTCTAGATAGAGAGACTGGAGCGACCCTTGTGCGTTGAAGGGGACGCGGGTGCTCCAGTGTCATTTCGATTGCGTGTTTCGCAATCGCGATTCGTGCCTCACCGTTGGGGCAGGTGAGGCGCAGCGCTCAGTTGCGCAGGCCGAATTGAACCTCAGCTGCCGGCGGCGCGCGCACGATTGCCGGCTCAGCGGTATTGGCCAGCGACTTGATGAGCATCAGCACGGACTGGCGGACGCCCGGATCGTTGATTTTCATGAAAGCCTTGTTGAGGCTCAGGCCCTCCTTGGAGGTCAGGAAGTCAGAGAGATCCTCGAGGCCGCTGATGGCGCCGAGGCCGTCCGTCGCCAGTGGCTGCGTATTGTCTTGCTGGAAGAAGAAGGCGACCGGCACGGCCAGAACGCCCGCAATCGCCTGCAGCCGGCTGGCGCCGATGCGATTGGTGCCTTTCTCATATTTTTGTACCTGCTGAAACGTGACGCCGATCTGTTCGGCGAGCCGTTCCTGGCTCATGCCGAGCATAAGCCGACGCATTCGCACGCGTGAACCGACATAGGCGTCAATCGGATTTGGTACTTTTGCACTCACTGTGTAATCTCCTCATTTGAGCGGGGACCCAGCGGACGCCACCTTGCAGATGCCCGGGGTAGGCAAGGAGCATGACCCCAATCTGCCCGCTCAGTGTGTATTAAATGGTGGCGAAATTCAACTAAAAGTCCTTGGCGGCGAAGGTTTGTCCGTTATTGGCCGTTTGTGTAAACGGTAGGAAGAAGCGTAGCATCAATGTGGGTTGAAGACGGAATACGATCTGCAATTGTAAACGGGGCGCATCGGGTTGTCCCTGGTCGGCACGCTCGCACGTGCCGCGTAGCTGCCCGTGCCGTCGTACGCCACGTAGCGGTCGTAAAGGATGACATTGCCGCTTTTCGAGGGATAGCGCAGCAATACCGCCCCCTCTCTCGAAACGATCTGCTGCACGGATGCACAGCCCTGGCCAAGTGAATCATAGCGGGAAATAGCCTGAGCTGAGCCGACGGAGGCGACCGTCGACAGAATGAGTGCTGCGGCTATTGCTTTCATAGTTCGTCCTTTTCGTGGCGATGGCTAATCTACATAGGCGCCAAGCGCGTTTCGCCAAGGGTATGACGTATGATGAGGCTTCGTTGCAATTCGGGCAGGGCGGCGGCGAGATAAAATCACGATGCCCCCTTGCGCGGTTTCTCACTGAAAGCTGACTGAAAGGTTGCCCGCGCTAGGCTTGCGCAGCTTCGTGGAGGAAGCGCATGCCGTGCGATTACAATATGACGCAGGCATCTAACAGGAGGAGATACCCATGCGTTCATCTCGCACGCTTTTTCATACCGTAGCCCTTTCCCTCGTCATGGCCGCCGCCTCGCTCGGCGCGACAGCGGCGCACGCCGCCGACAAGATTTCCATCATGGTGGGCGGCTACGAAAAGCAGATCTATCTGCCGGCCAAGCTCGCCGAATCCCTCGGCTACTTCAAGGATGAAGGCCTCGAGGTCGAGCTTCTGAACGAATCCGCCGGCGTCGACGCCGAAAATCAGCTGCTCGCCGGTGCTGTCCAGGGTGTCGTCGGCTTCTACGACCATTGCGTCGACCTGCAGGCCAAGGGCAAGTTCATCAAGTCCGTCGTGCAGTTCAGCCAGGCGCCCGGCGAAGTCGAGCTGGTCTCGACCAAGCATCCGGACATCAAGTCCTTCGCCGATCTCAAGGGCAAGAACCTCGGCGTGACCGGTCTCGGCTCGTCCACCAACTTCCTGACGCTCTACATGGCGTCCAAGGCAGGCCTTTCGGCCTCCGACGTCTCCACGGTTCCGGTTGGTGCCGGTCAGACGTTCATCGCTGCCATGCAGCAGGACGCCATCCAGGCCGGGATGACCACCGAGCCGACGATTTCGCGCATGCTGAAAACCGGCGAAGCCAAGATCCTCGTTGACCTGCGCACGCTCAAGGGCACGGAAGAGGCGCTTGGCGGTACCTATCCGGCGGCGTCGCTCTACATGGACGCGGCCTGGGTCGATGGTCACAAGGAAGAGGTTCAGAAGCTCGCCAACGCCTTCGTCAAGACGCTGCGCTTCATCAACACCCATTCCGCCGCCGAGATTGCCGACAAGATGCCGAAGGATTTCTACGTCGGCGACAAGGACGGCTACATCAAGGCTCTCGATGCCGGCAAGGAAATGTTCACGCCGGACGGCGTGATGCCGGAAGACGGTCCGAAGACGGTTCTCGCCGTGCTCTCGCAGTTCTCCAAGAACGTCAAGGGCAAGACGATCGACCTGTCGAAGACCTACACGACCGAGTTCGTCAAGAACGTCAAGTAAGCAGTCATCGCGCCGCCTCCGGCTCAAACCGGAGGCGGTATCTCACGGGCTTTGCGTGCACGCCCGAAGGCACGCGTCAGGATTAGCATCATGCAACAGGATGGACGCCGGACACCGGCGATCGAGCTCATCAATGTCAGCCGCCGTTTCGTTTCACCGACCGGCAAGTCGCTGACAGCGCTGCGCGATTTCAATATGACCGTCGAGCGCGGCGAATTCGTCGCCGTCGTCGGACCGACCGGCTGCGGCAAGTCGACGACGCTCAACCTCGTCACCGGCCTTGCCAAACCAAGCGCCGGCGAAGTTCGCCTGATGGGCGGTCCGGTCGAAGGCATCGATCCGCGCGTCGGCTTCGTCTTTCAGACGGATGCGCTCTTCCCCTGGAAGAACGTCATCGACAACGTCATGTCCGGCCCGCTGTTCCGCGGCAAGTCGAAGGCGGAGGCTGAAAAGACCGCCAAGGATTGGCTCGCCCGCGTCGGCCTGACGAAGTTCCTGCATCACTATCCCCATCAGCTCTCCGGCGGCATGCGCAAGCGTGTCTCGCTGGCGCAGACCTTCATCAACGAGCCGGAAATCCTGCTGATGGACGAGCCTTTCTCGGCGCTCGACGTGCAGACCCGCACCGTCATGCATGAAGAGCTGTTGAAGCTCTGGGCCGAGCGTCAGGCTTCGGTGGTGTTCGTGACGCACGACCTCGAAGAGGCCGTGGCGCTGGCCGACAAGGTCTACGTGCTGACGGCGGGACCTGCGACGGTGAAGTCGGTCTACAAGATCGACCTGCCGCGTCCGCGCGTCGTCTCGGAGATCCGCTACGAGCAGACCTTCATCGATTATTGCAAGACGATCTGGGACGACCTTCGCGAAGAGGTCGAAACCAGCTATCGCCGCGCGACTCAAGCGGCATAAGGGGAGGATTGATCATGGCAAATACAGCCCTTGAGACAGGCAATGCGCCGATCTTCCGCGCCGGTACCTCGGACGTGGAAATCGAAGCTGCGGCACTGAAGGCGATCACGCGGCGCAAATACGTTGTTCTCTTCTGGCAGGTTGCGATCCTGGTTGCGATCCTCGGCCTCTGGCAGCTTGCCTCGGACTTGCATTGGATCGACCCGTTCTTCTATTCCAGCCCGACCGCTATCGGCTACAGGCTCTACGAATGGGTCACGGAAGGCACCGAAAACGGTTCGCTCTGGTATCATCTCGGCGTCACCATGGAAGAAGCGTTGATCGGTTTCGTCATCGGCTCCGTGACCGGCGTTCTCGTTGGTGTTGCTCTTGGCCGTAACAAGCTGGCCTCCGATATCCTGTCGATCTACATCAAGGCGATCAACTCGATCCCGCGCGTCGTGCTGGCGCCGATCTTCGTGATGATCATGGGCCTCGGCCTGCCGTCCAAGGTGGCTCTAGCCTTCATCATGGTGTTCTTCGTCGTGTTCGCCAACGCCTTCCAGGGCGTGCGCGAGGCCGACCGCAACATGATCGCCAATGCCCGCATTCTCGGTGCGTCGAACTGGCAGGTCACCCGCAACGTCATCCTGCCGTCTGCGATGAGCTGGATCTTCGCCAGCCTGCACGTCTCCTTCTCGTTCGCCATCATCGGCGCGATCGTCGGCGAGTTCGTCGGTTCGCTGGCCGGTATCGGCTACCTGATCTCGATCGCCAAGGGCACCTACGATGCCGCCGGCCTCTATGCCGCGATCATCCTGGTGATGGTGGTGACGCTCGGGGCCGAATATGTGATGACGCTGGTCGAAAACCGCATCACCCGCTGGCGTCCGCAGCAGAGCATGGACATGCATTAAGCCAGCTGGACAATCCAGCACCTCCCAAGGCAAAGGCCGGGCGTTTCGCCCGGCCTTTTGTGTTTTGAGGCTTGGTACGAGCGATTTTCCTCGAGCGAGAATCAGGCTATGCTCCGTTTCAGGCAAGGCCCATGCCTCCCCCCTCCGATCGGGACAGTAGTCTTCATGCGGGGTTGACCAACCATCGAACCGACTGTTCGAGCGCCAAGCATAAGGAGGGATTGCGATCGCAGCTCGCAATAGGAGGTTTTTGAGATGAGGCTTTCCGCCCCACTGTATCGACTGAAACGCAAGGCGCGGCTGTTGTCACGCCAGGAGAATATCCCGCTGCACGAGGCCCTCGACCGGGTCGCCGCCGAAGAGGGGTTTCGCAGCTGGAGCCTGCTCGCAACCCGTGCGGATGAGACCACACCCGCCGGCCAGATATTTTCCCGGCTGAAATTCGGCGATCTGGTGCTTCTTGGCGCCCGTCCGCGCCACGGCAAGACCTTGATGAGCCTCAGGCTCGCCGTCGAAGCCATGAAATCCGGCAATCGCGGCATCTTCTTCACGCTGGAATATACTGAGAGGGATATTCAGGATCGTTTTGAGGCGATTGGCGCAACGTTCGAGCATTTCAGGGATTTGTTCGAATTCGATACCTCCGACGCGATCAGCGCCGACTACATCATGGAGCGGCTGGCGACAGCGCCCAAGGGGACGCTGGTGGTCGTCGACTATCTGCAGATACTCGACCAAAACCGGCAGAAACCGGAATTGATGGTTCAGGTCCGGGCGTTGAAGGCTTTTGCGCGCGAGAAGGGGCTGGTTATCGTCTTCATCTCGCAGATCGACCGAGCCTATGAAGCATCGGCGAAGGCCTATCCGGATATCGAGGATGTCCGCTTGCCCAATCCGCTGGATCTCGGCTTGTTCGACAAGACGTTCTTCCTGAACAAGGGCGAAGTCCAGCTTCAAGCAGCTGGATAGCGATCTCGCTTGTTTTCGGTTGCCGGTGGTTTGCAGCCAATCAGACCGCCGGTAGTCTTACCGTCACCAGCAGGCCACCCTCGGCCGCATCGCCAAGCGTGACGGTGCCACCGGCGCCGTCGACCACCTCGCGGACGATAGCAAGCCCGAGGCCGCTGCCCTCCGGTTCCGTGCCGATGATGCGATAGAAGCGCTCGAAGACCTGGGCGCGCTCAGTCTCCGGAATGCCGGGGCCATTGTCTTCCACCGTCAACACGGCGTCGCCGCCGTCGCGGGCGACGCCGACCGTGACCCGGCCGTTTTCCGGGGTGTAGCGCAGCGCATTGTCGACGAGATTGACCAGCATCTCGCGCAGCATCGTGCCGTCGCCCTCGACATGGATCGGCGTGCTGCTTGCCTCCAGACCGAGATCGATATTGTGCCGCAGCGCTTCCTCGGCGAGGTTTTCCAGCACGCGCCGGGCGGTGGCGGCGAGTTCGATCGTGTCGCTGCGCGGCCTCCGACTGCCCGGTTCGGCCCGCGATAGTGTGAGAAGCTGGCTTGCCAACCGCGTCACCTGCTTGGTGCTCGAGCGCAGCGCCTGCAGCGCCTCGTCGCGCCTGGTATTGTCGCTCTCGCGCGCCGCAACGCTTGCCTGCGTCGAGATCAGCGCCAGCGGCGTGCGCAGCTGATGGGCGGCGTTGGAGACGAAGCGACGTTGCGCTGCCATCTGGTTCTGCACCCGCTCCATATGATCGTTAAGCGCATGGACCAGCGGCCGCAGCTCGCTCTGCACCATGTCGGGTTCCAGCGGGTCCAGCCGCTCGCGGCCGCGTTCGCGCACGGCGTCGCGCAGCCGCAGCACCGGCGCCAGACCGCGTTGCAGGCCGATGATCGTCACCAGGCCGGCGATCAGCACTAGCACGAGCTGCTTGGTGAAATCCGACAGCCACAGCTTGCGGCGCATGGCGTACTGGCTGTGATGGGTGACGGCGACGGTGACCGAGATCGTGCTGTCTTCACCGAGCCCGACGACCGGGTGATTCAGCAGCATCAGCCGCACGTCGTCGGCGCGAAACACCGTATCCTCGCCGATCTGCTGCCTTTTCGGCTGCGGCAGGTCGGGATAGCCGGCGATCAGGTTCCCCCAGGCGGTTATCACCCGGTAGAAGACGCGATCGCCGTTGCCTGTATCAAACATTTCAAGGGCCGCAGGTGGAATGTCGAGCTGGACGGTGCCGCTGGGGTCGACATGCACGGCCTCGACGATGACGCGGGCTGAGGCGAGCAGGGTGTGGTCGATAACGAGATCGGCGGTGGCGTTGGCCGATCGGTAACTCAGATAGAGATTGACGCAGATCGCTCCGATCAGCGTCAGCACCACCCAGGCGAAGAGTTGCGCCCGCAAGCTGGCGGTCAGCCCCGCTATGGCGCGGCCGAGGCGTCCTTCCTGCGGGAGGCTTTCATCATTGCGCATGGCGAAGGAGATAACCGAGGCCGCGCAGCGTGGCGATCTGCACGGTGCTGCCTTCGAGCTTCTTGCGAACGCGGTGCACGTAGATTTCAATGGCGCTGGTATCGGCGAGATCGTCGAAGCCGAAGACGCTTTCCGACAGCGCGGTCTTGGTCACCGTCGTGCCGACCTTCATGACCAGATGTTCGAGCACGGCATGTTCGCGCGGCGTCAGCGCCAGCGTCTCGCCGGCAAGAGAGAATTGCCGCGTGCCGCCGTCGAACACGAGGTCGCCGACGGCGATTTCGGGTGCGGCGCGATCATGGCCGCGGCGGACGGCGGCGCGGATGCGGGCTTCCAGCTCGGCGATCTCGAACGGTTTGGCGAGATAATCGTCGGCGCCGCTGTCGAGCCCGGTGATGCGGCCGTCCAGACTGGCATTGGCTGTTAGGATGATGACCGGCACCTTGTTGCCGCCCTGGCGCAGCCGCTTCAAGAGCGTCAGTCCGTCGATTTTCGGCAGGGACAGATCGAGGATGACGACCGCGTAGCCCGCCACTTTCAGCATGTGCTCGGCGTCTTCGCCGTCATAGGCGATGTCGACGGCATATTGCGCCTGACGCAGCGCCTTGCCGAGCCAGGACGCCAGTTCGCGGTTGTCTTCGACGATCAGGAGCCTCATGCGGCGAGTATACAGCAAGTATCGGATGTTGCGAGTGTTTCGGGGGAATGCATGCGCCCTATTTCACCGATTCCCCAGCCTTAATCCCATCTCTCTCACCTCCCGTAAATACACCTTGCGCGCATAGGGCGGTGTGAGGTTGTGGTCGGCGTCGGGGATGACGGTTAGGCGGATGTCGGGGAAGTTCCGGAGTGCCGAGGCGTCCTCGCCGAAGTGCTCGTGGAAATGATCGAGGCCGATATCGTGGGCGCTGTAGATCAGCGAAATGTCGACCCGGCGCTTTGCAAGCGTGCGGAAGCCGCCCATGACGATTTCATGCTCGCCGGCGAAGAAGGGAAGGACGCCGAGCAGGGGGCGGCCGAGCCGGACGGCGCGCCGTGCCAACGCCGTGACGATGTTGCGCGCTGCACTTTTGGCATCGATCTGGCCGCCATAGAGCCGCTTCAGCGTCTCCAGTTGCAGGAATTTCTGGCCATAGGTTTCAAGCGAGCGCGGCACGAAACGCAGGGCTTCGTCGACCGATTGGGTTTCATCCCAGAAGAAGGCGTAGGGGTTGACGGTGATCAGGCCGTGGCATCTCTCATCGCTGATTGCGGTCTGGAAGGCGAGATAACCGCCGCTGCAACGGCCGACAGCAAAGGCCGGCAGCAGCTTTTTGGCTTCCAGCAGGTCGAGTGCTGCACGGACATCCAGATGCTGGTCGCGGGAATAGAGCACCTGCTCCGGAACATCGGGCAAAGGCGGGCTGTCGGCGACATTGGCAGTGTCGAAGCGCAGCGAGGCGATGCCGTCAAGGGCGAGTGCCCGCGCCATGGCGACCGACGTCCGGCCCCAGCCGGCGTGCCGGTCGTAGGCAGTCGTCAGGAGCAGTGCGGTTGCGCCCGTCCGCTCGCCCATGGGTTCGCAGAGAATGCCAAAGAGGCGATCGCCCTCGCCGAAGCGGAGCGGCGTCTCATGGAAACCGTCGCCTTCAAGTGCTTCGGCGCGGGGGGCATGGAGAATCTTGCGCGTCGTCGCGACCGGCTTCGTTGCAATCGACTGCGCCCAATCCAGAATCTTTCGGCCGGCCTCAAGCGGCATGGCCGCGATGGTCGGGTTCGACACCAGCTCGTCATAGCCCTCATAGGCGGCTTGTTCGACGTGTGTTCCCAGCGTCTCGAGATGGGAGGCGAAGCCCACATCGGCCGGCCGGCCGGGTCGAGTCAGGACAAGGCAGTCCGGCGCGCCGATATGGCTGCGCGTCATCAGGTTGAGCGTCTTCACAGTGGCGGCAATGGCGTCCGGCATGCGCAGGCTGGCGACGGTGACGCCCTCGGTCTGGCGCTGCGCCTCGTCGAGCCCCATGCTTTCGTCGATCATCTTCGACCAGATGGTCAATTCACGCAGATAGGCGCGGCCGGAAATCGTCGGCGCGAGCAGAGCGATGCCGTCGACGGCGGTTAGCCGCTCGGCAATATCGAGGGCGACGACGCTTCCAAGCCCCTGGCTCACCAAGATAAGCCGCTCGCAGCCAGACAGCGATCGCAGCGTGGCGGCGGCGGCGATTGTGGTATCCTCCCAGAGCGGCAATCCTTGCTCCTGATCGGCGACGTCGAGCGCGTCGCCGGTGCCGGCATAGTCGAAACGCAGGCTGGCGATGCCGGCTTTGGCAAAATCCTCGGCGAGAATGCGCCAGAACTTGCGGGTGCACATTTCCTCAAAACCCCAGGGGCTGAGAAACAGGACGGCCGTGGCGCTTGGCGGCGCCGCAGCGGGTGCGAACAGGCCGACGGTGCCTGCGAAGGTCACCGGCACGGCAGCGGGCGTGATCTCTTTGACTGTGTCCACGTATTCGGCGGCTCCCCAACCAGCCATGATAGTCCCCCTTACATGCGGCGCGGCGCCAGGAGCGCCAGTGCGTGAACGGCAATCGGATGGGCGCGCCGTGGCAGGCGCGCGGCAATCTGCTGCATAACGGTGATATCTTCCGGCGGTACGGCGCCCAGAAGCCGCAGTGCCAACCCATAGACCAGCGCGCCGGCGATGATGGCGCCGGCAAGGCCGGGAATGCCCGGCAGGACATGAAGGAAGCCATAAGCGGCGGCGGCGCAGAGCATGGCAGCGATGGTGACCTTGGCGAGGCTGACGAACATGCCGCGCATCGAGCCTTCGAACTCCATCAGGCGGACCATCAGCAGGCACATGGCGGTGAAGGCCAGGAGCCGGACCAGGGCGGCCCCCTCGCCGCCATAGAGGGGCACCGCGATCAGGCAGCCGACGACCATGATGACACTGGCGACGCCGCCGATGATCGTGCGTTCGCGCGTGCGGTCGATGGAATAGAGATATTGCGTGCAGATCTGCATGAAGACGTAGGGTGCTGCCGTCAGCGACAGCAGCGCCACCATGCCGCCGCTCGGTTCGAAGGGCTTGCCGAAGATGGTCACCACCAGCTCGGGCGCGATCGCCGCAAGGCCGAAGCTCATCGGCAGGGTGATATAGGCAATACTGCGGGCGACACCCTCGAAGACGCGGATCGGCAGCTTGCCGGATGGCTGCGCATGCATCTGTTCGGAATAATAGGGCAGCAGGCTGCCGCTCAGCTGCACCGGAAGCTGCAGCGCGAGATTGGCGAGCGACAGGCCGACGGCATAAAAGCCGACCGCTTCGATGCCCCAATAATGCTGCAGGAAAAGCAGCTCGATGCGGTTGAGGAAGATCGAGCTGTTGATGAGTTCGATCGAGAGAATAAGCGAGGAGCTGACGAGCGCGCCGAGGCCGACGCCGCAACTGTTGCGGGGCGCGATAGCGATCTTCAGGGTCGCGAAGAACATCGGCAGCTGGCCGATGGCATAGCCGGCAAGCGCGCCGCTGACGCCGAAGAAGATGGCGCCGAGGAGCACGGTGACAAGCTGCAACGCCGAACTTGTCATGGTGATGCGCAGGAACGTGCCGAGCTGCTGTTCGCCGATCAGGTAGTTCTTGCTATAGGCGCCGAGCGATTGCAGGACGAAAAAAGCGCCGGTGATGGCGATGACGGCGGATGCGTCGCCAGCCCAGTGCAGCCGCTCCGTATCCCAGTAATAGGCGGTGTAACCGACGAGTAGAATGACGGTTGCGAGGATCGTCGGCTGCAGGAGATAGGCGGCAAAGCCCAGTCGTTCCTCTGTCGAATAACCCCGTCCCTTCAATTGCGGCAGGACACGCAACAGCGTAACGCCGGCGCCGAGTTCGGCTATGAGCGCGCCCGTCGTCGTCAGCCACAGCGAAAAGGCGATAATGCCGTTGGCCTCTGGGCCGAGCAGGCGGGCAGCAATGATCGAACAGGCAAAGCCGGTCGCGAGCAAGGTCAGCCCCGCCGCCGCGTTCAACGCCGAATTCGCCATGATGCTCTTCGTCATGAAGATTACCGTTCTCATAGTCGCAGAAAGTGGCCGAGAATATCCGGCTCTTCATGGAAATAGCCTCTGCTCTATTTCATATGCCTTAATATTTACCGTCTATTCCTAATGTAAATTTTGTTTTTACTTCAGCTAATATTCAATTTCCCTGATATTCGCTGCTTCGTCGCTTGCCTAAAGGAACTTCGTTGTTCAGCCTCATCGTCTGTACGATCGATCGCTTCGACCAGCTGGAACGGTTGTTCCTGTCGCTGAGCCGTCAGCGATATCGGGATTTTGAGGCCGTTGTCGTCGACCAGAATCCGGACGACAGGTTATCGGCACTCGTCGGGCGGTTTTCGCCCCTCTTCACCATCCGGCATATCCGCTCAGCCAAGGGGCTTTCGCGGGCGCGCAACAACGGCATGGCGGCGGCGAGTGGCGATTATGTCTGCTTCCCCGACGATGATTGCTGGTACGAGCCGGATACGCTCGAGATGGCCGAACGGCTGTTCGCCGCGCATCCGGAGCTCGCCATCGTTACCGGCCGCACGCTTGATGCTAGCGGCCTGGCCTCCGTTAGCCCAACGGGCGAGGTTCCGCTTGCGGTGACGCGCTGGAACTATCTGAAGTGCGGCAATTCCAACGGCATCTTCGTCCGCCGCGCGGCGCTGGCCGAGATCGGCGGTTTCGACGAAAACCTCGGGGTCGGCTCGGACACGCCGTTCCAGAGCGGCGAGGAGGCAGATTTTCTGCTGCGGGCGCTGGCAACGGGTAAGCGGCTGATGTTCTTTCCGGAGTTGATCGTCCACCACGATCAGGTCACCGACGAATATGGTCCGCGACAGGTGGAACGAGCGCGCAAATACGGGCGCGGTTTTGGGGCGTTGATGCGCAAGCAGCGTTTTCCGCTCGCCTATGTCGGCTATCGCCTCTTGCGGCCCGTCGGCGGCTGGCTGGCGGCGGTCGTCCGGTTCAACGCGGATGCGGCGCGTTACAAACGCGCCTGGCTCATGGGTATTCTCGAAGGTTACGCCACCTGGCCGCGCTGGGGCAACGGCTGATGTCGTTTGCCTCTCGGGGTCATCGCCTCGGCATAGGCATCGATATAACGCTCCGCCACCTCGTCCCATGCGTAGGCGCGGGCGTCCCGGATCAGTTCTTCGCGTAAATCGAGCCCATCAGCCTCCAGAAGTGCGAAAGCGGCGGTCAGCGTGTTGGCTGTGGCTTCCGGATTGGAGAAGTCGGAGAGCATCAGCGCCGGATGGGTCTCGGCCAGTGCGACATAGGCGTCGTTCGTGTGCAGTACCGGCAGCAGGCCAGCGCTCATCGCTTCGATCGCAACGAGACCAAACCCTTCATATTCCGAAGCGGAGGCGAAGAGCGAGCCGCGGGCGATGATGTTGCGGATGGTGCTGTTGTCGATCGACACATGCAGCGACACATGGCGGCCGAGATCGCGGTCCGCAATTTCCTTTTCCAGCGTCGGCTGGTCGAGATCGGAGGCGGCGCCGATGATGTCGAGATGCCAGTCCGGATCGCGGTCGGCCAGCACTCTCATGACGTCGAGCATGCGGTCGAGCCGCTTGTTGACCGAGAAGCGGCCGATGGTGACGATGCGGCGGCGGGCTTCCAGCGCCGCGCAATTGGCGAACTTGGCGACATCGGCGCCGTTCTCGATCAGGCGGGTACGGCGTCCCGCAATGCCAGAAAACAGCCGTTCGTCCGACTGGCTGCAACAGATCAGCTCGGCATAGGCAAGCGCCGAGAGCCGGGTCGCGGTGTTGAACCAGAGCTTCTTGATGGCTGCGAATTTCGGCGTGTGGAAAAAGCCGCCATGGGTGGTGGCGACCATCGGGCGGCCGTGCAACAGCTTGCCCCAGGCGAGCGCGTCGAAGAAGAAATCGACGGCATGGACATGGATGAGGTCGGCATCGGCGATATGCTTGAATACCCTTGGCGCCAGCGGGTAGCGGCTGGAGCCTGACCAGGGAATACGGACGATCTCGATACCGTCGATGGTTTCGCTCGGTACCAGCTCGCGGGCCGGATCGGAAAACAGGCTGTTGCAGGTGACGACACGGACACGATAGCCCCGACCGATCAGCTGCCGGCAGAGATTGGCAACCACATCTTCCAGCCCGCCCTTGTTGGGCAGGAACTGGCGCACGACATGCACGATCAACGGCCCGCCCGGCTTCTGTGCCTCAATATCCGATGTCATCGATCCGCCCTCGATCCGTGGGCCGCGCACCACCGCGGCGATCAGGCGCACCAAAGCGCCATCCGTTGATCAGCACGCAACGCTGCTCAGCGGACGGTTAAAAAGAACTTAATCGCGGGCGAAAAGCCAAGCGGTTTCGGGAAAGAGGGTTAATGTCGGGGTAGTTTCGATGGGAATGTCAGGAGAGTCCGCCACTGTCGGGCCGGGGTGAGGGGCAATGTCGGAATACGGTTTTAATGGTGCTGCGCGTCGATCCCGAAGTTCTGGCGCCTCAAAACGCCCTGAATGTCAACGTTGTCAGCGAGCGGACGATGCCGGGGATATTGGCGATGTTGTCGTTGATGAACTTGCCGATGTCCTGCTCGTCCTTGATGTAGACCTTCAGCAGCAGGTCGTAGTCGCCGCTGGTGGAATAGAGTTCCGAGACCAGCTCCGTCTGGTAGATGGCGTCGGCGACCTCGTAGGTCTTGCCGGGGGCGCATTGGAGCTGAACGAAAATGGGCTTCATGAGACGATCCTGCTTCTGTCCGTGGCTACGATTGCAGCTGAGGCTTTGCTCTATAATGGTCGAAAGCGCCATGGCCATGCAAGTTTTTCTCTGTCCACCGGATGTCGCTCCTGTCGTTTCCGCAATTGGGAGGGAGCGCCAGCCGGCGGGTTCGTCGTCGTGTGCGGCGGAGCCGGTCATTGTTGCATTGCGATAGGGAGGACGAGGGCGTAGGAATATCTTGCTCTCCTCATTCATTCCAAGGTCTCTCATCATGCATCTGTCGCTCGCCGAAGCCGAAACGCTGGTTGTGGAGGCGTTGCTGCGAAATCGGGTCAGCGCGGAGAATGCCCGCTTGGTCGCCATCGCGCTCGTTGCGGCAGAAGCTGCCGGACAGGGCGGCCACGGCCTGCGCCGCGTGCCGGCCTATGCCTCGCAGGCGAAAGCCGGCAAGACCGATGGCTTTGCCAAGCCGCAACTGACGCGTCCCTATCCCGCCGTGCTGCGCATCGATGCCGGCAACGGCTATGCCTATCCGGCGCTCAATCTTGCGGTTGCCGAGCTTTCAGGCCTTGCCCGCGAACAGGGGATTGCGCTTGCGGCCATCAGCCGCTCGCATCATGCCGGCGTGATGGGGCTGACGGTGGAACGCTTTGCCGATCAGGGGCTGGTGGCGCTGATGGTTGCCAATGCACCGGCCTCGATGGCACCCTGGGGCGGCAAGACGCCGGTCTTCGGCACCAACCCGATCGCCTTTGCCGCACCCTTGCCGGATGCCGATCCCATCGTCATCGACCTGGCGCTGTCGAGGGTGGCGCGTGGCAAGGTCATGGCCGCGCGGCAGAAGGGCGCGCCGATCCCGGACGACTGGGCCTTCGACCGCGACGGCAAGCCGACCACCGACGCCGAGGAGGCGCTGGCCGGTACGATGATCCCCGCGGGCGAGGCGAAGGGCGCTGCACTGGCGTTGATGGTTGAGATCCTGTCGGCTGGCCTGACCGGCGCCAATTACGCCTTCGAAGCCTCGTCGCTTTTCGACGACCAGGGTCCGTCGCCGGCGCTTGGCCACACGATCATCGCCATCAATCCTGCCGCAATGAGCGCTGTCGACACGGCAAAGCGATTGGCACTGCTGGCAGGCGAGATTACCAGCGACCCCAATGTCCGCCTGCCTGGACGTCGCGGCCAGACGGTACGGCGCGAAGCGCTGGCGAACGGGATTTCCGTCGAGGACGATGTGATCGCGATGATCAAGGGGCTTTGAAGCGCTCGACGGCGGCCGTCAGGACAAGACAATACCGGGGCGCCTGGGACGCTCCGGTATTGGAAAGAATTGGATATTCACTTGGCGGTCGCAGCCTGCTCGATCAGGGCGGCGACGACGTCCGGCTTGGAAACGTAGACGGCATGGCTGCCGGCCGTTTCAACGGCGGTCGATCCGGCGCGCTTGGCCATCAGGCGTTGGGCTGGCGGCGGGATCATGTGGTCGTCGGTTGCGACCAGATAGTAGCTCGGCTTGCTCTTCCAGGCCGGATCGGTCACCACGCCAGCCAGGGCTTCCACACCCCAAGGGACCTGCGAGTCGGCCATGAAGGAGGCGGTTGCCGTATCGACATCCGCTGCAAAAGCGGCTGCGAATTTGGCCTTGTCGAGGAACAGATAGCCGTCAACCGGCGGCAGGATCGGCGGTACGGGTGCGCCGGCGGGCGGGTTGGCGATCAGCGACGATACGGATTCACCTTTGTCGGGTGCGAATGCGGCGATGTAGACGACGGCCTTCACTTTCTCATCGGTGCCGGCTTCGCTGATGACAACGCCGCCATAGGAATGACCGACCAGGACCACGGGGCCATCCTGCTGGGCAATGGCTCGCTTGGTGACGGCCACATCATCGGCCAGAGAGTTGGTTGGGTTCTGGACGATACTGACGTTGTAGCCGTCCTTCTTCAAGATATCGTAGACGCCTTTCCAGCCCGAGCCATCGGCGAAAGCGCCATGGACAAGGACGACGTTCTTGGCAGCGACGGGCGCGGCGTGGACGGGATTGAGGGCGGTTGCGGCCATAGCGAGCGCAGCGGCGGCAATCAGGGTGTTGGGCATGTGCATATCCCCCTTGTTGATATCGCAATAATAATTATTGCGATAATTATTTAGTACGCCACGCCTCTGCCCGTGTAAAGCGATTTGTTTATCGCGATATCATTTTTTGTGGTAATGATTATGAACCAAGTCGAATCCAGGAGACGACGATGACCGATGCCCCGACGCTGCCGCTCGACAGCCAACTCTGTTTCTCGATCTACGCAACGTCGATCGCCATCCATCGCGTCTATAAGCCGATGCTCGATGAGCTCGGCGTTACCTATACGCAATATCTGGTGCTGAGCACGCTTTGGGAGACTGACGGGCTGACCATCTCGGCCATTGCCGACAGATTGGCACTAGAGCCAAGCACGATAACGCCGGCGGTCAAACGGCTGGAAAGCGCCGGATTTGTAACACGCCAGCGCAGTGCTTCGGATGAAAGACAGGTCCAGGTGCGCCTGAACCCGAAGGGGGCCGAGCTTCACGCAAAGACAGGCTGTCTCACGGAAACGCTGCTCCGTCGCTCCGGCTTCACGGTGCCGGAGATGATTGATCTCAACCACAAGGTCCAGTTGCTACGCGACGGTATGACCAAGGTGGAGGTTTGACTGGGCCGTCAAGCGATCGCGGGCTTCGCCTGTTTTTCGTCCAGCCAGCCGCCGGTGAAGCCGGCGCGGTCGAGGCCGCGGCGCAGGATCGGCGATCGGCGCATCAGGTTCCAGATCATGCCCGTACGTTCGTTCTCGATCATCATCACGAGCAGGCCCTGGTCGATGGCGACGGAGCGGTCGTCGACCCAGCCTTCCGGGCCGGAGCCTTTGACGCTCGGATTGAAGCCGCCGGGGAAGCGGCCGTCCAGGAGCAGGTTCGGATAGGTCGATAGGAGCGCCTTGGTGCCGTCGAGGGCCGCCTGGCGGTCGAATGGCAGGCAGGAGAGCGGCCCCCAGGGCGCGATCGTGCCGTCATCGGGACCGAGCGGGGCGCCGCGCGCCGCATAGCCCAGAACTTTCGGGCTGTAGCGCCGGCTATGCTTGGTGCCGGTCGGGTTCGGGCCGTCGCAGGCCGACAGGCCCCAGATGTCCTTGGCGTAGCCGACGAAGTGGCCGGGATTGCGGTCGGTGTAGTCGCGCTGGACGGCGATGGCCGTCTGCGTGTTGCGGAAATAATCGATTTCCTTTTCGGCGACATACCGGTCGCTGATCCCACGGAAATCGATCCAGGCATGCGAGAACAGGTGGATGAACAGCGGCCCGGCATAGAGAAAGGGCGTGTCCTTGAACATCATCCACGTATAGGTCGAGGCGAAGGCGTCGTAGCTGGACGAGGGGATGGGATGCGTGGGGGAGGCGAGCGCCAGCACGTAAAGGAAGACCGCCTCGTCATAGCCCTGATAGCGCCAGCGCAGGAAGCCGCTGCTCGGCTTCCAACCCATGCTGATCGTCTGGCCCTTGTTCAGTGCCCAGTGCCAGTCGCAACGCTCATAGAGGAATGTCGCCTGCGCGCGGATATCCTTCTCGGCCTGGCTGGAGCCGTTGAAATAGGCCGCCGCCGTCAGGACGCCGAGCAGCAGCAGGCCGGTGTCGATGGTCGAGAGTTCGCTGTTCCAGGCGCGATTGCCGGTCTCCATGTAGAGAAAGTGATAGTAGAAGCCGCGATGGCCGGTGGCCCCGCGCTCGTCACCTTGTTGGCTCTCGGCAAAGAAATTGAGTGCGGCGAGCACCCGCTTTGCCGCATCGGCGCGGCTGATCCAGCCGCGCTCGACGGCAACCGGATAGCTCGACAGCGCAAAGCCGACCGCGGCAATGCTACAGTGGCTGGTCTTGATCGAGGTATCCGCCACCAGGCCGTTTTCCGGATTGGTGTGCAGCATGAAATAGTCGAAGGCCGACCTTTGCAGGCGGTCGATCAGCGCATCGTCAGTGTCGTTGGTCTGTTGCAGCATCTCTATCCATCTCCTCGGCGCTCCCGTTTTCTGCTGAGCACAGGAGCTTGGACAGTGGTAAATCAAAGATGATTAATGCTGCCACGCTTTTGTGGAAGATTGTTTAAGATTGTGGCTTCTTAGCCGATTTACGGGCCTTTCCTTTCGAGAGGTTCCATCAGCCGCTCCCTCAATCTTCCCAGCGCCCGTCCGAAAATCGCATCATCCCCCAGGGCTCTTGCCAGCATCAGCGCGCCCTGGATGCCCATCACCGCCTCTTCCGCCAGAGCATGTGCTTCCGTGGCCCCACCACCGGCCCTCATCAAAGCGCTGGCGAGTGCGTCGATCCAGCGTTTGAAATAGCCGTGGATCGCGCCCGCGAAACGGTCACGCGTTTCGTCGAGCGCGAAAGCGCCGATGAGGCAGATGCGGCGGCCGGAGCGGAAATAGGTGTTGGTGGTTTCCCACATCAGGGCAATGGCGGCGCGGGGTTCGTCCTCTTCCAGCGGCCTGAACATTTGCGTGACGAACCAGGTATCGATATTGGCCATGATCTCCGCCGCCATCTCCTCCTTGCCGCCGGGGAAGAAGTGATAGAGGCTGCCTTTCGACAGTCCGGTGCGGGCCGTGATGCTGCTCATCGACGCGCCTTCATAGCCGAGTTCGCGAAAGACCTCGGCGACCAGGGCTATGGCGTCCGGTTTTTCAAAGACAGTGCGTGTCATGTCCGTCTCAGAGGCCGAGATCGGACAGGCCGGGATGATCGTCGGGACGGCGGCCGAGCGGCCAGTGGAATTTTCGGTCCTCCTCCTTGATCGGCATGTCGTTGATCGAGGCGAAGCGGCGCTGCATCAGGCCGTCGGCGTTGAATTCCCAGTTCTCATTGCCGTAGGAGCGGAACCAGTGGCCGCTGTCGTCGCGCCATTCATAGGCAAAGCGCACGGCGATCCGGTTGCCGTCGAAGGCCCATAATTCCTTGATCAGCCGGTAGTCGATTTCTCTCGCCCATTTGCGGGTGAGGAATTCCACGATCTCCTTGCGGCCGCGCGGAAATTCGGCGCGGTTCCGCCATTGGCTGTCTTCGGTATAGACCTTCGAGACGCGCTCGGGATCGCGGCTGTTCCAGCCGTCCTCGGCCATGCGGACCTTGGCGATGGCGGTTTCGCGGGTAAACGGTGGTATGAGCGGGGTGGCCATGTTTTATCCTCTTTGAGCCGATCGATTTATAATAGACCGATCGGTCTAGTCGAGCAAGGCGCCTCGCGTGCTTTTCGAGATCCGCGCTATCGCGCAAACTTCTTCGCGCCCACCACGCAGGCGACAACGCCGAGGGTTACCGCGAACATGGACCAGCTGACGCTCTCCTTCAGCAGGGTGGCGGCGAGCGCCAGGCCGAAGAAGGGTTGAAGCAGCTGCAGCTGCCCGACGGCGGCGATGCCGCCCTGTGCCAGTCCGCGATACCAGAAGATGAAGCCGATCAGCATGCTGAAGAGCGAGACATAGAACAGGCCGATCCAGGCCGGCCCGCCAATGCCGGCGATGGTCTGCGGCATGGTGGCGAAGCTCAGTGCAATCATGACCGGCAGCGACAGCACCAGCGCCCAGCAAATCACCTGCCAGCCGCCCAGCCGGCGCGACAGCACCGCCCCTTCGGCGTAGCCGAGGCCACAGACCAGGATTGCCGCAAGCATCAGCAGGTCGCCGGTCGGTGAGGCGGAGATGCCCTGCGCGAGCGCATAGCCGCAGACGATGGCGCTGCCAATCACCGAAAATATCCAGAAGGCCAGCCGTGGCCGCTCGCCGCCGCGCAGGACGCCGAATATGGCCGTCGCCAGCGGCAGCAATCCGATGAAGACGATCGAATGAGCCGAGGTGACATGCTTGAGCGCCAGTGCCGTCAGCAAAGGAAAGCCGACGACGCAGCCGATTGCGACGATGATGAGGGGAACGATGTCGCTCCGAACGGGCCGCTTTTCCCGAAAGGCGAACAGGAGGAAGAGCGCCAGTATGCCGGCGATCGCTGCGCGGGCGACCGTCAGGAAGACGGGATCGAAATCCATCACCGCCACCCGGGTTGCCGGCAGCGAGGCGCTGAAGATCAGCACGCCCGTCAGTCCATAGATCCAGCCACTCGTCGTCTTGTCCATGTTCATACTCCTGGTTTGTCGTCCGCGATATCGGCGAAGTCGACTGGCTATTCCAGAGACGGTGCAGTACAATTCGTATGAACTGTTATGGTATGAGGTGTGGTACGGATGAACGGCTTAATTGCGGCAAACGGGAGCGGCGTCACGCGCATTGAGAGCGTGATGGCGGCGATTTCGGAGCGGATCGCCGCGCGCAGCCTCCCGCCCGGTGCCCGGCTTCCTTCCGTGCGCAGCTTCGCCAAGATCATGCAAGTGTCGGTCTCCACCGTGGTCGAGGCCTATGAGCGGCTGGCTGCCGAGGGTGTGATCCGCTCGCGGCCCGGTTCCGGCTTCTATGTCTGCGGGCCTCTCGCGCCGCTTTCTCTGTCCGAAATCGGTCCCCGGATTGACCGCGACGTCGATCCGCTCTGGATTTCGCGGCAATCGCTGGAGGTGGGCGAGGATGTGCTGAAGCCCGGTTGCGGCTGGCTTCCGCCTTCCTGGATGCCGCAGGCGGCGCTGCGCCGGGCGATGCGCGGGCTGGCACGCAGCGAAGGCGGGGTTCTCACCGATTATGGAACGCAGCTCGGCTTGCCGCCCTTGCGGCAGCTTCTGGCACGGCGTATGGCCGAACACGGCATTACCGCGTCGCCCGATCAGATAATGCTGACGGAGTCCGGCACGCAGGCGATCGATCTCATCTGCCGGTTCCTGCTCGAGCCCGGCGACACCGTCCTGGTCGACGATCCCTGCTATTTCAATTTCCATGCGTTGCTGCGCGCCCATCGGGCCAATGTCGTCGGCGTGCCCTTCACGCCGACGGGGCCGGATATCGCGCTGTTTGGCGAGGCGCTCGAAAAGCACAGGCCGCGCCTCTACATCACCAATTCCGCCGTCCACAATCCGACGGGCGCGACTTTGTCGCCGGTGACGGCGCATCGCCTGCTGAAGCTGGCGGATGCTTCCGACCTAATTATCGTCGAAGACGATATCTTCGCCGATTTCGAGCAGATGCCGGCACCGAGGCTTGCTGCCTATGACGGGCTCGACCGGGTGATCCATATCGGCAGCTTCTCCAAAACCTTGTCGGCCTCAGTGCGCTGCGGCTTCATCGCGGCGCGGCCCGACTGGATCGACGGCCTTGTCGACTTGAAGGTGGCCACCAGTTTCAGCAGCGGCCAGCTTTCGGCGGAACTTTTGTTTTCGGCGTTGAAGGACGGCAGTTACCGCAAGCATATGGAGGCGCTCCGGACCCGGCTTGCCAAGACGATGGGCGAGACGGCTGTGCGCCTGGAGGCGATCGGTATTGTCCCCTGGCTGAAGCCGCAGGCGGGCATGTTCCTCTGGTGCCAGCTTCCGGAGGGGATCGAGGCGGCCGATATCGCCCGTGCCTGTCTCGCCGAGGGCGTCATCCTCGCCCCCGGCAATGCCTTCAGCCTGATGGATACGGCCGGCAGCTTCCTGCGCTTCAACGTCGCGCAATCGACTGACCCAAGGATTTTCGATGTGCTGGCGGCGGCGATGCGGACGTTGCGTCGGCGCGCCTAGCCTATTTGGCAAACAGGCTGTTGATGTCGGCAAAGGCCTTCAATTCGACGGCATTGCCGCTCGGATCCTTGAAGAACATGGTCGCCTGTTCGCCAGGTTCGCCCCGGAAACGGATATAGGGCTTGATGACGAATTCGATATTCGCCTTGCTCAGCTTCTCCGCCATGGCTTCCCACTCTTCCATCGGCAGAACCACGCCGAAATGACGCACCGGCACGCCATGACCGTCGACCGCGTTGGCGGCGACTTCACCGGTTTCCTGAGGGGCCAGGTGGGCGACGACCTGATGACCATAAAAGTTGAAATCGATCCAGTCGGGAGAGCTTCGGCCCTCCGGGCAGCCGAGGAGGTCGCCGTAGAAGGCACGGGCGGTCGCGAGATCGTTGACAGGAAAGGCAAGGTGGAAGGGGTGAAGGGGCGCCGTGGTCATTGTTCATCTCCATTCGGGTGAAATTCCATGCGGCGACCTATAAGAAACATTCTTTCTGATGAAAAACGATATATAATGAGGCTGAGAAACAGGAAAAATTATCAATCGTGATTCCGGAACTGAAAACGCTGGTGGCCGTCGCGCGCTTCGGAACCTTTGCCGCGGCTGGCGATCGGATCGGACTGACACAAGCGGCGGTCAGCGGTCAGATGAAGCGGCTGGAGGAAAAGCTCGGCGTTCAGCTGTTCGAGCGGACTGGCCGCTCCGCCACGCTGAACGCGGCCGGGCTCAGAACACTCGAGCGTGCGAAGGACATCATCGCGAAATTCGAGGCGATCGCCGATCCGGCGAATGAGGATAGCGGCGGGCGCCTCAGTATTGGCGCTATCGCCTCCGTCCAGTCCACGATTCTTGCGCGTGCGCTTGTGCCGTTTCGGGAGCGATTTCCCAGGCGCCACGTCCATATCGTGCCGGGGATTTCTCTCCATCTGCTCGATCTGCTTGATGCAGGCGAATTGGACCTGGCCGTCATCATCAAACCTTCTTTCGGCATACCGAAGGATCTTGCCTGGCAGCCGTTGATGCGCGAGCCCTATGTGCTGGCAGTCCCAAGCCATATGGAGGGTGACGACTGGCTGGCCTTGCTGCACGAGCAACCGTTCATTCGCTATGAGCGCAGCTCGTTTGGCGGCAGGCAGGTCGATCGGTTCCTGCGGTCCTTGTCGATCACTGCTAGGGAAGCGGTGGAGATCGATGACATATCTGCGATGGTGGCCTTGGTTGGACAAGGACTTGGTGTGGCGCTGTTGCCGATGACCGAGGGGAATTTGCCTCTTCCGCCGTCGGTCCGCGTGGTGTCGCTGGCCGACAGGACCTTTTACCGGGAGATCGGCATATTGAAACCGCAGGCGGATCAGCCGGTGACCGCGCATCTCGCCGACTGTCTGACCGCAGCCGTGTCCTGACGTTTTTCAGATAGAGCTATTTTCAAGCCACTCCCCGCATTTCGGCATCGGGGAGTCGATCGAGCGCGGGTTTCATTCGACTCGTCACATCAAGCATCCGCGCTGCCGAATTGACAATACATCATTTAGTCATCTATATGACTGTATGACTTCTTTAGATAACAGACTTCCACGCTATCAACGCCTGCGTGACGATCTCGCCGCGAGGATCAATCGTCAGGAATGGCGACCTGGCGAATCGATTCCGTCCGAGGCGGAGCTCTCGGCAACCTATGGCGTCGCCGTCGGCACCGTCCGCAAGGCAATCGACCAACTTGTGGCCGATGGCGTCGTCGAGCGCCACCAGGGGCGCGGCACCTATGTGCGGCGTGCCCGCTTCAATTCCTCGCTCTTCCGCTTTTTCCGTTTCCAGTCGGAGAGCGGGGAGCGTCGCGTGCCAGAGAGCCGCATTCTTCGGCGTGAAAGTATCGCAGCACCCTCTGCCGTCGCTTCGGCGCTGCGCCTGCGCGAGGGAGATCCGGTCATTTCGCTCTCGCGTCTTCGTCTTATCGGCGGCGTTCCGCTGCTGGCCGAGGAAATCTGGCTGGAGAGGTCACGCTTTGAAGCGCTGCTGACGATCGATACGTCCGAATTCGGCGATCTTCTCTATCCGCTCTATGAGGAGCGTTGCGAGCAGGTGGTCGTATCGGCGGAGGAAACGCTGACGGTCGAGATCGCGCCGCCGCTTCAGGCGCGTCTGCTGGGGCTGGAACCGGGATCGCCTCTGGTCGTCATCGAACGTGTAGCCTTCGATCTGGAGCGACGACCCATTGAGTGGCGGCGTTCACGCGGTCCCGCCGACCGCTTCCGCTATCACGTCGACATACGCTGATCTGCAACCTTTAGGAAAATGAACTGGCGCGCTGGAAGAAGGCGCGGGGAGGAGAATGATGTCTAATTGGTACAAGGAGTGCTCGCCGGTGGAACGCAAGACGTTCTGGGCGAGTTTCGGGGGCTGGGGTCTCGACGCCCTCGATGTTCAGATGTTCAGCCTGGCGATCCCGGCGCTGATCGTCGCTTTCGACATTACGAAAGCCGATGCCGGGCTTCTGAGTTCGATCACTCTCTTTTTCGGCGCGCTTGGCGGCTGGTTCGGCGGCGCCCTCGGCGACCGTTTCGGCCGGGTCAAGGCATTGCAGATCACGGTCGCGACCTTCGCGCTTGCCACATTCGCCTGCGCCTTCGTCGCTACCTATAACCAGCTTCTGATGCTGAAGGCGATCCAAGGGCTCGGCTTCGGTGCGGAGTGGGCCTGCGGTGCCGTGCTGATGGCCGAAATCATCCGGCCGGAAAATCGCGGCAGGGCGCTTGCCGCAGTCCAGAGCGCCTGGGCGGTTGGTTGGGGCGTGGCAGTTCTGCTATCTGCTATCGTCTTCACCTTTGTCGAGCATGACATCGCATGGCGCCTGCTCTTCGCGCTGGGGCTGCTGCCGGCGCTTTTGATCATCTTCATTCGTCGCGGCATCCCGGAGCCGCAGCGGGCAACGGCGAAAGCCGACCAGCCGCCATTCTGGCAGACGGTTGCGGGTATCTTCCGTCCGGAAGTACTGCGTTTCACCCTGATTGGCGCACTTTTCGGTACAGGGGCACATGGCGGCTATGCGGCGCTGACGACGTTCCTGCCGACCTATCTCCGCGAGGTTCGCCAGCTCTCGGTGCTCGGCTCCAGCGCCTATCTTGCCGTGATTATCGTCGCCTTCTTCTGCGGCTGCATTGTCAGTGGGATGCTCAGCGACCGGCTTGGCCGGCGCGTCAATGTGACCCTGTTCGCGGGTGCCTGCGTGGCGACGGTTCTGATTTACATCTTCGCACCGCTGTCGAACTGGCAGATGCTGTTCCTGGGCTTTCCGCTCGGTTTCTTCTCGGCCGGTATTCCGGCGAGCATGGCCGCGCTTTTCAGCGAGCTTTACCCCGCCGGCGTTCGTGGTACCGGTGTCGGCTTCTGCTACAATTTCGGCCGGATTGTCTCCGCCGGGTTCCCGTTGCTTGTCGGGTACCTGAGCGACAGGATCGGGCTCGGCCCGGCCATTGGCATCGACGCGGCCTTCGCTTATTCCCTGGTGCTGGTTGCCGTGTTCATGCTGCCGGAAACGCGGGGCAAGGTATTCGAACAGCCCTCTTCCTCGGCGCGATCGTAGGCTTGCAACCGAATGTCGCGAGATACCACCGTCATTGAAAGCTCAGTCAGCGCCGCCGTGGCTTGCTTCTCGATGGTCCCGGATCCATGGTCTCCATGGGTCCGGGCTGCACAGCGATCAACATCATGACTGTATCTTCCTTTCGTATCGATACCCACGCGCATGTGTTTGACCGCAGGTTGAAGCTGGCGCCGGGCAGGCGCTACGCGCCGGAGTACGACGCGCCCCTGAATGCCTATCTGCGTCAGCTCGACGAAAATGGGCTGACCCATGGCGTGCTCGTGCAGCCGAGTTTCCTCGGAACCGACAATTCTTATCTTCTCGATTGCCTGAAAGTGGCGGATGGCCGATTGCGCGGTATCGTGGTGATCGACCCCGGCATCTCGCTGGAGCAACTCGCTGCCTATGACGAAGCCGGGGTGGTCGGCATCCGTCTCAACCTCGTTGGGCAGGCCTTGCCGGATTTCTCGACGCGGGAATGGCCGGATCTGCTTGCGACATTGAAGTCACTCAATTGGCAGATCGAGATCCAGCGCAACGCCGCCGACCTCGTGCCACTCGCACAAAAGTTGGTGGACAACGGGATGAACGTGGTCGTCGACCATTTCGGCCTGCCCGATCCCAAACTCGGCATTGCCGATCCGGGCTTCCGCGCGCTGTTGGCGCTCGGCGCCTCGGGGCGGGTCTACCTCAAGCTCTCCGCTCCCTATCGCAATGGACCGGAAGGCGGAGATTTCGCCCGGCAGGCCTATCCCCTGCTACGTCATGCCTTTGGTCTGGACCGTCTCATGTGGGGCAGCGACTGGCCGCATACCCAGCATGAGGCGGCGCAGAGCTATGCCGGCAACCTGGCTTTTTTGGACGAGCTGGTGACGGACGAGGGTGAAAAAAGCCAGATTCTTGCTATGCCGCGAAATCTGTTCAAGTATTGAGCCGGTGAGCAAGCTCGATGGCTTTGCCACAAGGCCGCTCCAATTGCGGTTCACATCGGGTGCATAATTTCCATCGGCGAAGCGAGATCGACCGTGCGTGTTCTGTTAGTTGAAGACGATAATATCCTCGGATCATCCCTGAAGAAGGCCCTGGAGAAGCACGCCTATGGCGTCGATTGGATGCGTGATGGCGAGTCCGGTCTCGAAGCGGCCCAGCATTCGGATTTCGCGGCGATCGTGCTTGATATCAACCTGCCGCGGCTCAGTGGCATGGAGGTCTTGAGAGGCATTCGACAGCGGGGCAATTCGGTGCCGGTCCTGCTGCTGACGGCGCTTGATGCCGTGCGCCAGAAGGTCGAAGGGCTTGACGAGGGTGCTGACGATTATCTGGTCAAGCCCTTCGATCTCGACGAGCTGCTTGCCCGCATGCGCGCGCTGATCCGCCGTCGCGACGGACGAACAGAAAGCGTCATTCGCTGTGGCGATATCGAGGTCGATCCTTCGGCGATGGTTGCCCGCAAGGGTGATGTCCAGGTTCACACCACGGCCAAGGAATTCCATCTGCTGAAGCTTCTGATGGAGCGCAGTGGCCGATACGTGACCAAGAACGATATCGAATATGCGCTTTACGATGCCGAAAGCACGGTCGAGAGCAACACGATCGAGGTGACGATCTACAATCTGCGCAAGAAGCTCGGCAGCGATTTCATAAAGTCGATCCGCGGCGTTGGCTACATGATCGAGCGATGAGCAATTCCACACTTACCCGCAAACTTTTCCTCAGGATCGCGCCGGTCGTGGTGGTCACGATCGTTGTGGTTGGCGCTTTCGCGTTCAACAGCGCGACGCGCGAAATCGACAATATCTACGATGCCCAGCTGATCAACGATGCGAATGTGCTTTGGAGTTTGCTGCGTCACCCGCTGGAGAGGACGCCCGATCGCGCTGCGAGGCAGATCGACGATATCGACTTCAACATGGACAATCAGCTCGCCTTCAACGAGGACGCTGACGACTATGCCGACGCCCATATGTTTCGCGCCTGGGACGACGGCAATATCCGCTTCTATAGCAGCACGGCATTCCTGTCGGATGTGCCGCAGCAGAAGGTCGGCTTCACCACCATCACCTATCGCGGCGAGGAGTGGCGCGTCTATTCGCTGCCGATCCCAAATTCGACGATCGTGATGGAGGTCGGTGAAAAGATCGCCCTTCGCGAAACGCTGGTCTCCAACATCCTGCTCAATCTTTTCTTTCCGCTGCTGGTGCTGGTGCCTGTCATCGGCTTTCTCATCTGGCTCGGCATTAACAGCGGCCTTCGAACGATCCATGGATTGGTGCGCCAGATCCGTACCCGGTCGCCCGACGATCTCTCGGCGATCCCCGTCGAAGGCCTGCCACGGGACCTCTTGCCGCTCGGCCGTTCGATCAATCAGCTTCTCGAGAAGCTTGGCCATTCCCTGACGCTCGAGCGCCGTTTTTCCGATCTTGCGGCACATCAACTGCGTACCCCGCAGGCCAGCGTGAAGCTGCTTCTGCAGATGCTGGGCAATAGCGACAGCGAGCAGGAGCGGCAGGCGATCGTCGCCGATCTGGTGGCCAGCAACAATCGCGCCATACATCTGATCGAGCAATTGCTGCGACTGGCAAGGGTCAGCCATCATCCGCTCAATCCGACGCCGGTGCTGCTCTATCATATGGTGGCATCGGTGCTGGCGGAGTTCGGCAACATCATCAACAGCCGGCAGCTCGATGTCGTGCTGGCGGGCGATGAAGCGGCGCAGGTGAAGACGGACGAATCGCTGCTGCGCATGATGGTCAGCAACCTCCTGGACAACGCCATCAAATACACGCCGGTCGCCGGCAGGATCGAGGTCATGATCACCGCTGGAAGCGAGCTCTGGCTGATATCGATCAGCGATAGCGGGCCGGGTATTCCGCCCGACGAACGGGAAGCCGTCTTCCAGCGCTTCTATCGGATCGACACGCTGCATACCGAGGGCGCCGGCCTTGGCCTGGCCATCGTCGCCGATACGGCGGACCGGCTTGCCGCTGCGATAGAGCTGTCGACGCCGCGCTGGGGCACGGGTCTGCAGGTCGACCTGCGATTGCCCAGGACGGAATAGAGTCAACTTTACCACGATTTCATTTTCGCATCATTCTGCCCTCATGCCTGGCTCATTCACGGTTGTTAAACGCAACCCAAGGACAAGGCGAAAGGGCGTTTCATGCAGGTGTTTTGCGATTTTGATGGAACCATCTCCATCGAAGACGCGACGGATATGGTGTTATCCCGTTTCGCCGATCCTGAGTGGGAAGACATAGAGCGACAGTGGAAGCAAGGGCTGATGGGATCGGGCGAGTGCATGCGCCGCCAGATCGCTCTGGTCCAGGCGAGCCGCCAGGACATCGACGCCCTGCTGGACACGGCGTCCATCGACCCCGGCTTTGAAGAATTCCTGTCGTACTGCCGCAGCAGCGATCTGCCCATCACCATCGTCAGCGATGGTGTCGACTACTTCATTCGTCGTATCCTGGCGCGTCATGGCATTGACGACATGGCGATCGTTGCCAACGTGCTCAGCTACTGCCTTGCCGATGGCCGGGAATCCTATTCCCTCTTCCCGTCGCCGACGGCAAGCGGCTGCCTATCCGGCTCCGGCGTCTGCAAATGCCGGGTCGTCAAGAGCCCTGATCTGCAGATCTATATCGGCGATGGCCGTAGCGATTTCTGCGTTTCCGACAAGGTCGATCTCGTTTTCGCGAAAGCCAAGCTGATCGACTACTGCGAAGACCGCGGCATTCCTTATGTCGCCTTCGAAACCTTCACCGACCTGCTTCCAAAGATGAAAGCCGTTCTTCCCAGCGTCACGCGCGAACAGCGCGCGTTGCTGCATTCCAAGACCGCATGAACAAGACCAAGAGGCATCTAATGAAAACCAATGTAGCCGAAGCCTTCAGCGACGAGACGCAATTGCCCGTCAAATCCGAAGAGGAGTTGCGTATCCTTGAGGAGACCTATTGCTCCCATGGTGATACCGTTCACTACACGGCAAAACCGAAATTTTTCGAAGAATGCGAAGGGTCCTTCGTCTACGACCAGGCCGGTACGCCGTTCCTCGATTTGCAGATGTGGTATTCCGCCGTCAATTTCGGCTATCGCAACGAGCGCCTGAACGCGGCCGTCCACCGGCAGCTCGATCGGCTGCCGCAGGTCGCCTCGCAGTATCTGCACCGTGAAAAGGTGGAGCTTGCAGCGATGATCGCTCAGGATGCCGAGCGCAAGTTCGGGCACAAGGGCCGGGTTCATTTCAACGTCGGCGGTTCGCAGGCGGTTGAGGATTCGCTGAAGCTGGTGCGCAATTATACCGGCGGCAAGAGCCTGATGTTCGCCTTCGAAGGCGGCTATCACGGCCGCACCCTCGGCGCGTCCGCGATCACCTCGAGCTACCGTTATCGCCGCCGCTACGGCCATTTCGGCGACCGGGCGCAGTTCGTCGAGTTCCCCTATCACTTCCGCGGCCCGAAGGGCATGTCGAAGGAAGAGTATGGGCATTACTGCGTCCAGAAGTTCGCCCGTCTGTTCGAGAGCGAATATAACGGCGTCTGGGATCCGAAGGCCGGCAAGTCGGAATATGCCGCCTTCTACATCGAGCCGATCCAGGGCACGGGCGGCTACGTCATTCCGCCGATGAACTTCTTCGTCGAGCTGAAGAAGGTGCTGGACGAACACGGCATCCTGCTCGTCGTCGACGAAATCCAGATGGGCGTCTATCGCACCGGCAAGCTCTGGTCGATCGAGCATTTCGGCGTCTCGCCCGACATTCTCGTCTTCGGCAAGGCGATCACCAACGGGCTTAACCCGCTTTCAGGCGTCTGGGCACGGGAAGAGATGATCAACCCGACGATCTTCCCGCCCGGCTCCACGCATTCCACTTTCGCCAGCAATCCGATGGGGACCGCCGTGGCTCTCGAAACGATGAAAATGTTGGAAGAGGAGGATTTCGGCACGGCCATCATGGCCAAGGGTGCCTATTTCCTCGACGGGCTGAAGCAGTTGCAGAAGCGTCATGCCATCGTCGGTGAAGTCGACGGCCTCGGCCTCGCGCTTCGGATGGAAATCTGCAAGGACGACAGCTACACGCCGGACAAGGCGACGATGGACTGGCTTTGCGATGAAGGCATGAAGGGCGACCTGCAGGTCGGCGCCAAGATGTACGGCCTCGTGCTCGACGTCGGCGGCTACCACAAGAACGTCATCACCTTCGCGCCGAACCTGCTCATCACGCGTGAGGAAATCGATCTGGCGCTTGCCCTGCTCGACCAGCTTCTGACGCGCGCAGCCCGGAGATAAGACGGTGCAGCTCCTTCTTCTTCATCTCGATGATGCATTGGAGCTGCAGCCGGATTTCGTGCGTGCCTGCAAGCTTGCCGGCGCGCACCAGTATTTCGACAAGGGAGCCGGAAAAGCCGTCCGGCTCTGGGGCAAGCAGAAGGCGCTTGCCGAACTCGGCCGTGAGATTGCGAAGAGCACTTCCACTCTCGGCAAGGATCCGCAGCTCTCTTTCATGGGCTCGGGCGACTTTCATCATGTGACGGCACTGCTTCTCGATGGGGCTCTGGAGCGACAGCCTGTTGCGACGACCCTCATACACTTCGACAATCATCCGGACTGGGTTACCTTCGAAGGCGGCATGCATTGCGGTTCCTGGGTCAACAGCGCCCTTGCCCATCGCAACATCCAGAAGGTCATCACCATCGGCGTTTGCAGCCGGGACCTGCGCAATCCGGAACGCAAGGGCGCCAACCTGCACTGGCTTGGCGAAGGCAAGCTGGAACTCTACCCCTATGAGCATCCGCCGAGCCGGGTGCTGGCCGATTACGGCAGCGGCGCCAGCTACCGGCAGGACAAGGGCGCTCTGCACTGGAAATCCATCGCCGAGATCGGCGAGGACAATTTCATCGACCGGATGCTGAGCCGGATTCGCACCGAGGCGGTTTACCTGACGATCGATAAGGATGTGCTTGCCGCCGATGATGCGGTCACCAACTGGGATCAGGGACGCATGCGGCTGCCCTATCTCCTGGCACTGATCAGCGAGATCGGTAGCCGGCATCGTATTATCGGCGCGGATGTCATCGGCGATTATTCCACGCCGAGCTATGCCGGGGATCTTCGCACCAAGCTGATGAAGCGGGCCGAAATCTTCATCGATCAGCCGCGTGTCCGGCTGAAGCCCGAGGCGACCCGAAACATCAATAGTGCTGCAAATCACGCGCTGCTCGAAGTGTTGGCGGAGTATATGGGATGAGCGGCAGCCTGACCCTTCCGATGCTCGGCCTCATCCTTTTCTGCGTGCTCGCGGAAACGGCGCGCGAGGTCTGCTTCAAACTATCGGCGAGCGAAAGCGCCTTGCTTGTCGCACTGGCCAAGCCGGTCACATGGCTCGGCATCCTGTTCTGGGCGGTCGAGCTGTTCGCCTGGACCGCCGTGCTCGAACGCGTTCCCCTCACCATGGCCTTTCCACTGATGGCGCTGAGCTATGTGGTCATCGTGCTCGCCGGGGGCGTGATCTTCAAGGAAAACATCAATCTCCGCCACGCGATGGGCGTGTTCCTGGTGACAGCCGGCGTGGCCTGCGTGGGAGTAACCGGACTATGAAAATCTTTGCTCATACCAGATGGGATGTGGCGCCGGTTCTGGCCGCCGTGGCGCATCTCGCCTTCGACGTCTACCTGATCGTCGGCTTCGAAAGCCGGCCCCTGTGGCTCTCGGCCATTCTCGGTTGCCTCTATGCCGTGTCGATCTCGTGGAACATCAACAGCATATCGCATAACTTCATCCACACGCCCTATTTCAAGCCGCGCTGGATGAACTATGCCTTCAGCCTGCTGGAATCGGTCGCGATCGGCTTCTCGCAGACCTATTATCATTGGGTGCATATGCGCCATCACTCCGGCAACAGCGACCGGCCGGATGACAAGGGCGAGACGATCGACATGCTGTCGATCTACCGCCACGGCCGCAACGGCGAGCCGGAGAATGTGTGGTCCTACACGTTCATGAGCTTCTTCCGCGACAGCCTCGGCGATATCCACGAGGCGATCGCGCGCCGGCGCCCCTTCGATGCCAAATGGGGCCGGTTCGAGTTGTTCACCTTCCTCGGCCTGGCCTTGCTGGCACTGATCTATGACTGGAAGGCCGTACTGTTCTTCGTGCCCTTCTATTATCTCGGCAACTGCCTGTCGTCGCTGAACGGTTACTACGAGCATCTGCACGGCGATCCGGACGAGCCGATCGCCTGGGGCGTCAGCAGCCACAAGGCGTTCTACAACTGGCTGTGGTTCGGCAATGGCTATCATGCCGAACATCACTACCGTCCGAAGACCCATTGGACGAAACTGCCGACCCTGCACGAGCAGATCAAGGAAGAGCAGGAAAAGGCCGGCACGCATGTGATCAGCACCTGCCACGCCCTCGGCTTCATGGCCAAGGAGAATCGGCAGGCGGAGCTTTCTCATGAAAGCCGATGAACTGAGCTTTTATCTGGAGGGCACCAATGGAAACGGTGTCCTCCTGATCCATGGGCTGACCGGGGCGCCGGCCGAGATGAAGCTGGTCGCGCGCCACCTCAATCGCAAAGGCTACAGTGTCTATGCGCCGCTGCTGGCCGGCCATGGGGTGGATGCGGGCACGCTGCGGCGCTCGCGATGGGAAGACTGGCTGGACAGCGTCGTGCAGGCGTCGGCGGTGCTTGCCGGGAGAACGCAGCAGGTTTTTGCGGCCGGTATCTGCGTTGGCGGCAAGCTTTCGATGCTGGCGGCCGAACGCCAGCCGGAGACGATCCGTGCAGTTGCGATCTATTCCCCCTGCTTTCACTATGACGGCTGGGATGTCCCCTTCTATTATCCGCTTTTGTCCTCGCAGATCAGCTGGTTGTCGCGTATTCCCTTTCTCGATCGTCTCAATTTCCGCGAGACAGCATCCCTCGGGATCAAGGACGAGCGCATGCGCCGGCTGATCGGGACCATGGCCGGGGAGGGCGTTCTCGAAACATTTCCCGGCAAGGGGCTGGTCGAAATGCATCGGCTGGGCAAGACCCTGCGCGGCCGGCTGCCGCAGATGAAGACCCCGACGCTGATCCTGCACGCCGAGGACGATGATCTGAGCAGCCCCAAACATGCGCGCTACATTTCCGACCATATCGGCGGTCCGCACGAGCTCAAATGGATCAAGGACAGTTACCATATGATCCACGTTGACCGTCAGCATCGCCAGGTGGCGGATTTCACCGCCGACTTTTTCGAGGCAAGCCATGCTCAAGCCCTTGCCTAAATCTTTCCCGACGACGGACCGGGATCCGGTTGCCGAGGTGCATTTCAGCATCCGCGCCATCGGCCACGATACCTGGAATGCCTGCTTTCGCGGGCAGGTCGAGGATTATGATTGCCTGCTGGCCATCGAGGAAGCCGATATCTCTGGCTTCGAATGGCGCTACATCACCATCGTCGAGGATGGGCGCGTCAGTGCCGCCATGCCGATCTTTCTCTGCCCTTACGCCCTGGACACCACGCTGGAGGACGGCCGGCTCCGCAAGGCGGTGCGCCGCATACGGCAACGCTTCCCGGGCTTCCTGACACTGCGTCTTGCCTGCCTTGGGTCTCCTTGCACCGAAACGGGCGCGGTCGGTTTTCACCCCGATGTGCCGCCGGAGCGCCGCGCCGCGCTGTTTGCCGAGCTGTTGTCGTTCTTCGAGGAGCTTGCGGTCACGGAAAAGTGCTCACTGATGGGCATCAAGGATATTCCCGCGCCGGTGACCGCCGAGTTCGGCGGCTTGCTCTCAGACCGCGGCTATGCCTCGATCGGCGGCCTGCCGACCGCCTGGCTCGACGTGGATTTCAAGACGGTCGACGAATATCTCGCCAGGCTCTCTTCCGGCACCCGCAAGGATATGCGCCGCAAGTTGAAATCCTTCGAGCAGGTCAGGGTCGAAATGCGGACGGATTTCGGCGACTTCCTGCCGGAGGTCATGGCGCTCTACCATGACACGCGCAATCGCAGCGAATGGCAGTTCGAGGAGCTGACCCCGGACTATTTCGAGGGTATTCTCGCGCACATGCGCGGCCGTTCCTTCTGCGCCTTCTATTTCGTCGAAGACCGGCTCTTGGCCGCCAATCTGATCGTGCATGACGAACATGTCGCCATCGACAAGTTCTTCTGCATGGATGGTGAGGAGGGGCGGCCCTATAATCTCTATTTTCTCAGCTGGTTCACCAATCTGCGCTATTGCCTCGAGCAAGGGATCGGCCGTTATCAGAGCGGTCAGGCCTATTATGAAAACAAGGTGCGGCTCGGGAGCCAGTTGACCGCGAACACGATGTTCTTCCGGCATCGCAATCCCGTTCTCCAGAAGATATTGCGGCTGGTTTCACCACTGCTTTCCACAGACGAGGCGGGCCAGTGATGTCGTCCATGCGCCTATCCTGGCTTGCCGTGCCAGTGTTGAACACGCTGTTCCAGTTTTTCGTCAAGCACGGCGCCGAGCAATTGGGCGATGCGACAGGGGCCGGCTGGCTGTGGCAGGCGCTGGCATCGCATTGGATCCTGGCAGCGATCGCCGTCGAGATCGCCTGCTTCTTTATCTGGATGAACGTGCTTGCCGAACTCGACCTTAGCCGGGCATTCCCGCTTTCCGGCATCAGCTATGTGCTGATCATCGCCACCGGCTGGCTCGTCTTCGGCGAGCCGGTCGTCGGCCTGCAGGTGATCGGCAGCGGCCTGATCCTGACGGGCGTCTGGCTGATTGCCGGTGCCTCCAGCGAGGTGACGAGCGGCGACGACTGGCACACGAAGCGCGGCTCGCTACGCCCCCACAACGGTGAGGATCGATAATGTCCGGATTGCCAGCGGAAGACCGTCGTCAAAATACCATGGCATTCAGCCTCGCGGACTGGAGCCTGAAGCGAGCGCTCTCGAGCATCGTGTCGCGGGGATCGCTGATCGTGATGACGGCAGGCGGCCGCGCGTTGACATTCGGTGATGGCACCGGCGAGCCCGTCTGCGTTCGCTTTACCGACAACCGCGCGCAATGGGCCTTTCTGATCGACGCCGATGCAAGGCTCGGCGAGCTTTACATGGACGGCCGCTTCCTTGTCGAACATGGCTCGCTCTATGATTTCGTGGCGATGATGCTGCGGGAGGCGCAGAACAGTACGCATCCGCTCATCGCCCGCATCATCGATCAGATCCGCACCAAGCTGCGGATCTTCCGTCATCGCAACCTGCCGAGACGCTCGAAGACCAATGTCGCGCATCATTACGATCTCGATGGCCGGCTCTATGAGCTGTTCCTCGACCCGGACCGGCAATATTCCTGCGCCTATTTCGAACATCCCGACCAATCGCTTGAAGACGCGCAGCTGGCCAAGAAACGGCACCTCGCCGCCAAGCTCTTGATTGAGCCGGACAACAGCATTCTCGACATCGGTTGCGGTTGGGGTGGTCTCGCGCTGCATCTGGCCGAGCAGGCGCCGGGCGGCTATGTCCTCGGCGTGACGCTCTCCGAGGAGCAGCATGATTATGCCTCGAAACGGGTGCCGGCCAGCCTCAATGGAGCGCCGGCGGAAGTGCAATTCGCACTCAGGGACTATCGCAGCCTGACCGGTCGCTTCGACAGGATCGTCTCCGTCGGCATGTTTGAACATGTCGGCCTGTCATCCTACCGGACCTTCTTCCGCAAATGCGCGGAGCTGCTGGAGGATGACGGCGTCATGGTGCTTCACACCATCGGCTGCTCGGCGACACCCGGCTTCACCACGCCCTGGCTCGACAAATACATCTTCCCCGGCGGCTATATTCCGGCACTTTCGGAGATCGTGCCCGAGATCGAGGCGGCGGGACTGACGATCACCGATGTCGAGGTGCTGCGCCTCCATTATGCCTACACGCTCGAAAGCTGGCGCGAGCGTTTCATGGCGCGCTGGGACGAGGTGGCGAAGCTCTATGACGAGCGCTTCTGCCGCATGTGGGAATATTATCTTTCGACTGCGGAAGCTGCTTTCCGCTACGAGGATCTCGTCGTCTTCCAGATCCAGATCACCAAGCGCAACGATGTCCTGCCGCTGACGCGGAACTACATCGCCGATCATGAAGCGCGTAGCGCGTCAAAAGTTGATGTTGAAGGTTCTGTTGAGGGTAAAGCCGATCATATTCTGGTTGGGTGAGCCGAACTGCGAGGTAATCGGGCTGTCGGCGGCGTCGCCCACCAGACGGTTATATTTCCCATAGACCTGCACACTC
>DASVPC010000083.1:0-11175 GCA_036383055.1 Rhizobium sp. | reverse complement strand
AAGAAGCTTGGTGACAATCGCTTTGTGCGATGCGGCAAGCCCTTTCCTTTGATTGGATTTTTTGCGGGCGGTGACAGGTGCGTGAAATCTGCGCGTTGAAAATTCTTGCTGTTTGACTCAGGCGCAAAGCTTTGACAGTTTCGCCTCATATATATGTCTATCCTGTGAGGAGGCTTCCATGAGCAGTTCATCCATCGTCATCGCCAGTGCTGCCCGCACCGCGGTCGGTTCCTTCAACGGTGCTTTTGCGACCGTTCCGGCTCACGAGCTTGGTGCCGCCGCGATCAAGGGTGCGCTGGAGCGCGCCGGCGTCGATGCCAAGGAAGTCGATGAAGTGATTCTCGGCCAGGTGCTTCAGGCTGGCGAAGGGCAGAATCCGGCCCGCCAGGCCGCCATGAAGGCCGGCATTCCGCAGGAAGCGACCGCCTGGAGCGTGAACCAGCTTTGCGGCTCGGGCCTGCGTGCCGTCGCACTCGGCCTGCAGCAGATCGCAACCGGTGACGCCAAAATCATCGTCGCCGGCGGCCAGGAATCCATGTCGATGGCGCCGCATGCCGCCAATCTGCGTTCGGGCACCAAGATGGGCGACATGAAGATGATCGACACCATGATCAAGGATGGCCTGACGGATGCCTTCTACGGCTATCACATGGGCATCACGGCAGAGAATATCGCCCGCCAGTGGCAGCTTTCGCGCGATGAACAGGACCAGTTTGCCGTTGCCTCGCAGAACAAGGCCGAGGCAGCGCAGAAGGCCGGGCGGTTCAAGGACGAGATCGTGCCCTTCACGATCCAGACCCGCAAGGGCGACATCACCGTCGATGCCGATGAATATATCCGCCACGGCGCGACGCTCGACAGCATGGCGAAACTGCGGCCTGCCTTCGACAAGGACGGCACGGTAACGGCGGCCAATGCCTCCGGCCTCAATGACGGCGCGGCCGCTGCCGTCTTGATGTCCGAGGCGGAAGCCTCGCGTCGCGGCATCCAGCCGCTTGCCCGCATCGTCTCCTGGGCAACGGCGGGCGTCGATCCCAAGATCATGGGTTCCGGCCCGATCCCGGCCTCGCGCAAGGCGCTGGAAAAGGCGGGCTGGTCGGTCGGCGAACTCGATCTCGTCGAGGCCAACGAGGCCTTTGCCGCCCAGGCTTGCGCCGTCAACAAGGATCTCGGCTGGGATACGTCGATCGTCAACGTCAATGGCGGCGCGATCGCCATCGGCCACCCGATCGGCGCTTCCGGCGCGCGTGTCCTCAACACGCTGCTGTTCGAAATGAAGCGTCGTGGCGCCAAGAAAGGCCTTGCCACGCTTTGCATCGGCGGCGGCATGGGCGTGGCGATGTGCTTCGAGGCGTTCTGAGGCGTTTCGCGTATCCCCAAGGCCGCGCAAAGCGGTTTTGAGCCAGATTTTCCAGAAGAAACGATGAAGGCGGGGCGGGCGACCTGATGATCGGTCGCCCAGTCTTCGCAGCAACAAAGGGGAGTGGATCATGAGCAGAGTGGCGTTGGTGACAGGCGGTACGCGCGGCATCGGGGCGGCCATTTCGATGGCGTTGCGCAATGCGGGTTACCGCGTTGCGGCGACCTATGCAGGCAATGAAGAGAAGGCGCGAGCTTTCCATGAGGTGACGGGCATCTCCGTCCACAAATGGGATGTGACCGACTACGAGGCCTGCGGCAGGGGTATCGCCAAGGTGCAGGACGAGCTTGGTCCGGTCGAGATCCTCGTCAACAATGCCGGCATTACCCGCGACGCCATGTTCCACAAGATGACGCCGCAGCAATGGAACGAGGTCATCAATACCAACCTCACCGGCCTCTTCAATATGACGCATCATGTCTGGCAGGGCATGCGCGATCGCAGCTTCGGCCGCGTCATCAATATCTCGTCGATCAACGGTCAGAAGGGCCAGATGGGCCAGGCGAACTATTCCGCCGCCAAGGCCGGCGACCTCGGCTTTACCAAGGCGCTGGCGCAGGAAGGGGCGGTCAAGAACATCACCGTCAATGCCATTTGCCCGGGCTATATCGGTACCGAAATGGTGCTCGCAGTGCCTGAGAAGGTGCTGAACGAGCGCATCATCCCTCAGATCCCCGTGGGGCGCTTGGGTGAGCCGGAGGAGATCGCCCGCGTCGTCGTCTTCCTCGCCGCCGATGATGCCGGCTTCATCACCGGATCGACGATCAGCGCCAATGGCGGCCAGTTCGTCGTCTGAGCCTATCGGAGTGATGCGTTGGCTGATTGTCGGGAGTGTCCGGCAATCAGCGCCGGCCTGAATTCCCGGAGCGCTGCTGCCTGGGTTTGAATTCCAGGATGACGGGCTTGAAGACCATTCGGCGCATTTCCCTGTCCCGCACCCGTGAGGCGTGGATCAGCACGATGAGGCTGGTGCCGACGAGAGCGAGCGCTGCGATGCCTGCGATGATTGCCACCATGGTGTCCGTCCCTTTTCAAAAACGTTGACCCATCCCTGCGCGATCGGCGCGGGTGCTTTTATTCGCCTGAAAATGCCGGTTCGACGCTTTCGGCATGACGATTTGAGTATCACGGCCGATCGTCAACAAAGTGCTGACGACCGGCCGTGAAATCTGTCTTAGCCTGTCACCGCCTTAGCGGCAGCGAGCCTCGTAGCGGTTGCCGTAGCGGTCGCGGTAGATGCAATAGCCGCGGCGCTCATGAGACCGACCGATGAGGTTGCCGACAACACCGCCGGCTACGGCGCCGACCGCGGCACCACCCCAGCTATTGGTGGCAACACCGCCGATGAGCGCGCCGGTTCCCGCGCCGATGGCGGTGCCCCTCTCCGTTGCGGTGCATGAGGCGAGCGCGCCAACAATGGCGATCGCGACGATGATTTTTTTCATGGTATTTGCTCCCTGGTATGACGAGGTTTTCAATATTGTCAGCCCGATCAGATCCGGCCCATCAGCAATAGAATGAGAACAATGACAAGAACGAGGCCGAGACCGCCCGACGGACCATATCCCCAGCTTCGGCTGTATCCCCAGCTCGGGAATGCGCCGATCAGCATGAGAATCAGTATCACAAGTAAGATGGTACCAAGCATGGCTTGTTCCTCCGCGTTCAGCGTCTGAAGCTTTTTCGCTTGGCATGAGACTTCAGGCAAGCGGGTCGTTGCTCCAGCCGATGCGTCGTTTTCCCGTTCCTATCAAGCGGGCGGCACACCGTTTTCGCTACTTTAAGAAACTCGCCCAGCGGAAAATTGTTCCGGATCAGAAATAACAGGGGTGTGGAGCCGCCTCGGCAGGTGGAATGAAATATTAACGAATGAACTCGGCGCGCACGGAAAAATGCCCTTCGACGACCCTATCTTATGGTTAAAAAATTATTTAAATACAATATGTTGCGGTGAACGAAACGGGAAAATGGCTGTGTCCGCGATTCGTCAGCGATTCGTTCTGCATTTGGGCTTTGGTTAACGCCGACGGGCGATTGGGTCTCGAAACGATGATTGCCTTCGGACATGTGGGTATTGGCCCGATCGCCGCAAGGTAGTGCTCCATCGATCGAAATCGTTAAAATCGTACGCTTTCGGGCTTGTTCACTCCGTCAGCCTATTCTCCATCTGGATCAGCTTTCTCGTCCGATCGCTAGATATAGCCGTGAACAAATGGGATACGGGGCGGAATCAGCGATTCGTCGCCGATTCGTTCCGGCTTTGGTCGAGGTGTTAACGGATGCAATCCCTGCGAGAATTTATTGATTTATTTTATTCGATTTCGCTTAAGGGTTAATTGCAATCCCCGATTCGAGCCGATTCCGCGCTTCAACCATCCGGAGTCCTGTGCGTTTCCTTCGCGAAAACGCTAGATATTGTGGAGAACAAAGGCGGAATCCGAAGAAGTCGGTGATTCGTCGCCGATTCGTTCCGGCTTTGACCCGAATCTTAACAGGGCGCTTTCCTGAGCAGGATTTCTGAAGGAAGCCGCCATACTTACAAATGGTTAACTATATATCGCAAGGCGATCCCGATCTCTGCCGAATAACCGATTGACTCCCTTTTCATGGAAAAGGCGGGTGAAAAGACGATTCAGCATTTGGTGGGACTCTAGGAATCGAAATCCATATGTTGTAGTGAACAAAATAAGAACTATTCGGAGTCAGCGATTCGTCGCCGATTCGTTCTCAAGCTGTTCCGGACTCGTCGGGACTCGCTTGAGGTGTGGCGATAATGTAGCTTTTGGTTGAGCTTGTTATTTATGAAATCGAATGTTGCGGCGGTTGTTTTTTGATTCAGGTCTTGCCTTTGTCACATATGGTCGTCATCTCTTCTTCTCTTCCCTGGGGAGCTTGCTGATCGCAAGACAGTGGTTTCTCGCCCATGCATGGACCTATGACTCAGACCTCGCAGCCAATGATCCTGAGCGGATGCGGCGTAACCGCGGTGCTCGGACCGACCAATACCGGCAAAACCCATTACGCTATCGAGCGCATGGTGGCGCACGGCAACGGCGTGATCGGCCTGCCGCTGCGGCTGCTGGCGCGCGAGGTCTATACGCGTGTCGTCGAGAAGGTCGGTGCGCAGAATGTTGCGCTGGTCACCGGCGAGGAGAAGATTTCGCCACCCAATGCGCGCTATTCGGTCTGCACCGTCGAGGCCATGCCGCGCGAGACCCGCGCCTCCTTCGTCGCCATTGACGAAGTGCAGCTTGCCGGCGATCTGGAGCGCGGCCATATCTTCACCGACCGCATCCTGCATCTGCGCGGCCGCGACGAGACGCTATTGCTCGGCGCCGGCACCATGCGGCCGATCCTTGAGCAATTGTTGCCGGGGATCACCGTCGTCGAGCGGCCACGCCTGTCGCATCTCTTCTATGCCGGTCAGAAAAAGATCACCCGCCTGCCGCAGCGCACCGCGATCGTCGCCTTTTCCGCCGACGAGGTCTATGCCATTGCCGAGCTCATCCGCCGTCAGCGTGGCGGGGCTGCCGTCGTGCTCGGCGCGCTCAGCCCACGCACCCGCAATGCCCAGGTGGCGCTCTATCAGGCTGGCGATGTCGAATATCTGGTGGCGACCGATGCGATCGGCATGGGCCTCAATCTCGATGTCGATCACGTTGCCTTCGCCCAGGACCGCAAGTTCGACGGCTATCAGTTCCGCAATCTCAATCCAGGCGAACTCGGCCAGATCGCCGGCCGCGCCGGTCGCCATCTGAAGGACGGCACCTTCGGCGTGACGGGGCAGGTCGATCCCTTCGACGACGAGCTGGTGCGGCGCATCGAGGGGCATGAGTTCGATAATGTTAAGGTGCTACAGTGGCGCACCAAGGATTTCGATTTCTCCTCGATCGCTTCGCTGCGCGCGAGCCTCGAAAGCGCACCGCGCGTGCACGGCCTGACGCGGGCGCTGCCGGCGGTCGATCAACAGGCGCTGGAGCATCTGTCTCGCGATCTGGAGATTGCCGATCTCGCCAGCAGCCCGGCGCGGGTCGAAAAATTATGGGAAGCCTGTGCGCTTCCCGACTATCGGCGTATTACGCCCGCCCAGCATGCCGATCTTATCGCTACCCTCTTTTCCGACCTCGTGCGCTATGGCACGGTAAAGGAGGAGTTTCTTGCCGAGCAGGTGCACCGCGCCGATCGGACGGATGGCGAGATCGACACGCTTTCGGCGCGAATCGCGCAGATAAGAACTTGGACCTATGTGTCGAACCGGCCCGGTTGGCTTGCCGATCCGACACACTGGCAAGAAAAGACGCGGGAAATCGAAGATCGATTGTCCGACGCGTTACATGAAAGGTTGACGAACCGCTTTGTTGATCGCAGGACATCTGTGCTCATGAAGCGCCTGAGAGAGAATGCGATGCTGGAAGCTGAAATCAGTGTGAATGGGGATGTCTTCGTTGAGGGGCATCATGTGGGACAGTTGACCGGATTCCGGTTTACGCCGGTCTCGGGAACCGAGGGGCCGGACGCCAAGGCAGTCCAGACCGCCTCGCTAAAGGCGCTCGCGCTGGAATTCGAGGCGCGCGCCGCCCGTATCCATGCGGCCGGCAATAGCGATCTGGCGATCAGCGCGGACGGTCTCGTTCGTTGGCTCGGCGATCCCGTGGCGCGCCTGTCGGGTAGCGATCACATTATGCGTCCGCGCGTCATCCTGCTCGCCGACGAGCAGTTGACGGGCAATGCGCGCGACCATGTCGCCGCGCGTATCGAGCGCTTCGTGAACCATCATATCAGCACGGTTCTGAAGCCGCTCGACGATCTGTCGCGCGCCGAAGACCTGCAGGGGCTTGCCAAGGGTCTGGCCTTCCAGCTCGTTGAAAATCTCGGCGTTCTCTTCCGCCGCGATGTCACCGAAGAGGTGAAGTCGCTGGATCAGGACGGGCGCGCCTCGATGCGTCGCTATGGCGTTCGCTTCGGCGCCTACCATATCTTCGTGCCGGCCCTGCTGAAGCCGGCGCCGGCCGAGCTCATCACCCTGCTCTGGGCGCTGAAGAATGACGGTCTCGACAAGCCGGGCTATGGCGACCTGATCCCGGTGCTCGCCGCCGGCCGGACCTCCGTCGTCACCGATCCGACCTATGAGCGCACGTTCTACAAGCTCGCCGGCTTCCGTTTCCTCGGCAAGCGCGCTGTGCGTATCGACATCCTCGAGCGCCTGGCGGATATCATCCGTCCGCTGCTGCAGTGGAAGCCGGGTCAGGCGTCGCGTCCGGAAGGTGCCTATGATGGCCGCCGCTTTACGACGACGACGGCGATGCTTTCCATCCTCGGCGCAACGCTGGAAGACATGGAAGAGATCCTCAAGGGCCTCGGCTATCGCGCCGATGCCGTGAAGGCGGAAGACGCAACGGCCTATCTCGCACAGCAGGATGCTTCCTCGACGCCGGCTCCGGCGGCTCAGGCTGCCGAAGTTGCCGCCGATCATGACGACGCCGATGGTGCCAGCGATGAGCCGGCCGCGGAAGGCGAAAGCGTTGCCGAGGCCGCAGCTCCCGCCGCAGAAGCGCCTGCCGCTGAAACTCCGGCGGAACCGGCCGTTGCCGCTGCTGAACCTGTGGAAGTCTCCGCCAATGATGCTGCCGAGCCGGTCGAACCGAAGCCGGTTCTGCTCTGGCGTCTTGGCGGGCGCAATGACAACCAGCAGCGCCAGGGTGGACGTGGCCAGGGCGATCGCCGCGGCCAGCAGGGCCAGGGCGAGGGACGTGGTCATCAGGGCAATCGCCGCAACAGCTCGAGTGAGCAGCAGCCGAATGCCGAAGGCAATCGCGAGGCGCGTGGCGACAATCGTGGCCCGCGTGGCAACAACCGCGACGGCGGCCGTCCGCAGAACCAGGGCAGCCGCCCTGAACGCGGCGACCGTCAGGATCGCGGCGAGCGGAAAGACCGTAACGATCGCAACAATCGCGGCGCACCGCAACCGCTGCGTTTCGAAGCCAAGCCGCCGCGCAAGGAAAAGTCGATCGATCCGGATTCTCCCTTCGCCAAGCTCGCGGTGCTCAAGGAGCAGATGAAGAAGTAGGCCATGACGGACGAAAAGCAGCCATCTTCCGGTTCGCGACAGCGCATCGACAAGTGGCTGTTCTTTGCCCGTATGCTGAAATCCCGTTCGCTCGCGCAGGTTTACGTCCAGAAAGGCAATGTGCGAGTGAACGGCGAGCGGATCACGCAGCCGAGCCACGGCATCAAGGCGGGCGACCGTATAGAGTTGGCGATGGAGCGGCGCGACGTCATTCTGATCGTGCGGCTGCCGGGGGATCGCCGGGGTCCTTTCGAGGAGGCGAAGCTGCTTTACGAGGATCTGACGCCGCCGCCGGACGAGACAAAACGCTTCACGCCATTCGAGCAGGCACTGCGTTCGCCGGGCAGTGGGCGGCCGACGAAACGCGAACGGCGCGCCATCGATCGGCTCACCTCCGGCGATGAATAGAAAACTCTGTTGCCCTCCAGGATTTTTCAGGATTGTTTGTCCTTGAAATTGGCTGTCAAAGTGGATACCTGACGATCAACCCGTTGGTAATCCGGCCGGGCGGCATGCTTGTGCTTGGCACATCCGCTTGTCCGTTCCGGCTTCCGGGGGAAAGGCGCGACGTTCCAGGTTGCCCGTCCACGGAAAATGAGAGTCATTCCTGGAGTGCTTCATGACATATGTCGTGACCGACAATTGCGTTCGCTGCAAATACACCGACTGCGTGGAAGTCTGCCCAGTCGACTGCTTCTATGAAGGCGAGAATTTCCTTGTCATCCATCCGGACGAGTGCATCGACTGTGGTGTTTGCGAGCCGGAATGTCCCGCCGAGGCGATCAAGCCCGATACGGAGCCGGGCCTCGATAAGTGGCTGAAGATCAATGCGGACTATGCGGCGATCTGGCCGAACGTCACGGTGAAGCGCGATGCGCTGCCCGACGCCAAGGAATTGGACGGCGAAGAAGGCAAATTCGAGAAATATTTCTCGGCCAATCCCGGCTCCGGCGACTAATTGAAGGCCGTGACAGGCAATCGATAAAGGTGTAGTCGATAGGGCACTGGACGAATCATCGCCGTTGGCTTGCCGAGCGGTCAACGTGGCCATTTTGGCGCGTGTAAAGCAAATTATTGATTTCCTCAGATTTTTGTGATAGCTTCCTCACACTGATCCACTGCGGCATTTCGCGTGCCCCAAACCATCACGAAAGCAAATAACCAATCCGTACGCGGTTTCCTTGACATATCAACGATTTGAGTTGTCGGGTCTGGGATCGCGATGAACGGATTTCTTTTTGTATGCGTCTGGCAGGACCAGCAAGAAGTCACCCCGACGGTGCTTCCGTCTCATCCGGGCCTGACTGACCCGGCCCCGGCCCTCACCGGGTGCGTAACAGGGAGTTTTTGAAAAGAATGACGACCCAGCAGAAAAAACCTTCAGCAGCACGCCATGGCTTCAAGAATGGTGAATCGATCGTATATCCCGCCCATGGCGTTGGTATGATCACCGCGATTGAAGAGCAAGAAGTCGCAGGCATGAAGCTTGAGCTTTTTGTAATCGACTTCGAAAAAGACAAAATGCGTCTGAAGGTGCCCGTGGCGAAAGCCATGAGCATTGGCATGCGTAAGCTTTCCGAGACGGATTTCGTCGAACGGGCGCTGAAGGTCGTCCAGGGCAAGGCCCGCGTCAAGCGTACCATGTGGTCGCGCCGCGCCCAGGAATATGATGCCAAGATCAATTCCGGCGATCTGATTTCCATTGCCGAGGTGGTTCGCGATCTCTATCGCGCCGAGAACCAGCCGGAGCAGTCCTATTCCGAACGCCAGCTCTATGAAGCTGCGCTCGATCGCATGGCGCGCGAAATTGCCGCCGTCAACAAGATGTCCGAAACCGAGGCTGTTCGCCTGGTCGAGACCAATCTGAACAAAGGCCCGAAGCGTGGCAAGGTCGTCGAAGAAGACGATTCCCAGGACGAAGCCGCATAAGGCCGAAAGCCACAATATCACTTCCAAAAAACCCGGCCGTCGTGCCGGGTTTTTTCTTTGGAACCTTTTGCCGTCTGCTGCGTTTAGGCCTGGTGTTTGCGGCTAGTGTGAGTTTTTCTCGTGGAGTGATTTCTCGGACTAGCCGTTCCCCCCTGACGCTTATGAGGACCGGCCGATGCATTTTGACAGGAAATTTCCCGGCGATCGAAAGGCATTTCCTTCGCCAGGTTGTTTCGATGACATTGAATTAGACCGGTAACCGACCGTCCGGTTATCCGGACATCGGTCTCTAATTGCATTCCATTCATAGCTTTTCATCCGCGCAGCAATGTTCGGAAACGATGTTTGCTGCCTTTTTCGTCGACCCGCGGCACAGAGATGATTTTGAGGCCGAATTTAGGGAGATGCACATGATGCATATGAAGAATATGTCTGCAGATCGGCGCATGATAAAGATCGCAATGGCCGCTCCCTATCTCGGCCGCGACGAAGAGCACGACCTGGCCATCCGCTGGAAGGATCACGAGGATCGCAGCGCCCGCAACAAGATCGCAACCGCCCATATGCGCCTGGTGATCTCCATGGCGGGGAAATTCCGCAATTTCGGCCTGCCGATGAGCGACCTTGTACAAGAAGGTTATGTAGGGCTCCTGGAGGCGGCGGCAAGGTTCGAGCCGGAGCGGGAGGTGCGATTTTCCACTTATGCAAGCTGGTGGATCCGCGCCTCGATCCAGGATTACATCCTGCGAAACTGGTCGATCGTGCGCGGCGGCACGAGTTCGGCGCAGAAGGCACTGTTTTTCAATCTCCGCCGCCTGCGCGCCAAGCTCGCCAGAGGCGATACCAACGTGACGGTGCAATCCATCCATGAGGAAATCGCCGTCGCCCTCGGGGTCAGCCTCGTCGATGTGCAGACCATGGACGCCCGTCTTTCCAGCAATGATGCCTCCCTGCAGGCGCCATCGATATCCGGCGACGCCGAAAGTGCCGAGCGCATGGATTTCCTGATCAGCGACGAGCCTTTGCCGGACGAGCAGGTCTCCAACATGATCGACGGTGAACGCCGCCGCGTCTGGCTTGCTTCCGCGCTGAAGCATCTGAACGAACGCGAAATGAAGATTATCCGCGCCCGCCGCCTGGTGGAGGACGGTGCGACGCTCGAGGAGTTGGGCGCCGATCTCGGCATTTCCAAGGAACGCGTCCGTCAGATCGAAAGCCGCGCCATGGAGAAGCTCCGCAGCGCCCTGGTCGATGCCGATCCACGCATGGCAAGCTATGCGTGAAATCCTTCTCCCCTCGGGGAGAAGGTGCCGGGGGCAATAACGGGACGAGGAGCGTTCGTTTCCAACGCCTTTGGTGCAGGTTGAGGGCAGCCTGATGCCCAGCGGCCTGCGCCTGCCGCGCGCCTTCTCCCCGTTGGGGCGAAGCCGCTTTTGCTCTTGAGGGTTTCAACGCTTCACGGAAGCGCAGAAATGCTCCGGCGCCGTGTTTCAACGCCATTCCGGGCGGAAAACCGCAGCACGCTTTTCCTGAAATTGCCTATTCTGAGATAATCTTGACTCTGTCGCCGGGCGCGATCGATGCGCCGGTCGGCAGTGCATTGATCAGCTTGAACAGATCGAGCTTGCGGTCGGTGCCCATCATCCGGGCGGCAAGCGTGGTCGTGGTGTCTCCTGCCTTGACGGTGACGACGCGCACGCGCAGTGGCTTCAGCGACGAGGCTTCCTCCGGCGTCATATGCCGGAAGCTTGAGCGCAGT
>DASVPC010000082.1:0-18960 GCA_036383055.1 Rhizobium sp. | reverse complement strand
GTGCGCGAAAGCTACGACGCCTTCGACTTCAAGCGCATTGCCCGCGCGCTCATCGATTTCTCGAATGTCGAGCTTTCGGCCTTCTATTTCGATGTCCGCAAGGATGCGCTCTATTGCGACGCGCCGTCGAGCCTGCGCCGCCGCGCGGCCCTTGCCGTCATCCGCACGATCTTCGATTGCATGGTGACCTGGCTGGCACCGATGCTGCCGTTCACCACGGAAGAAGCATGGCTGTCGCGCAACCCGTCGGCGGTCTCCGTGCATCTCGAACAGTTCCCCGCCGTTCCCGCCGAATGGAAGAACGAGGCGCTGGCCGAGAAGTGGAAGAAGATCCGCGCCGTGCGCAGCGTCGTCACCGGCGCTTTGGAAATCGAGCGCAAGGACAAGCGCATCGGCTCCTCGCTGGAAGCCGCTCCCGTCGTCTACGTCGCTGATCCGGAGCTCCTGAAGGCGCTGGAAGGGCAGGATCTGGCCGAGATCTGCATCACCTCCGGCATCACCGTCAACGCTGGCGAAGGCCCCGCCGATGCTTTCCGACTGGATGACGGAGCCAAGGTGAGCGTCGTGCCGGCACTGGCCGAAGGCCGCAAATGCGCCCGTTCCTGGCGCATCACCACGGATGTCGGGTCCGATTCGGAATATCCCGACGTCTCGGCGCGTGATGCCGCGGCCCTGCGCGAGCTGGCGGCCGTCAACTGAAGAAAATTGCCGGGTGAATTGCCTTCGCGGCGTTCATCCGGTAAAAGCTGCCTGAAAATGGCCCGATTTTTGCGGCAGTTGGCATGAATTGGGGTCTGCTATAGATGTACCGGCATGGCTGGGAAGGGTTTTCATGAGAGCGATGCATAAGGTTCGTGTTGGCGTCAGCTTGGCGGCACTCGTGGTTGGCTGCGGTCTGATGTCCGGCTGCTTGAGCAGCCCGAGCTACGGCACGGACAAGACCGCTGGCGTCCAGCTCTTGGACGACCTTGGCGACATCGCCTCTGTTTCGGCGGCCACGCCGAAGGACAAGGGTGTTGTTTATCCGAACCGCCCCGGCCTGGTTCTCCCCGCTGCAAACCAGAGGGACGCCTTGACCGCGCCGCAGCAGACGCTGGCGAGCAAGGATAACCCGGCTTGGCTCGAATCGCCGGAAGACGCGCGCAAGCGCCTGGCTGAAGAGGCCGACCAGAACAAGAACGACGTCAATTATCGCTCGCCGCTTGCTCAGGCCGACAGCGGCCGCAACCGCAAGACGGAAGTAGAGCAGACGGCAGCCTATCGCGCTGCGCGCCAGGATCAGGCCGGCACTTATGATCAGCGCCGCTATCTGATCGATCCGCCGCAGCAATATCGCCAGGTTTCCGACCCGGCGGCGCTCAGCGATGTCGGCACGCCCGAGAGCAAGAAGGAAAAGCAGCGCAAGAAGGATGCCGAGGCAGCGCAGCAGTCCAACAGCAGCAGCTGGTGGAAGCCGTTCCAATAAGTCTTTCCGAGCATGAAGCGGCGGCCTAAACCGCCGCTTTTTAGTCTTCCTGACGTTTCAGCTGGAAGAATTCCTTGAGAATGTCGGACGCATCCCGTTCGGCAATGCCCGAATAGACCTCCGGCGCGTGATGGCAGGTCGGCTGGCGATAGAAGCGCACGCCATTGTCCACCCCGCCACCCTTCGGATCTTCCGCGCCATAGTAGAGGCGGCGGATGCGGGCAAATGAGATGGCCGCCGCGCACATGGTGCAAGGCTCCAGCGTCACATAGAGATCGGCGCCCGTCAGGCGCTCCTGGCCGAGCGCCTCGCAGGCGATGCGGATCGCGGCGATTTCGGCATGGGCGGTGACGTCGTTGAGCTCGCGGGTGCGGTTGCCGGCCTTGGCGATGACGGCATTGTCGAGCACCAGGATGGCACCGATCGGCACTTCACCACGCGCTCCGGCGCTCCGTGCTTCGGCGAGCGCCAGCTTCATGAAGTGATTTGTATTCGCCATTTAAGATTTTCCACTTAACCGCAGGGGCGTGACCTGATAGGAACACGCCTTAAAAATTCAGGCAAACAACAAATGACAATGAATGACAAGCCCAAGCGGCCTGGGCCAAAACCCTTTACCCGCGACACCAAGACGAAGCCGGCGATGAAACGCGACGACGCCAAACCGATGAAGGCAGCACCCGCCAGGGTGGCGGCCGAGACCGACGGTGGTGATGGAAAGGCCGAGCGCATTTCCAAGGTGATGGCGCGCGCCGGCGTGGCGTCTCGCCGCGACATCGAGCGCATGATCATGGACGGCCGCGTGCGGCTGAACGGCGTGCTGCTGGACAGCCCGGTCGTCAACGTGACGCTCGCCGACAAGATCGAGGTGGATGGCATGCCGATCCGCGGCATCGAGCGCACGCGCCTCTGGCTCTATCACAAGCCGGCCGGCCTGGTGACCACCAATGCCGATCCTGAGGGGCGCCCGACCGTTTTCGACAATCTGCCGGAGGAACTGCCGCGCGTCATGTCGATCGGCCGTCTCGACATCAATACTGAAGGCCTGCTGCTGCTCACCAATGACGGTGGTCTCGCCCGCGTTCTGGAACTGCCGACCACCGGCTGGCTGCGCCGCTACCGCGTGCGCGCCCATGGCGAGATCGATCAGGAAGCACTCGACAAGCTGAAGGAAGGCATTGCCGTCGACGGCGTGCTCTACGGCTCGATCGAGGCGACGCTCGACCGCACGCAGGGTTCCAACGTCTGGATCACCATGGGTCTGCGCGAAGGCAAGAACCGCGAAATCAAGAACGTGCTCGGTGCGCTCGGTCTCGAGGTCAACCGCCTGATCCGTATTTCCTACGGCCCGTTCCAGCTCGGCGATCTGCCGGAAGGCCGGGTGCTGGAGGTGCGCGGCCGCACGCTGCGCGATCAGCTTGGTCCCCGCCTGGTCGAAGACGCCAAGGCGAATTTCGATGCGCCGCTTTACAACGCCTCGGCGCCTGCCGGCGAGGATGAGGCTGAGGCCAAGCCGGAGCGTGCCGCGAAAGAGGAGCGCCCGAGGCGCGACCGCGAGCGCCCCGAGGACAAGCGCGAGCGCGCCTTGGGCCGTCTCGACACCAAGCGCGACGATCGTCGTGACGAAGGACGCCGCGAAGGCGGCCATAAGGAAGATGACCGCCCGAAGCGGCCGCCGCTCGGCGCGCGCCGCAACGCCAATGTCTGGATGGCGCCCGGCGCCCGTCCGCTCGGCGAGAAGGCTGCCGCGAAGGCCGCCAAGAATACCAGGACTGCCGCCAAGCGCGGCGAGCCCGAGCGCCCGCAGCGCAGCGGCTTCGACCGTCCCGACGAAGGCCCGCGCGTTCGCGTCAACCGCGTCGCCGAGGCGGATGGCGAATGGATCCGCGCGAGCGAGGAAGCACCACGCACGGCGCGCGGCGATGACCAAGGTTCCGACCGCAAGCGCTCCGACCGTCCCCGTGGCGACCGCCCATTCGGGGATCGTCCGCCGCGCGGCGACCGTCCTTTCGGCGACAAGCCTCGTGGTGATCGTCCCTATGGTGATAAGCCCCGTGGAGATAAAGCCTTTGGCGATCGTCCCCGCGGTGAACGTGGCGATCGGCCCTTCGGTGATAAGCCGCGCGGTGACCGCCCTTATGGCGACAAGCCCCGCAGTGACCGTCCGTATGGTGACAAGCCCCGTGGCAATCGTCCCACCGGCGACCGTCGGCCGCGCGCCGAGGGCGACGAGCGTCCGCGCGCCCGGTCTTTCGATGGCGAGCAGCGCTCCGAGCGCCCTCGCGGCGATCGGCCGTTTGGTGATCGTCCGCCCCGTGGAGACCGTCCTGCCGGTGACCGGCCGGCCGGCAAGCCTTTCGGCAAGAAGCCGGGCGGCGGTAAATCCTTCGGCGGCAAGCCTTCCGGAAAACCTGGCGGTGCCCGTGGCTTCTCCGGCAAACCCGGTGGCGCCGGACGTCCGTCCGGTGGTCCTAACCGGAGTGGTCCGAGCCGTGGTGGCCCCGGCAAGGGTGGCCCGAAGGGCGGAAGGGGTTAACGCGCGGTGCGGATCGTCGGCGGTGAGTTTCGTGGTCGGTCGCTTGCGGTTCCGAAGTCGAACGATATTCGTCCGACGGCGGACCGCACGCGCGAGAGCCTGTTCAATATTCTGAGCCATGCCTATCCCGAGGCGCTCGATGGCACCCGTATGATGGATGTCTTCGCCGGCACGGGCGCCGTCGGCCTGGAAGCCGCCTCGCGCGGCTGCCGTCACGTCCTCTTCGTCGAAAGCAGTGTCGAGGGCCGTGGCCTGCTCTGGGAAAATATCGATGCGCTCGGCCTGCATGGCCGCACGCGCATGATGCGGCGCGACGCCACCGATCTCGGCAGCGTCGGCAATCTCGAGCCTTTCGATTTCCTCTTCGCCGATCCGCCCTATGGCAAGGGTCTGGGTGAGAAAGCCTTTGCGGCGGCTGCTGCCGGCCGCTGGCTGGTGCCTGGCGCATTGGCGATCCTCGAGGAGCGCGCCGACGTCGCGATAACCGTTGCCCCGGATTTTCTCTTCCTCGAAGAGAGGACCTTCGGCGACAGCAAGATGCATTTCTTCCGTTATCAGCCCCGGCAAGCCTAGCGGCGGAGGGAGACGACCATGGGCGATTATGCTGATTTTGTCGGGAGCGACTATACGCTCGCGACATCAAGCACGCCGAGCGTCGCGGTTGCCTTCGGCTGCGGTGGCGCGCGTGGTCTTGCCCATATCCACATCATTGAGGCGCTGGACGAACTCGGCATTCGCCCGGTTGCGATTGCCGGCGCTTCCATCGGCTCGATCATGGGCGCGGCGATGGCGGCCGGCATGAGCGGCGCGGAAATCCGCGACTATACGCTCGCCTCGGTCGGCAACCGCCCGGCCGTGCTCAACAAGATCTGGAGCCTGAGGCCGGCGAGCGTTCGTAAATTCCGGTTCGGCCAGTTCAATCTCGAGCGTATCCTGCGCGCCTTCATGCCTTCGAGCTTTCCCGAAGACTTTTCCGAGCTGCATATCCCGCTGAAAGTGGTGACGACGGATTATTACGATCAGACCGAGGTCGTGACCGAAAAGGGTGAGCTCTTCCCGGTGCTGGCCGCCTCCGCCGCCATTCCCGCCGTCTTCATGCCGGTCAAGGTCGGCGAGCGGGTGATGATCGACGGCGGTATCATGAACCCGGTCCCCTACGAGCATCTGGCTGGGCTTGCCGATATCATCATCGGCATCGACGTCGTCGGCGGACCGGAAGGCGACGGCACCCAAATTCCGAACCGCATCGAGAGCCTGTTCGGCGCCGGTCAGCTGACCATGCAGTCCAACATCGCCCTCAAGCTGCGGCTACTTGCCCCGCAGATCTTCCTGCGGCCCTCCGTCGGCCGCACCGGTGTGCTCGATTTCCTGAAGGCACGCGAGATCCTTGCCATGTCGGCAGGCGTCAAGGACGAGTTGAAGTTCGCCCTCGACAGGGTAATCACCGCGAAGAATTAAGCCCGTTCCGGCTCTTCCTCCGGCAATGCCGAGAGATCGTCGTCGTCGCTGAAGACGTCGGCGGCGCGCTTGGGTTTGACCAGCGGTTCCGGCTTGACCGGCCGTGAATAGAGCATGTCGCGCCCGGCCTGTAATCCTTCGCTTGCCTGCAGCACCAGCCGCTGCTCGTCACGCTTGCGGATATCTTCGCCGATCTCAAAGGCCTCGGCCTCACTGACGCCGAGGGCTTCCAGCGTACGGCGGCCGAAGAGCAGACCGGATTCCAGCGTCTCGCGCAGCTCGTAGTCGACGCCCTTGTTGCGCAGCTCGATCGAGTGGATGCGGTCATAGGAGCGGACGAAGAGGCGTGCGTGCGGATAGTCCGTCTGCACCAGTTCGACGATCTTGTCGGTGATCTCGCGGTGATGCGTGCTGACGACGACGATCTTGGCGTGGTCGATGCCGGCCGAGCGCAGCACATCCTTGCGGGTGCCATCGCCGAAATAGATGCGGAAGCCGAAGTTGGAAGCCTGGCGGATGCGGTCGGCGGAAAAGTCGATGACGGTGACGTCACGGCCACCGGCCAGCAGGATCTGTGCAGCGATCTGGCCGAAACGCGAGAAGCCGATCATCAGCACGTCGGAGCCCGCGCCCTCGAAATCCTCGTCCAGCTCCTCGTGCGTATCGCCGGACAACAGGCGCTTCGAGAGTGCGGAGCCCAGCGGCGTCAGCGCCATGGAGAGCGTCACGATCGCGATCAGCATCGAGGCCGTGCTGGCCGAGAAGAGCCCGCCGCTGGCGCTGGCCGTGCTGAACAGCACGAAGCCGAATTCGCCGCCTTGCGGCAACAGACAGGCGATGCGGATGGCATCATTATGCGAGGAGCCGGTCGCGCGGCAGAGTGCATAGATGACCACGCCCTTGATGACCATCAGGACCGGCACGGCGAGCACAATCAGCACCCAGTTGTCGACAATGACGTCCAGCTTCAGCGACAGGCCGACGGCGATGAAGAAGATAGCGAGCAGCACGCCGCGGAAGGGCTCGATATCCGCCTCCAGCTCGTGGCGATAGGAGGATTCGGCCAGCATCACGCCGGAGAGGAAGGCGCCCATCGCCATCGAGAGGCCGGCGAGCTGCATCAAGGTCGCAGAACCCATGACGACTAGCAAAGCGGCCGCGATCATCGCCTCGCGCGCGCCGGTGCGGGCGATGACCTGGAACAGCGGCGTCAGCAGGTAGCGCCCGGCGATGATCATCGCCGCGACGGCGCCGACGGCAATGGCAAGGTCCGGTATCGGATTGGTCGCTTCCTTCGGCCCGTCGAGAACGGTGACGAGGGCAAGCAGCGGCACGATCGCCAGATCCTGCAGCAAGAGCATGGAGAAGGAGCGTTGGCCGTATTTCGTGTTGACGTCGCCTTCCTGCTCGAGGATCTGCATGGCGAACGCCGTGGACGACAGCGCCAGGCCGAAGCCGACGATGATGCTGCCGCGCCAGCCGGTGATATTGGCGAGATAGGCGGCGAGCGTCAGCGCCAGTCCGCTGAGCACCACTTGTGCCGTGCCGAGCCCGAAAATGTCGCGACGCATCTGCCAAAGGCGCGAAGGTTTCAATTCCAGGCCGATGATGAAGAGCAGGAAGACGACGCCGAGCTCCGCCACCGCAAGCACGGCTTCGCTATCCCCGATGCCATGCAGCACAGGGCCGATGACGACGCCGGCGGCGAGATAGCCGAGCACGGTGCCGAGCCCCAATTTCTTGAAGATCGGCGCGGTGACGACGGCACCTCCGAGCAGCATGAGGGTTTCGGTGAAGAGGGCGTTCGGCGCGGACATCGTCTGTTTCTTTCTATGGGGCAGGCGGTGTTGCAGCACATGATCGTCAGAAACAACCATGCGTGACGACATTCGGACAAGAATCGGCTTGGCCGCCCTTGTAGCTTTATGTAGTGCACAATAAATGGAACGCGAAGGAAAGGCCAAATCATGTCCTCAGAAATCGATTCCGCCACTCTGCTTTCCCGCGCCAGCCAGTTGATCGACCTCGCCCGGAAAGCCGGGGCGGATGCGGCCGATGCCGTCGTCGTGCGCTCGCGCGCGCAATCCGTCAGCGTTCGTCTCGGCAAGGTCGAGGGCACAGAATCCTCCGAAAGCGATGATTTTTCGCTGCGGGTCTTTGTCGGCAATCGCGTCGCCAGCGTTTCGGCCAATCCCGGCTTCGACCTGCAGGCGCTCGCCGAGCGCGCCGTCACCATGGCCAAGGTCTCGCCGGAAGATCCCTTCGCCTGCCTCGCCGATGAAGCCGATCTCGCCAAGAGCTATCCTGATCTCGATCTCTTCGATCCGACCGAGGTTTCGTCGGCTGAGTTGCGCGACGCGGCGCTGGCGATGGAAGAGGCGGCGCTTGCCGTTCCCGGCGTCAGCAATTCGTCCGGCTCGGGCGCATCCGCCGGCATGGGCGGCATCGTGCTTGCCACCTCGCATGGCTTTGCCGGCCACTACATGGGATCCCGTTTCAGCCGCTCCGTCAGCGTCATTGCCGGCGAGGGCACCGGCATGGAGCGGGATTATGATTTCGACAGCCGCCTCTATTTCGCCGATCTGGATGCGTCCGAGGAGATCGGCCGCCGGGCCGGCGAGCGGGTGGTCAAGCGCGTCAATCCGCGCCAGGTCCCGACCGGCAAGGATGTGACCGTCGTTTTCGACCCGCGCGTGGCGCGTGGCTTCGTCGGTCATATCGCCGGCGCGATCAACGGCGCGTCGGTTGCCCGCAAGAGCAGCTTCCTGCGCGACAAGATGGGCCAACAGGTGTTGAAGGCCGGCCTGTCGATCACCGACGATCCACTGATCGTGCGCGGTTCCGCCTCGCGTCCCTTCGATGGTGAAGGTGTAACCGGCAAGCGGCTGGTGATGATCGAGGACGGCGTGCTGAAGCACTGGTTCCTGTCCACCTCGACGGCGCGCGAGATCGGCGGTTTGAGGACCAACGGCCGCGGCGCGCGTGGCGGTACGTCGGTGTCGCCGTCCTCCTCCAATCTGGCGCTGGAGCCCGGCGATATCTCGCCGGAAGAGCTGATCCGCAATGTGGGCAACGGTTTCTACGTCACCGAGCTGATCGGGCAGGGCGTCAACATGATCACCGGCGAGTACAGCCGTGGCGCCACGGGCTTCTGGATCGAGAACGGTGAATTGACTTTCGCGGTTTCGGAGGTGACGATCGCCTCCAACCTCAAGGATATGTTCATGCGCGTGACGCAGGCCAACGATATCGACCGCGATTTCAGCGTTGCCGCGCCGACACTCGCCATTGAGGGCATGACACTGGCCGGATGTTGACTGTGATCCCGAAAAGCGCGCAGCGGTTTTCGGACAAGATCATGGCCAGCATATAGCCAGCCAGAGATTGGACGTTGTGAATGAACGATAGCCAGAAGGGTGACGCGCTAAGCGACCTGGACCTGATCGTCGAGGCGGCGCGTCAGGCCGGCGAAGTCGCCCTTGGCTTTTTTCGACAGTCACCCGAGGTCTGGTGGAAGAACGAGGGGCGTTCGCCCGTCAGTGCGGCCGATTTCGCCGCCAACGAGACGCTTGCCTCCATCCTGCGTCCGGCGCGCCCCGGTTACGGCTGGCTTTCGGAAGAGACCGATGACGATGCCGAGCGGCTGTCGCATGAGACCGTTTTCGTCGTCGATCCGATCGACGGTACGCGCGGCTTCCTTTCGGGGCTCGATCTGTGGTGCGTCAGCGTCGCCGTCGTCACCAATGGGCGTCCGACCGCGGGCGTGCTCTACGCACCGGCGCTGAACGAATTGTTCGTCGCAAGCACGGACGGCCCAGCGCTGAAGAATGGCGAGCCGATCACCGTTTCCGACAGGATGGGGCAGGATATCCATAGGCTTGCCACCGCCGAGGACGCGCTTCACGGACTAAGCCCGGATTTTCGCAAGACGATCGAGCGGGTGAAGCATGTGCCCTCGCTCGCTTACCGCCTTGCCATGGTTGCCGACGGCCGGCTTGAGGGGACGATCGTCAAGCGCAATTCCCACGATTGGGATCTGGCCGCCGCCGATCTCATCATGGAACGGGCGGGCGGCGCGCTAGTCGATCTTTCGGGTCAAGCTCTCAATTACAATCGCGCCGATGTCACCCACGGCGAACTCTGCGGTGCACCGGCTGTCCACTTGCCGGAGCTTCTGCGCCAGCTTGCCCACAGACGAGACGGTTGACGTTTGGGTCAAAATCCCGCAGAGGAAGTGCGGAGGGGGACGACAGCAGAAAGAGACGAAAATGACGAACTCCAGTGGCAAAAAACAGCTCCTGCACCTCGTATTCGGCGGGGAATTGGAGAATCTCGAAGAAGTACAGTTTCGCAATCTGAACGAGCTCGACATTGTCGGCATGTATCCCGACTATGCGACCGCACTGACGGCCTGGAAGTCGAAGGCGCAGCAGACGGTCGACAATGCTCATATGCGTTATTTCATCGTCCATCTGCATCGTTTGCTTGATCCGGACAAGGCATCCTAAAGCGGCGTTTCGCTCCATTTTATATTTGATATTGCCGTCCGGAGGGGCGTTGTCGCTTTCAATCCGGTTATCACGCGGTATTTTTGACGCAATCGAAACCAAGAATCGGCCGATCTTTCGGCCGTTGAACAATTGGGATTTGGCATCGATGACGATCAGCTTGGATCGGAGGCAGTCGAGATGAGCAGCCTCAGGGCGCGCCTCGCTTTGGGTGCCTACCGCTTTGGCGGCATTGCGATCTATCCTTTGATCGGACCTTATCTCGCGTTCCGTGCCGCCAAGGGCAAGGAAGACAGCTCCCGCCGGCTGGAGCGGTCCGGCTATGCCAGCGCCAACCGCCCGCAGGGGCCGCTGGTCTGGTTCCATGCCGCAAGCGTCGGCGAGACCTCGGCTGTGGTTCCCTTGATCCGCGAAATCCGCCGCCGTGACATTCACGTCATTTTGACCACGGGAACGATGACGTCGGCCAAGGTCACGCAGGAACGTCTCGGTAACGAGGTTATCCACCAATATGTGCCGCTGGACCTGAAGCCGGCCGTCAGCCGCTTCCTCGAATACTGGCAGCCCGATTGCTCCATCTTCGCCGAATCCGAAATCTGGCCCGCCACCGTGCTGGAACTCGAGCGCCGGCGTATTCCGCAGATCCTCGTCAATGCCCGCATATCGGATCGCTCCTTTGCCCGCTGGAGCGGACATCCGTCGCTCTCCGAGGCGCTGTTCGAAAAGTTGGCGCTGGTCGTGGCCCAATCCGATCTCGATGCCGAACGCTTCCGCGATCTCGGCGCGCTGCAGGTCATCAAGTCCGGTAATCTGAAGGTGGATACCGATGCGCCGCCCTATGATGCGCCGACGCTCGCCCGCTACATGAAGCAGATCGGCAACCGCAAGACCTGGGCTGCCGTCTCCACCTTCGAGGGCGAGGAGCATGCCGCCGCCATCGTCCACAAGACGCTGGCGGAGCATGATGGGCAGCTGACCATCATCGTGCCGCGCCATCCCGAGCGTTGCGACGCGATCGAGGCGATGCTCGTCGAACAGGGGCTGAAGGTCGCCCGCCGCACCCGTAACGATGTGCTTTCGCCAGATGTCGATGTCTTCCTTGGCGACACGATCGGCGAGATGGGTCTCTATCTGCGCATGACCGACGTCGCCTTCATGGGCAAGTCGCTGCTGAACGAAGGCGGGCAGAACCCGCTGGAGCCGGCCATGCTCGGCTGCGCCATCCTGACGGGTGGCCATGTCCAGAATTTCCGCGACGCCTATCAATTGCTCGCCCGGCGCGGCAGCGCCCGCATGGTGCGCGACACCGAGATGCTGGCGCGGGGCGTCCATTATCTTTTGACCAACGACGCGGCGCGGCGCGGTATGATCGATGCGGGCTTCATCGCGGTCCATGAGATGCGCGGAGCGCTGGCCGCGACCATCAAGGGGCTGGAGCCTTACATCAATCCGCTGACCGTGAAGGCGCGGCTGATGCCGAAGACAATGGCGCAGGGGTAAGAGGGGGAGCATTCCATGGGTGCGGTGAAGCTGGAGGCGATCGCGGGCATTCTGTTCGACAAGGACGGCACGCTGCTGGATTATGACGCGAGCTGGTTGCCGGTCAATCGCGAGCTTGCCAGCATCGCCGCTCAAGGTGATGCAGCGCTCGCCGATCATCTGCTTTCCGCCTGTGGCATGGATCCGGTCACCGGACATATCGTGCCGGACAGCCTGCTCGCCGCTGGCAATACCCGCCAGATTTCCGAGGGTCTCGTTGCCGCCGGCTCCAAGGTGGACGTGGTGGAGTTGACGGAAAAGCTCGATGCGCTGTTTTCCCACGCCGCCGATTTCTCCTCGCCGGTCACCGATCTCGCGGCATTTTTCCGCCGGCTGCACGAGCGGGGCTACAAGCTCGGCGTCGCCTCCAGCGACAATGAGCGCTCGATCCGCCAGACGGCACGCCGCTTCGGCTTCCTGGATTATGTCGATTATATCGCCGGCTACGATAGTGGTTTCGGCACCAAGCCGGAGCCAGGCATGGTGCTCGGCTTTGCGAAGGCGACCGGCCTTGCCCCCGGGCAGATCGCCGTCGTCGGCGACAACAATCATGATCTGCACATGGGGCAGAATGCCGGAGCGGGTCTGAAGGTCGGCGTGCTGACGGGCACCGGTTCGCGCGAATCGCTGGCTGCGGCCTCCGATTATTGCCTGAACGACATCACCGAGCTGGAAAGCCTGTTGCCGGCCGCTCAGCCGGCGTGATGCCGGCGAGGCTTGCTTTTTCGTCTGATCTGCCCTTTCTTGCCGCCTTGCTGAGATCGTATGGCGCAACAGCCTACGCGAGACGGGATTAGAGCATGGTATCGGAAGCACCGCCGTTCTGGTGGCGGAAGCCGGATTGGCGGGCCTGGGGGCTTTCGCCCTTTTCCTTCCTGTACGGCCGTGTGGCCGGCCATCGCATGGTACACGGCCGCCGCGCTTCCGTTCCGGTGCCGGTTATCTGCGTCGGCAATTTCACGGTCGGAGGCGCCGGCAAGACGCCGACGGCGCTGGCGCTTGCCCGTGCCGCCAAAGCCAAGGGGCTGAAGCCCGGCTTCCTCAGCCGTGGCTATGGCGGCTCGCTCGATGTGACGACCGTAGTCGATCCCCATGATCACCACGCGACCGCCGTCGGCGACGAACCGCTGCTGCTTGCCCGCGAGGCGCTGACGGTGATCGCGCGCCGCCGTGCCGATGGCGCGGAGCGGCTGGTGCGCGAAGGCGCCGATCTCATCATCATGGACGACGGTTTCCAGAGCGCGCAGCTCGCCATCGACTATGCCTTGGTCGTCATCGACGCCACGCGCGGCATTGGCAACGGGCATCTCGTTCCCGGCGGTCCGGTGCGCGCCCCGCTGCGGACGCAGCTGGGCTATACCTCGGGGCTGCTGAAAGTCGAAGAAGGCAACGCCGCCGACCGGATCGTGCGGCTGGCGGCAAGAGCCGGGAAGCCATTCTTTTCCGCCTCGATCAAGGTGCTGGGTCAGGAGGATCTGCGCGGGCGCAAGGTACTCGCCTTCGCCGGTATCGCCGATCCCACCAAATTCTTCCGTACGGTCGAGTCGCTCGGCGCCAGTATCGCGGTTCGCCGCACCTTCGGCGATCACGAGCATCTGGAAGAGGATGAGATCGCCGATATTCTCGATATTGCAGCCCATGACGGTCTCGAGATCGTCACCACCTCCAAGGATTATGTCCGCCTGATCGGCCATCACGGCCGTGCCGACGAACTGCTGGCACACTGCCGTGTCATCGAAATCGCGATGGTCTTCGATGACCCCCATGCACCGGAGCTGATCATCGACCGGGCAATCGCTGCGGCACGGGAACGCCGCCTGCGGGAAGGTTGGACCGGGAAAACCCTTCTACCCAGTGGGGAGAAGTAGAGACTACCGTTTCTGGTTCGGAAGCACACCGGCGCGCTTATCGGCCTCCAGCGAGGATATCACGTCGGCATAGGGCTCCTGCCGGGCGACGCTCCAGTAGCGCAGCTCATCGAGCGCGATATGCCGGCCGGTCATGGCGCAAACGACATAGGAGCCCGGCATGAGGATTTGGAAATCGCCGTCGAGATAGCGAACCTTCGCCTCGCGGTTTCCATGTCCCTCAAAAAGATTCATCTGCTGCCGTCCTTGATCTTTAACTCTTGTTTGCCATAACGCGCCGGACCGGACTTTTCCAGTTCTTTCGACGATATCGACGCTCAACTCCGTCCGAACAGCCGTTCGATGTCGGAGAGCTTCAGTTCTATATAGGTGGGCCGGCCGTGATTGCACTGGCCCGAACCCGGCGTTGCCTCCATCTGGCGCAAGAGCGCGTTCATCTCCTCCGGCCGCAGCCGTCGGCCGGAGCGCACCGAGCCGTGGCAGGCCATGGTGGCGGCGACATATTCGAGCTTGGCGGCAAGGCCGGAGGCCGTGTCCCACTCGGCGATCTCGTCGGCCAACTGCCGGATCAGCCCTTGCGCATCCACTTCGCCAAGCATGGCCGGCGTTTCGCGCACCGCAATCGCGCCGGGGCCGAAGCGCTCGACGGTAAGGCCGAGTTCGCCAAGCTCATCGGCAAACACCATCAGCCGGTCGCAATCCTCTTCCGGCAGATCGACAATCTCGGGAATGAGTAGGACCTGTGAAGACAGGCGCTTGGAATGCAGCGCCTTGCGCATCTCCTCGAACACCAGCCGCTCATGTGCCGCATGCTGATCGACGATGACGAGGCCATCATCGGTCTGCGCAACGATATAGTTCTCATGCAGTTGCGCGCGGGCAGCACCCAAGGGAAAGCGGGCCGGTTCCTCGGCATGCACCGCCTCGACGGAGGGTATGCTTTCGGCCCGGGCGGTCGGCATGGTCAGGCCGTCGAAGGCGGCTTGCGGCCGCTCCCTGAAGCCATATCCGTTGGCTGCCGGCTGATAGGGCCGTGATGGCGAGGCCTCGGGCGTCCAGGGCGCGCTCGGAGTGGAGGGCCGCCATCCCGGCTGGAAACCGGAGGTGAAGGCGCGTAGCATGCCGTCGGCGCCCGTCGTGGCGGCGCGGTCGCCCTCGCGGGCCAAAGCTTCGCGGATGGCGCCGACGATCAGGCCGCGCACCAGGCCGGGATCGCGGAAGCGGACATCGGACTTCGCTGGATGCACGTTGACGTCGAGGAGGGCCGGATCGAGCGTGATCGACAGGACGGCAATGGGATAGCGCCCGGACGGTATGGTCTCGGCATAGGCGCCGCGGATCGCCGACAGGATCAGCTTGTCCTGCACCGGCCGGCCGTTGACGAAGGCATATTGATGCGCGGAGTTGCCGCGATTGAAGGTCGGCACGCCGGCAAAGCCGGTGAGGCGCACATCCTCACGTTCGGCGTCGAGCTCTATGGCATTGTCTTTGAAGTCCTTGCCGAGCACCTGCGCCATGCGGGCGAGACGGTCGTCGCCCGTTGCCGGAAATTCCAGTGTCGAGCGGTCGCTGCCGGAGAGCACGAAGCGCACCTGCGGGAAGGCGATTGCCATGCGCTTGACGACTTCGGTGATCGCCGCCGCCTCGGCCTTCTCGGTCTTCAGGAATTTCAGCCGCGCCGGCGTCGCAAAGAACAGGTCGCGCACCTCGACGATCGTGCCTGGATTGGAGGCTGCCGGGCGCAGATGCAGCACCTTGCCGCCGGCTACCGCGATCTCGGCACCGCCGGCGCTGCCGACCCTGCGGCTGGCGATCGACAGCCGCGCCACCGAGCCGATGGAGGGCAGAGCCTCGCCACGGAAACCGAGCGTGCGGATATCGTCCAGAGTATCGGAAATCTTCGAGGTGCAATGCCGTTTGATGGCGAGCTCGAGATCCGCCTGTTCCATGCCGGAGCCGTTGTCGCTGACCCTCAGCAGCGCCTTGCCGCCGCCGGCCGTCGCGATCTCGATGCGGGTCGCGCCAGCATCGAGCGCGTTCTCGATCAGCTCCTTGGCAGCGCTCGCCGGCCGCTCGATGACTTCGCCGGCGGCGATCTGGTTGATCAGGGTTTCAGAGAGTTGCTTGATGGTCATCTTTGCATTTTCGTGGATTCGCGGCGAACTGGAAAGAGAAAACGCTCTTTGCCTTTCCTCATCCACCCGATTCGGCTCGAGGGGCTTTGTTCATGAATTTAATCAATGATTAAGGGAAAGATGACAGGTTGCCCTTGGAAAACTTGAAATGATTGCAGGCGGCGCGCTTTTTGCACGCATAACGGCTCTTGGCGGCAGGTTGGTGGCCGTCATCTCTTCATGAGCCGGCTTCCGCCTGTTTCAAGCACCCATGCCAGCATGATGTCTCCACAAATTGATCTCGAGAGCTATCGCGGCTCTCAAGCTTTGGCGTGCCGTAATCGGATAGATGTAGGAAGCGGACGAATGACTGCCGAGATTGGCAAGGCAGCCTTTGCAGTAATGACTGAAGATGCGCCGTCGGACGGCAATCTGCAGGCGGCACTGTTCGATGCCGTCTGCGATGGGCTTTCCAGCGCCGTCCTCATCTATGACAAGAACGACCTGCTGCTGTTTGCCAGCCGCCAGGTCCTGAATTTCTTCCCTATCCCGCCGCAATTCCTGCAACCATCGACACGGCTGCGGGATTATCTCAGCGCGGTTTTCGATACCGGCGTGCGGCATCCGGACGGCCAGGCGAAACCGACGGTAACGCGCGACGATTGGATATCGCAGCGCATTGCCTCCCATTGGCGCGAGCGGTTCGAGACGACGGAGCGCCTTGGTGCGGATCGCTGGGTCCGCTTCGTCAAGCGCCGGTTGCCATCGGGGTTCGGCGTCTGCATTCTCTCTGATATTTCCGAGGCGAAGAAACGCGAGGAGCAGTGGCGCATCGATATGGAGCGCGTGCAGCTCACCGAGGATATTCTCGATAACCTGCCGTTTCCGCTCTTCGTCAAGGACTGCAACATGGTCTATGTCGCGGTCAACAAGGCGTTCAGCGACAAATACCAGACCACGCCGGAGGAGGTGCTGGGCCGCAAGGGCGCCGATCTCTTCTCCACCGACCTTGCCAACCGCTTCGAGGAGAGCGACCGGCATGTCATCGAGACCGGCGAAATGTCGATCACCCATCAACGGCAGATCTCACGCGATGGCATCGAGCGCGACGTGGTCACGAGAAAGCATCGCATCGGCAAGCCCGGCCGCTATTTTCTCATTGCCACCATGCAGGACCTGCCGAAGGACGGAGCCGATTTCGACGAATTCGCGCTCGCTAGGGAGATCAAGGAGAATGGCGATCGCTCCTACCGGCGCGCCTATGTGCCGATGGCAGCGCTTCAGACCTTATCGCGCCGCCCTCCGGCCATGGAGACCTTCGTTCCCGAGAATTTCTCCGGCCGCAAAATCCTGGTGGTGACCAGCGATCTCGCCGCTGAAACGGCGGCCTTGAAGATGCTCGCCAAATACGGCTTCGACACCTGCTCGGTCCACAATGAAAACGAGGAGGCGGCGTTCCTGGATGTCGCGAGCTCGCTTGGGGTCAAGATCGATCTGGTGATCGTCGACAACCAGCTCGGCAATCGCGGCGTCGAACTGGCGGAGCGTCAGAGTATCCCGGCGCTGTCGCTGGACGGCTCGCAGCTTGCCTCCGAACTCACCTTCCTGATTGCGCGGCATTTCAACCGCAATATCCGCCGCAAGCCGGGCGAGAGTGCCGAAGGCGGGGTGGAGGAGTGGCAGATCGCGGCCGGCGGCGAAGAGCACGGCTTGCAGATCCTGGTCGCTGAAGACAATGACATCAACCAGATCGTCTTCTCGCAAATCCTGGAGGGGCTCGGTTACCGCTACAGGATCGCTCCGAGCGGCGATGAGGCCGTGCGGCTGTGGAGCGAGCATCGCCCGGAGCTGGTCCTGATGGATATTTCACTGCCGGGCCTCAACGGTTTTGAGGCAGCAAGACTGATCCGCCGCAGCGAAAAGGACAGCGGATCGCACACACCGATCATCGGCGTATTGACCCAGGCTTTCGAGCGTGACCGCAAGGAATGCGCCGATGCCGGCATGGACGATGTCATCCTGAAGCCCGTCAGCCCGGATATTCTTGAAACCGTGTTCCAGAAATATCTGCGTGGCAGCCGTAAAGCCCAGGCCAGGCAAGTCTCATAACTGCCAACGCTAATGCACAGATATCGCCCGTATGGAATGACCGAAGTCTTGCCATCCTTTGTTAAGACTTCGTTGTCATGCTCTTTGGCGGGTGGAGAAAATGTCGGGACTGAACATGAAATCGGCTGAAATACCGCTCGCGCCAGTCAGCCAGAACGAGCTGCAGGCGATGGCATATACCGACCCGCTGACGGGTTTGGGTAATCGCCACCGCATGCGGGATCGGGCGCGGCTGCTTTCGGTCGAGCGCGCCAGCGATCCCGCGCCCTTCACCATCGGCATCGTCAATCTCGATTCCTTCAAGCCCATCAACGATCTCTTCGGCGTCGAGGCCGGCGACGAAATCCTGTGTCAGGTCGCCCACCGCCTCAAGGCCTGCATTCCCGACGGCGCCACCGTGACGCGTCATGATGGCGACGAATTCGCTTTCGTGCTGCCGCTGGTCTTCGAGCGCGTCGGTGCGGAAAAGTTCGGGCAGATGATCCGTGAAGTGCTGTCGGCGCCCTATGATCTCGGCGATCGCAACGTTCGCCTGTCCGCCTCTTTCGGCTTTGCCATCTATCCCTTCGCCGGCGAGGAATTCGACGATCTGTTGAAAAACACCGAGACCGCGCTCTATCGCTCCAAGCGCCGCGGTCGTGGCCAGATCACCGTCTATTCCAAGGAAATCGCCCAGGAGATGAAGCGCGCGACGCAGCTCGAACAGGCGCTGCGCAATGCCATCATTTCCGACGCCATCGACGTGCATTTCCAGCCGATCGTCTCGCTTGCCAGCAGCGCAGTTCTCGGCTTTGAGGCTCTGGCGCGCTGGAACGACGCCGATCTCGGCTTCGTCTCGCCGGCCGTCTTCGTGCCGCTCGCCGAGGAGCGCGGCTTCATCGACGCCCTCTCCGAGACCTTGCTGCGCAAGGCGGCCGAGGCGGCACTGTCCTGGCCGCGCGAACTGTTCCTCTCCTTCAACCTGTCCTCGGCGCAATTGATGGACCCCGGCACGAGCAGCAGCATCCTCGCCATTCTCGGCCGCGTCGGGCTGGATCCGCATCGCCTGGAACTGGAGATCACCGAAACCGCCGTCATGAGTTCGGCCGAAACGGCAAACCGCATCATTGCCGACCTTAGGGCTGCCGGCGTCCGCATCTCGCTGGATGACTTCGGTACCGGCCAATCCAGCCTCGGTCGCCTGCGCGAATTCATCTTCGACAAGGTGAAGATCGACCGAGCCTTCGTGTCGCGCATGAATTCGGACCGGGTGTCCGAGCATATCATCAAGGCCGTGCTTGCCATGTGCGAGGGGCTTGAACTGCGTGTCGTTGCCGAGGGCATCGAGGAACACGCCGAAGCGGCAAAGCTGAAGGCGCTCGGC
>DASVPC010000081.1:0-34048 GCA_036383055.1 Rhizobium sp. | reverse complement strand
AAACACTATGCCCGGGGGAAACATGACCATCAATCGACGCCACCTTCTGACCACCACGGCCGCCGCCGTTCTTGCCGCCACGCTCGGTTCCTACGCCCATGCCGCCGACGTCACGCTCAACATCGGCTATCAGCCGATCGTGGAGCCGTCGCGCGTGCCGCAGGCCGATGGCGACTATGAAAAGGCAACCGGCGCTAAGATCAGCTGGCATAAATTCGATGGTGGCGCCGATGTCGTTGCCGCCATCGCCTCCGGCTCGATCGACATCGGCTATGTCGGCTCCTCACCGCTTGCCGCCGCCGCCAGCCGCGAATTGCCGATCGAAGCCATCTACGTCGTCGGCAATATCAGCGAGGCGGAAGCGCTTGCCGTCAAGGGCATCGACAAGCCGGAAGACCTGAAGGGCAAGAAGATCGCCACACCCTTCGTCTCCACCTCGCACTATAGCCTGCTGACCGCGCTGAAACATTGGAACATCGATCCCAAGACGGTGCAGATCCTCAACCTGCGGCCGCCGGAAATCGCAGCCGCCTGGGAACGCGGCGACCTTGATGGCGCCTATGTCTGGGATCCGGTTCTCTCGCAGATCAAGAAAAACGGCAAGATCCTCGCGACCTCGGGCGATGTCGCTAAATGGGGCGGTCCGACCTTCGACGCCTGGATCGTCAGCAAGAAATTCGCCGACGCCCATCCGGACGTCGTGACCAGCTTCGTCCAGGTCACCGGCAAGGCCTATGCGTCCTATCACGCCGATCCGGCCAGCTGGAACGCCTCGTCGCCGCAAGCCGCCAAGATCGCCAAGCTCACCGGCGCCAAGCCGGAAGAGGTGCCGGAGCTGCTGAAGGGCTATTATTTCCCGACGCTCAAGGAGCAGGCGAGCGCCCAGTTCCTCGGCGGAGACACGGTGAAGGCCATCGCCCAGACCTCCGCCTTCCTACTGGAGCAAGGCAAGGTCCCGGCAGTGTTGAAAGACTACGCTCCCTACGTCAACGCCAAGTTCGTCACCGACGCAGCCAAGACCGGCCTTTGATTTATGCCCTTGGCGCAGGCAGGGGCTCCCCGTCTGCGCCAATTCATTGGAGTCCCCGCATATGAGCATCCTCTCCTTGCAATCCGTCTCGCTGAATTTCCCCGGCGACCGCCGCCGGCAGGATGCCCGCCGTGTTCTCGACAATCTGACGCTGCATATCGCCTCCGACGAATTCGTCACTGTCATCGGGCGTTCCGGCTCGGGCAAGACCAGTCTGCTCAATCTCGCCGCCGGCTTTCTCACGCCCACCGAGGGGCGCATCCTTGTCGACGGCAAGGAGATCGACGGACCGGCGGCCGACCGCGCCGTCGTCTTCCAGGACGACGCTCTCTATCCCTGGCTCGACGCCCGCGACAACATTGCCTTTCCTTTGCGCCTGCATGGCGTCGCGAAGGGAGAACGCCGCCGCCGCGCCGATGGGTTGCTGGCCAAGGTCGGGCTGGAAGGTGCCGGCGACCGCAATATCTGGGAGCTCTCCGGCGGCATGCGCCAGCGGGTCGGCATCGCCCGCGCACTGGCCTCCGATCCGCGATTCCTGCTGATGGACGAACCGCTCGGCGCGCTGGATGCGCTCACCCGCACCCGCATGCAGCAATTCCTGTTGAAGGTCTGGTCGGAAAGCGGCACCGGCGCCCTGCTGATCACCCACAGCATCGACGAGGCCCTGCTGCTCGCCACCCGCGTCATCACCCTGACGCCCAATCCCGGCCGTATCACCGCCGATATCCCGCTATCCTTCGGCAAGCGCTACCTTGCCGGCGAACCGCTTGCCGACATCAAGGCGTCCGCCGAATTCAAGCGGCTGCATGATGAGCTGACCGGCCTGATCCACGACGAGAATGAGGGGGAGGCAGCTTGACCGCCGATATCGAAAAGATCGCGACCGTCGCCGCCAAATCCGAAACCGCCCCGGTCGGCAAGAGCAGCTCATCCGGCTCGACGCTGTGGATCTCGCTCGCAACCGTGCTGGCGCTGCTGGTGATCTGGGCTGTTGCAGCGGCCTATGGCGTCGTCTCGCCGGTCTTCCTGCCTTCGCCCTGGACCGTCGCCAAGGCGCTCTACACGCTGAACGTCACCGGCTTCGTCGATTCGACGCTGGCCGAACACGCCTTCGCCAGCCTGCTCAGGATCTTTGGCGGCCTCGCCGTCTCGCTGGTGATCGGCATTCCCGCCGGTCTGGCGATCGCCACCAGCCGTGTCGGCAAGGGTATCCTCGATCCGATCGTCGAATTCCTGCGGCCATTGCCGCCGCTTGCCTACCTGCCGCTGGTCATCATCTGGGTCGGGATCGGGGAGGCTTCGAAGATCACCGTCATCGCGCTCGCCATGCTGCCGCCGATCATCCTGTCGACCGCCGCCGGCGTGAAGGCCGCTCCGGTCGACTATGTCAACGCGGCCCGCTCCTTCGGTGCCGGTAGATTACAGGTGCTGCGCCACGTCATCCTGCCGGGCGCTATCCCCTCGATCCTGACGGGCATCCGCATCGCGCTCGGCGCCGGCTGGTCCACCCTTGTCGCCGCCGAACTGGTCGCGGCGACACAAGGGCTGGGCTTCATGATCCAGTCAGCGGCACAGTTCCTGGTGACCGATATCGTCATCAGCGGCATTATCGTCATCGCGCTGATCGCCTTCCTGTTCGAGATCGCCGTCCGGCTGATCGAACGCCGCTTCGTGCCCTGGTCGGCGCATCGCTGAGCCGGCCGGCCGGCTGAGCTGGGCTTATTCCTGTCCTGCCGGCACGGCGGAACTCTGCCGCGCATCGAGGTTGAGCATCGGCACGGAGCCATTCGGCAGCATGGTGGTCGGCAATTGCCCGTTCCATTTTTCCGCCTGCGTCAGGAAAATCAGGTTGGGATTGTCGCGGAGCGCATCGCCCCGCGCCTTGATCGCCTTCGCCTCGGCATCGCCACGAAGCTGGATTGCCTGTGAGTCGGCTTCCGCCTGCAGCCGCACGGCATCGGCCTGCGCCTGCGCATCGGCACGGCGGGCATCAGCAGCCGCCTGGGCCTGCGTTACCGTGATCTGCGCCTGCACCTTCTCGCGCTCGGCATTCTGCCGAAGCTTCTGGACCTCAACCTCGGCCAGCATGCGTTGCTCTATGCTGTTCTCATAAGCGTCGGAGAAGTCGATATTCTCAACCTGAACGCTGTCGATCTGCACCGGCCCCTGAATGCCGGCCTCGATCGCCGCCTGAACGTCGGTGTTGAACTGCGCCCGATTCTGGATGACGGAGGCGGCGGTGAACTTACCGAACACCGTCTTCACATCCTGCGGCGCCCGCCGCGACACCAGCCGCGATTCCAGATTACCGAGCGAGCCGAATTCGGAATAGACCTTCTCGACCGCATCCGGCGGCACATGCCAGGAAATGGTCACACGCATATCGGCCGGCTGCTGGTCCTGCGAATAGGCCTGCATCTGCGGATGCTCGCCGGCCTCGCAGTTCGCGCCGTTCTGGCAGGTCCAGTAGGTCACCTGCTGGGTCACGGGGATTTTGACAACGGTTTCGATCCACGGCAGCTTGAAATGCAGGCCCGGCTCGGCCGTGCCGACCATGGCGCCGGTGCGCAGAATGACGCCGCGCTCCCCCTGGTCGATCGTATACCACGAGCTGAGGACGAGCATGATGATAGCGATGACGGCGGCAATGCCTAGAAAGGCAGGCAGCCGACCCCTGGTCGCCGCATATGCCAGGTCGATTTCCCGATTCGCCATCTCTGTCCCCACCATTTCCTCAATGGCCGAGACATAGATGAGTCGGAGCGAGAATGCACTCGCCCAGGTAACCCGTCAGTTCCGGGTAACCGGCTTCGACCGCATGCGCGAGACCGTCTCGCGCTCCGCCCGCTTGCAGCGCATCGGCGGCAGGCCGCGATCCATCAGGTCCATATCCTCGAGCACCATGTCGCCCATCTTCTTGAAGGCACTGTCGAGCGCACCAGCACGATGCGCCGATCGGATGAAGCCCTTGAGACTGCGCACCGGATGATCCCCGCTGAGCGGTTCCTCCGGATAGACATCGCTCGCCGCAACGATATGACCAGAGGCAACCGCCGCCATCAACGCTTCGAAATCCACGACATCGGCGCGGCTGAGCAGAATGAAGGCAGCTCCCTTGCGCATGCGCGCAAAGGCCGTGCCGCCGAGAAAACCCTTGTTCTCGCTGGTGACGGAAGCGACGACGAAAACGAAATCGCTACCCGACAGCACCTCGTCGAGACCGGCCGGCTGGACGCCATGCTCCCTGAGAATAGACGGCGGCATCCAGGGGTCGAACACCCTGACCGTCGCGCGGAATCCGGACAGCAGACGGTTCAACGCCTTGCCGAGATCGCCGAAACCGACAATGCCGATATCGCTACCGGAAAGCAGCCGGGCGCTGGCATTGCCATCCCCACCCCAAAGCTCCTTGCCCTGACGGAAATCGACATCGGCATCGACGATGCCGCGCGCCAGGCTGAGCGCAAAGCCAAGCCCGATCTCAGCTACCGGCTCGGCGAAGACCTGTCCGGTGGTGACGACATGAATGCCGCGCTCGAAGAGTACATCATAGGGCATGTTATTGATGAGATTGCTCTCGACATTCAGGATGCAGCGCAGGCACGGCATGCGGTCCAGCACCTCCTTCGAGAGCGGCGGCTGGCCGATGATGTAGCGTGCCTCGCCAAGAATATCGTCGCCAAGTCCGGCGATATTCTCCGGATCCGCCTCGACGATCCGATATTTCGAATGGAGAAGCGACAGCGCGTCCTTGGTGAAAATAAGCTCAAGCGAGCGCGGCTCGGGCGCGCTGATGGCCAGGGGCCGGTTGTCGGTCGACATAATCATTTCCTCCCTATTTCGAGGCGCGATCCAATATCATTCGGCGGGCCAAATCAATCAGTCCTCCGCCTCTTCCCCCGGCATTCCGACGGAGAAGGCGCAGATGCGCGAGAGGTAGGTTTGCGGCAGGCCGGTTTCGGCCCCCCAGGCATTGAACTGGTCCTGGATTAACCTGAAATCCTTCTTGCCCGGCTTGGTCTCCGAGATCGGCAGGCCGGCAAAGCGCAGGCAGACGAGCACGTCACGGCTCATGACGAAACTGTCGCGGCCGATGGCGCGCAGGAAATATTGGCCGCTCATGCCGCCGAGCCGGTCCGCACGCTTGTCGAGCACAGCGAGCAGACCGATATGATCCTCCACCGGCCAGTCTGCGAAGAAGCGCCCGGCGCTGCCATGCTCCTCGGCAAGCTCACGGATGAAATGCGCGTTGGCCCTGACCGACATGATCTTGGCGCCGTTGCGCACGACGCGCGTATCGGAGGTCAGGTCATGCCAGTAATCGTCGGGCGCAAAATTGAGGAAAACTGGATCGAAGCCCGAAAAAGCCGCTTCAAAACCCGGCCATTTGGAATCGATGACATTGCGAACGAAGCCGGCATAGAAGACATAGCGCGTCATGTCCGACAGCAGCCGGTCGTCCGGCATGGCGCGCAAGGCTCCATGATCCGGTGCCTTCGGCATCAGCGCCCTCAGCGCTTCCGCTCCGCCCTTGCGCTTCTCCGCACGCTCCAGAATTTCCGCGAAGCTGCCCATCAGCCGTCCTCCCTTTTGCTGCGGCCCAAGTCTTTTATGATCTTTCTCCTCTTCGCAAGATGCCCCCACTGGATGTCTGAATCGAAAAGGCCGGAGCAATGCCCCGGCCTCATTCTTCTCCCTATAAAAGCGCCCTACTCCGCAGCCGCTTCCACCACCGGCCGGCGCGCGATGGTCGCCTGCGTCAGCAGGAAGGCGGCGACGGCGCAGAGCGCGATACCACCGGCCATGGGCAGAGCCGTGCCGTCAAAGAATAGGCTGGCAATGATCATGGCGATGGCGGCCGTGACGAATTGCAGCGTGCCCATCAGCGCCGAGGCCGTGCCGGCGATCTCACCGTGATCCTCCAGCGCCAGCACCGCCGTCGTCGGGATGACCAGACCGAGGAAGCCGTAGCCGACGAAGAGGAACACGACCAGCACCGGCAGCTGATTGAAACCAAGGCCCATGGCGACGGCAAGCAGCGCCATCGTGGTGGCAAAGGCGGTGACGGCGATCCGCATCACCCGCACCAGACCGAAACGCTCGCCCAGCCAGCCGGTAAGCTGCGACACGGTAAAGAAGGAAACGGCGTTGACGGAGAAGGCAAAGCTATATTCCGTCGGCGTCAGGCCGTAATGGTCGATCAGGATGAAGGGCGAATTGGCGAGATAGACCAGGAAGCTGGAGATGCCAAGGCCACCGATGAAAGTCAACGTGAGGAAATTACGGTCGCCGAGCAGTAGCCGATAGGCGGCCATGGCGCTGCCCAGGCCGCTTTCAGAACGTTCCGCCTTCGTCCGGGTTTCCTCAAGCTGGGTCGACAGCAGGATGAGACCGATGATGGCGGCGATCGTCACCGCCCAGAACACGCCGCGCCAGCCGTAGAAGGCGATGACAGCACTGCCCGTCAGCGGCGCGAGGATCGGCGAGATGCTGAACACCAGCATCAACAGCGACATCAGCCGCGCCGCCTGAACGCCAGTATGCATATCACGAACGATCGCGCGCGGCACCACCATGCCGGCGGCTCCGCCGATGCCCTGCAGAAAGCGGAAGGCGATCAGCGTCTCGATATTGCTGGCCGTGGCGGCGCCGACGCTTGCCACGGCAAACAGGCCGATGCCGATATAAAGCGGCGCCTTGCGGCCCCACATATCCGACAGCGGCCCGTAGAGAAGCTGAAAGAGGGCAAAAGGAATGAAGAAGAACAGCAGGCTGAGCTGAACGACATTGTTTTCCGCCGCAAGATCCTTGCCGATCGACGGCAAAGCGGGGAGATACATGTCGATCGCAAAGGGACCGATGGCCGACAGCAGGCCGAGGATGATCGCATAGCGAAGGAAAGACGTCGTCATGATGATGATCTTTCAGAAAGTTTCGAGCACGAAAGCCGGATTGCCCTCGCGCCGCATCTCCCTCGAGGGGAGTTTAAATCCATGTGTTCACCGGAACGCCGCGGGTCTTGGGAGGAACACACTGGGCCGGAATTCCGTTTAACAAGCCCGTCCATTTTTTTGGACATTAATGTCAAATTAGACGCTATTGTCCAAACCGTCAATACGCATTATCTTCATCCCATGACCACCCGAAACGCCATCGCCTTGCAGGAAAGACCAGCAAGACCCGCACAATGCCTGAAACGCGTCCCCATCCTGGACGCCGCCGCGGACGTTTTTTGCCGTGAGGGATTTTCAGGCGCGAGCATCGACGAGATAGCCGCGCGGGCCTGCGTCTCCCGCCAGACCATCTATAATCACTACCGCGAGAAGGAGACGCTGTTCATCGCCGTCGTCGCCGACGTGACCGCGCGGGCCAACACCGCCATATTCGCCGCACTTGCCGCCTTCCCGGACAGGCCGGAGAATCTGCGGAAAGAGCTGGTCGCCTTCGCCGTCAATCTGAACCGCAATTGCCTCTATAATCAGGACGGAAAATTCCTGCGCAAGCTCGTCCAATCCGAAGGCCCCCGCTATCCGCACCTCTTCGAAGCCTGGCGCGAACACGGCCCCTGCAAGATCGGCACGGCACTCGGCGCCATCCTGGCCCGCCTCCACCACCAGGGCCTCCTCCACGTCCCCGACTGCGACATCGCCGCCCGGCAGTTCACCGCGCTGATCAACGCCGACCTGCAGATGACGACACTCTTCGGCGAAACGCCAACCGAGGCGGACATCGAGACCGCCGCGCAGCAGGGCGTCGACATGTTCCTGCGGGGCTACGGAGTTCAAGCGAAAACCATCGCCTGAGCCCTCACAGTCATACCCTTCCGAAAGCTATTTTAACGATGGCTTTAGTACCTTCGCTGCGCAACCGACGTCGCCTCGAAATTTACTTGTGCCTTTGCCCGGCAAGGCGCTAACGTGCGCCGCATGGGTCGGAGCTTCGAATAATGAGCAATAGACGTTGGAATTACCCCGTACTGGTGATCTGCACGCGCACGGGGACAACCTACACCGTCAGCACGACGAAAGAGGCGATGGACATGCTGCTGAATGCATGGCCGGTTGCCGAGGGCAAGGCGTTCATGCGAGCCCTGCTCGTCTGCGCGGACGTTGAAAGCGGGCTGAGGCAGCCGCTCGAAGCCCGCAGCAGCTTCATCGCCGCCGCCACGGAAGCCGGCGTTCCGATCGAGACCGTGATGGCGGACTAGGCGATTGGCGCCTTTTGCGCCGCGCCGATCCGCAAAGCCTTTTCATTCCGATCGGATGTCCTTCAGCTAGGCTTCAGCTTATGGTGGTAAACGCTTGTCGTGCGGACGAGCTCGCCGCCCCCCAAAAAAGCTCGTTCGCACTTGAGCCAGTGCCTGGCCTCCCGGCTCTGCCTTCCCTCGGAAGGCAGAGCCGATTTCTTGAGGCGAATTGAACGCTCGACGATCATTCATCCCCCATTCAGCCCCTTGGTTCCAGGATGAGGACGATGAAGGAGGTTCATCATGAAAATCTTTAAAACTCTACTTGCCGGAATCCTTGGCATCGGCCTGCTTATCGGCGCCGGTGCGGCATCGGCCACACCGATGATGAATATGACGAAGCCGGAGGTTCAATCGTCTGTCCAGACGGTCGACTACCGTCATCATCGCCATCATCGTAATTGGCATGGTCAGCGCCACCACAGACATCATCACTGGAAGTCGCATCGCAGCCACCGGAGCCACTATTGGCGCGGCCATCACCGCGGCTGGTACAAGCATCACCGGCACCATCCCCACTATCGGCATCATCGGCATCACTACTATCGAGCCTGAAACCGGCTCGCCGGGTGGTTTAATGTCGACGTAAAACGGCAGCGCTCCCGCGAGCGCTGCCTTTAAAGATGTGTTACGCGTTTATCGACGCCCTGAGTTTATCAGGAGCGCGTCCTCGCAACGGCGCAAGTAACATTCGAAACCCAATAAATCGCCACACCAGCGGAACCGGTCACTCACGAGAACCGGCTCGATCGCTGACGCAGCCTCACCCTCCGGCAAGCCTGAAGGGTGTTGCGATGGAAGCCGACTTCCGGCGGCTCGCGCGGCGTAATGAATACCTCGTCGCGCGTCAGGGAAAAATCATCAATCGACTGCTTGGCAAACTTATGGTCACCGGGAAGGTACGATCGAAAGAGGGAGTCGTTCCTGTCGTGCTCGCCTGGAAGGAGGGCGTCCTCTATTGGCGCGATTTCCGTGGGAACAGAGGCGCTTGATTCTTGCGGCAACGAACCAAACCGAGCGTTCATCCTTCAAAGTTTACGCTGCCAAGTGTGGCATTCGCTGCAAGCGGAAAGCAGATGCACTGTTGGTGAACAGTGATGCACCAAAGGGAAGAGCACGAATCACTATAATAAGTGTCCAAATTAAGATTTGTATTTCCCAATCTTTCTTGAAATATAACGAAGTTTAAATCGCGAAACAGTACGTTGAATATCGAGATATTTTGGCAACACACTCTTTCATCGCGGCAATTATCTAAGTTGTTGCTTCGTAAATATTCGAAACTCCAAAGGTTTTCACGGCTAGATATAGCGCGGAAGCCAATCAGCTTTCAGCCGGAAACCGTAAAGCTAGAACGAGGCATCGCCAGGTCGCTTCGCGATGTCCCCAGGTAGCCAAAACCAAATGGAGCCAGAATGAATATCAAGAGCCTTATGCTCAGCTCAGCAGCCGCTCTCATCGTCGCATCGCAAGCCAGCGCTGCCGATGCCGTTGTCGCAGCCGAGCCGGAGCCGCTGGAGTATGTAAAAATATGCGACGCATACGGCGCCGGATACTTCTTTATCCCCGGCAGTGAGACGTGCCTGAAGATCGGCGGCAAGGTTCGCACCGAAGGCGAATGGGGCAACGCCTATAATCCGAGCAGCAAAAACGGCACGCTTTGGCATACGCGCGCCGAGCTTCAGCTGCAGACGGCGACCGACACCGAATACGGTCCGCTGAAAACCAATGCGGAACTGCGTTGGGACTGGAACGACGGCAATTCGACCACGACCAACCTGCTGCACGCCAGCATCAGCCTCGGCGGCTTCACCGTCGGCAAGGAAGACTCGCAGTACAACGTCTTCACCGGCTACGCCGGCGACGTCATCAACGACGACGTTGTCTATGACGGCCCGTATGAACTCAACCAGATCACCTACAACTACGACGCCGGCAACGGCTTCACCGCTGTGATCTCGCTCGAAGACACCAATTCATCCGATGACGCAAGCAGCTACGACGGCGCCTGGGTCACCTCGGAATCCAATCACTATGCTCCGAACGTCGTTGCCGGTGCCGGTTACAAGGCTGGCGCATGGTCCTTCAAAGTCGTCGGCGGTTATGACTCCATCGTCGAGGAAGGCGCCGTCAAGGCTCGCGTCGATGCTGACTTCGGCGTTTTCTCTGCCTTCGTCATGGGCGGCTACAACACCGATGGCAGCAAGCTGAACCAGTATGCCGGCTCAAACAACGATGACTCGACTTGCCCGACCAACCAGGGCTACCTTTGCGGCTGGGGCGACTGGGCAGTCTGGGGCGGCGCAAGCGTTCCGATCAACGAAAAGTTGAAATGGAACTTCCAAGTCGCCTACACCGACTCGAAGATCTTCGCCGCGACCACGAACGTCAAGTTCAACCCGGTCAAGAACCTCCTGATCGAGCCGGAAGTCTCCTACACCAACTGGGATTCGGTCAACGAAAGCCAGTGGGCCGGTATCCTCCGCTTCGAGCGCAGCTTTTGATCTGATCAGAATTTGACCTCCGATCAGTGACAGGAAGGTCCGGCTTCCCCTGCCGGGCCTTCTTCCGGTTAATTTTCAAACCAGCCAAGTGGATCAACGACGCCGGACCAGCGGCGGCGATTGGCGAGGTGCGATCACCTGCGCGTGATGTCCGCCACCCGAAGTCCAATGAACTCATCGCCCTTGAATGGCGATCATTTTGATAACGCCTGCCAAACCGAGCAGGCGAGCAGATTTTCGATCTCTTGCGGCTGGATTCGGTTTCCGTTGGGCTGCTTCGACTATGGGAACATCAATGCGGTGGTTCGGACGCGGAAAGTCATCGATCAAGAAACTCGCAATACAGCCGCCGGCGCCGTTTCCTGAAAGGAGCGGCATCGCCATCGTCGTGTGCGTGAAGGACGAGGGAGCCTATATCGGCGAGTGGGTTCTCTTTCACCAGGCTGTCGGTGTGCGCCATTTCATCGTCTACGATAACGGCTCAACGGATGACACCTGCGCGATCTTGCGACAGACCCTCTCGCCGGACGCGCTGACGATCGTGCCCTGGGCCGGACGGATGACCTATGGTGAGGATGAGCGCTTCCTCGATTGCCAAGTGGTTGCCTTCGCCCACGCAATTCTCAATTTCGGCGGCGCTTTTCGGCGGATGGCTTTCATCGACGCCGACGAGTTCCTCCTCCCCAAAAAAGGCGCGACGATCGAGGAGGCGCTCGTCCCCACCCAGAATTTCCCCAACATATCCCTGCCCTGGCATATGTTCGGCACCAACGGCCACAAGACAAAGCCGAAAGGCCCCGTCCTGTTGAACTATACCAAGCGCAGCGCCGATCCGCTGAGCCGTAAAGAGCACTCCACCAATTTCAAATGCATCGTCGATCCGTGCGAGGTCGTCGAAGTCAGCATCCACCAGTTCAAGACGCGCGAATTTGGGGATCTCACGGTAAACGATAGCGGCCATCGCTTTACCCGCAGAGGCCGTAAGTCAGCGGCCTTCTATTCAAACCAGTTCCTGCAACTCAACCATTATTACAGCAAGTCCGAAGAGGAAGTGCAGGCGAAAATTCAACGGGGTTCAAATTTCGCGACTTCGCGTGAGAAGCTTGAGGCGAAGATCCGAGCAACGATTGCGAATATCGAGGCTGACGAGATTGAAGATCATACCATGGCGGAATTCGTGATCTACAGCGCCATTGAGCTTACGGTTGACGATCGCGGTCAGGACCGCGCCATGGCTCAGTCCCGGTGAGCCTGCTTGTTATGCAGGCCTTCTGGCATGCAAATTCGGCCATGCGGCTATAGAGCAAAGGGATCCACTGGTCGATTTCGGCCTCGGCTTTCCATCGGATCATCGTTTGGAAACGATCAATCAGATTGCGGGCCTCGATCAAGGCGGAAACACCTGCCTCTATGGCCGCGATCGTATTATGTCGGCTTTATGCAGTTGATCGCAGACCCGCTCGGCCCACCCCCGCCCTGGAGCGACGTAACAGCCGCCGCGCGAAAGAAATATCAGTAGATATCCAGAGCCAGATTGAGCGCGCCTCCTAAGATAGGAATTGGGGCGGTCACCCCGCTATATCAATAGCCTGGTGGCAGCTGCCGCCATGACGCTTTCCGGCAATTCAGGAGCAACAATCCCTGCAAAGCTCGCATTTTCTATCGTTGACCATTCGTATATAAGAATTCGTACAGAGAGGCCGTCGAGAAAAATAGACAGGACGTTCACGGTCGAAAGTGGAGAACCACCGATTCCCCAAAATTACGCTCGGCTATGTTCACCGTGAAGGAGTATCGACATGCTTACCCCAAAGCACCTTCCGAAGGCTACTGACGAAGCCCCTCGAAAGGTCATCATGGCCCTCATTGGCTGCATTCCATACCCCGGTGCGAGTATCATCCAACTGCTACTGGATCAAGTTTGGAGGGATCCGGCCTACGAATATCTGAAGCGTTATGTCGAAGGGCTCGCCGCCGACATCGCCCGACTAGAAGAGAATTCTGTTTTCGACTTAGGAGAGGCGCTCAAGAGGCCAGAGACCCGAATTCTATTCAATCGTGCCTTTGAGGCAGCCGCCCGCTCTATAGGCGAGCAGAAGCTTCAGGCTTTGAGAACGGCAACAGTCCAAGGGGTGTTTGAACGACAATACTCCTTCGATATGTCGATGATGGTGTTTTCTCTCCTCGATAGAGTTACGGAGGGACACATTCGCATGTTGCAATTCATACACGAGCAACAGAGCAAAGGAGGCGGCGGAGCCCAACTGGCTCAGCTCACGATGCTAGGAGTTGAGTTTAATAGTGACGGAAACGGATTTGCTCGACCGGCAGGGACCCTGACCGGCCAATATTACGATGAAAGTGTCGCAACCCTGAATTCACTCATCATGGATGACCTCTTAAACATGGGTCTGATCGCAATCAACGACACCAACTATTCTCTTCCCTCTGACTGGACCGCAACCAAAACCGGGCCGCGAATTCTATCTACGAAGGGCACGCTGTTTTACGAGCACATATTTGCAGATACGGGCTCAACAGCGACTTAGAGGGCGATCTGAAAAAATGGAAAATTCCGGAAGTGCGTGTCAAAATTCCGGAAAGTCGCGTCCGGCTACAACCAAATCAAGGAGCTTCTATGAGGAATAGACGGCTGTTTTGATGGTAGCGGAGGAGGGATTTGAACCCCCGACACAAGGATTATGATTCCTCTGCTCTGACCTACTGAGCTACTCCGCCACGTCTGCGCATAGTCATTACTTATGCACAAGGGCCAAACGAAACCGCCGCTCGAAGAACGTTGGCTCGTCGGTTGAGCGGCTTATAAGGTGCGGTTCGGCTTTGTGTCAAGCGGATGATTTGGAAAAATCAACGCTTTCCCCTGCCCGGCCCGCTGCCTGCCTTCAGGCCGCGACCGGGCTTGCCAGCAATGCCTTCAGCGACGCCTCAGCCATCGGCTCGCGCTCGGAACGTTCGATGAAGCCGCCGCCATAGACGCGGGCGTCGTCGCCGGGGGCGGAATAGAGCGCGCAGGCCTGGCCGGGCGCGACGCCGGCCTCGCCGATCGTTAGGTCGACATAGATGCCGTCCTTGTCGGCGCGCAGCACGGCAGGCTCCGGCGGCCGGGTGGAGCGGACCTTGGCGTAGCAGGCAAAGCCTTCGCCGGAGGCGGCTTGCAGCAGCGGTTCATCGCCGAGCCAGTTGACGTCACGCAGATAGACGCGGTGCGTTTCGAGCGCCTCCTTCGGGCCGACAATAACGCGGCGCGAACGGGCGTCGAGATAGACGACATAGAGCGGATCACCGGTGGCGACGCCGATGCCGCGGCGCTGGCCGATCGTATAATGCAGGATGCCTTCATGGCGGCCGAGCACACGGCCGTCGAGATGGACGATCTCGCCGGCCAGCGCCGCATTCGGCTTCAGCTTGGCGATCACATCCGAATATTTGCCCTGCGGCACGAAACAGATGTCCTGGCTGTCGGCCTTCTTGGCGACAACAAGGCCCATCTCTTCGGCCAGCGCGCGGGTTTCCGCCTTCGGCATGCCGCCGAGCGGGAAGCGCAGATAATCGATCTGCTCCTGCGTCGTCGCAAACAGGAAATAGCTCTGGTCACGGTCGGCATCGGCCGGGCGATAGAGCGCGCGGCGGCCAGGATGCTCAGGGGACGGGTTCGGGCGCGAGCGGATATAATGGCCGGTCGCCAGCGCGTCGGCGCCGAGTTCCTTGGCGGTCGCCAGCAGATCGGCAAACTTGACGGTCTGGTTGCAGGAGACACAAGGGATCGGCGTCTCGCCGGCGACATAGCTCTCGGCGAAGGGATTGATCACCGTCTCGCGGAAGCGCTTCTCGTAGTCGAGCACATAATGCGGAATGCCGATCGTCTCGCAGACGCGGCGGGCATCGTCGATATCCTGGCCGGCGCAACAGGAGCCGGCACGGTGGACGGCCGCACCATGATCGTAAAGCTGCAGCGTGATGCCGAGCACATCATAGCCCTGGCGCTTCAAAATGCCGGCAACGACCGAGCTATCGACGCCGCCCGACATGGCGACGACGACGCGGGTGTCTTCCGGCTTCTTGTCAAAATCCAGTGTGTTCACGGTCTTGCCGCCAATCTCAGTCGATCTTCGGTGCTGTCTTCTATCCACCGGTTGCCATGCAAAAGCGGCGGATTTTTATCATCTGCGGGCACACGACAGCTTTAACCGCCCGGCCTCAATCGATCAGGGATATAGAAAGGATTGCCGCCGGGCGCAAGGGGCGGCGAATCAGGCAGATCATGAGCGCGACGCTCAGTGCTTCGCCTTCAGCTGCCGGATGAGGTTAAGCCCGCGCCGCAGCGCCGTCACCGCGGCCCCGACAGCGACAATCCAGAGTGCAATGGTCAACACCCAGGTGCCGCCATTCCACAACACTTCGAGAATGGAAACTAGCGCGGCGGCGGTGATCACCGCCATGCGATGCTGCTTGGCCATCGGCCCGCCGAAATCGCTGGGGTTGCCGGTGGCGCGGCCGAGCTCGCGGACATAGGCGGTGAGCACGGCAAAGGCGGCAGCCGCCCAGCCGAGACCAGGCATAGCAATGCCATAACCGACACCGGCAAAGATTAGGATATCGGCGACGCGGTCCGGGAATTCATTCCAGAACGGCCCGTCCGCCTCACCCTTGCCGCCCTCGACGGCGACCATGCCGTCAAGCAGATTGCACAGCAGCCGAAACTGGCAGAAGAGCGCCGCAAGGATCAGGAACAAGACGCGCGACCCGCTATCCCCCTGCCCTGACAGCCAGAAGGAACCGCCGGCCAGCGCCGCCATGACCATGCTCGCCTGCGATATCTGGTTCGGCGTCACCGACAGCGTGGTCATCCGCCGCGCCAAAGCCTGCGCCCAACGCGTATTGCGGCTGGCCAATGGCCGCCTGTCGCCTGTCCCTTCGCCTGCCATGACCCTAGCGCCTCCCGCCGGAAATCGAATAATTGTAGAGCGCCGCATAGCTGGTCGACACCAATAGCGGCACCGCGATGGTCTTCACTATCTCCGGCGTGCCGCTGAGCGCGTGGATCGTCACCAATATGCCGGTGGAGCCAAGGCAGGCGATCAAGGGTGGCGCCCAGAGGACGGCAAGACCACGGAACCGTTTCGACAGCGCCTCGATCACCGATTTGAGGAACAGCGTCAGGCAGGCCGACAGAATACCCTGGACCAGACCTGATATCACGGGCCGCGGCATCGGATGCATCCGGTTGGCGAAAACCGCCCAGCCGCCCATAGCGAGGAAAGCGAAAAGCACATGCACGATGCTGCTGCCGGCAAGCGCCCTCACCCACGCCTTCATGATATCGACCACCAGTAGCGAACCAGGTGAAAGAAGATCGGGGCGGAAAAGACGACGGAATCCAGCCGGTCGATCAACCCGCCATGGCCTTCGATCAGCTGCCCCCAATCCTTGACACCGCGATCCCGCTTGATCGCCGACATCACCAGACCGCCGAAGAAGCCCATGATCGTAATGACGAAGGCAAGCAGGCCCGCTTGCAGCGGCGTGAACGGCGTGATCCACCACAGCGCCGCGCCGATCAGCGTCGCGCTGGCGACACCGCCGACAAAGCCTTCCACCGTTTTCGACGGCGACAGCTTCGGCGCAATCTTGTGGCGACCGAACAGCTTGCCCCAGACATATTGCAGCACATCACTGAGCTGCACGACGATGACGAGGAAGGCGATCAAAAGGACGTTGCGACCCTCATAGCCGGGGATATGCAAGGTCAGCAATGCCGGCACATGCGACGCACAGAAAACGCAGATCATCAACGCCCATTGCACTTCGGCGATGCGGATCAGGAAGCGCTCGGTATCCCCACGCAAGACCGCGATGATCGGCATGAGCAGGAAGGCGTAAACCGGGATGAAGATCGCATAGATGCCGTATTGCTCGGCCCAGAGCAGATAATATTGCACCGGCAGAGCGACGAAGAATGCGGCGGCGAGCGCCCAATGGTCAGCGCGACGGGTACTGATCAGGGTGATAAATTCGCGCAGCGCCGCAAAGGAACAGAAGGCAAAGAGCAGGATGACGCCGGCGCGGCCCGCCAAAAAGGCGAGGCCGATCAGGATGACCATCACCCACCAGGCCTTGATGCGGGCATTCAGGTTTTCGATCGCCGCATTCGATCCATCCGGCGAAAGCCGCTGCTGCAACACATAACCGATGACGGACGCGACGATCAGCACGCCGAAAATGCCGAGAACGAGGTGGATCAGATCGGAACTTGCCGCGCTCATTCGCCATGCCCCGCTTGCTTGGGCGACAAAGCCAATAGGGACGCCTGCGCCCGCTCCAGAAAATCCGCCTTCTCTTCGCCCTCACCGATATGCAGCGCCTCGCCGAAGGTCACCGTGCAGATCAGCGGAATGGGCACGAACTCACCCTTGGGCATGACGCGATTGAGATTGTTGATCCAGACGGGAATTAGATCGATATCGGGACGAGCCGTCGCCAGATGATAAAGCCCGCTCTTGAACGGCTGTAGCGGCGCATCCGTCAGGTTCCGCGTGCCCTCGGGAAACAGGATCAGCGAGGAACCGGCGTCGATTGCCGCAGCCATCTGCTCGACCGGATCTTCCGTTCGCGCTTCGCGATCGCGCTCGATCAAAACGGCATTGAAGACGTCGCGGCCGATGAAACTGTTCAATTTCGACTTCAGCCAGTAGTCGGCGCCGGCGACCGGCCGGGTGCGCTGACGCAGCCGCGGCGGAAGCACGGTCCAGATCAGGATGAAATCGCCATGGCTGGAATGATTGGCAAAATAGACGCATCGCTCGGTCGGAGCACCGCTCTCCGGCCAGATCGGCCTGACAGCGGTAACGGCCCGCGCAAACAGCACGATGGCAACGGATGCCGGTTTCGCAAGCCATTCGATCGGCTTGCCGAGCCTGTCCCCGAAAATACTCTTTTGCAACGCCTCCATGACAAAGAGATAGGCGTGTTTGCAGGCCCCCGATAGCCTGATACGTGGACTTATCCACAGCCACAGAAGGCAAAGAAAAACCCGGTGCAACTGACGTTGCGCCGGGTTTTTCAGATAGCTCTTGGGAGGAGCGTTTAGTCGACGTTGAACACCAGCGGTTTGGCCTGGCGGATCGCCTGGTGGGCGGTCAGCTTGCCCAGAACCTCATCGTTGATCGGGCCGTCGACATAGAGCAGCGCAATGGCGTCGCCACCCTGCTTGTCGCGGCCGAGCTGGAAGTTGGCGATGTTGACGCCGGCGGAACCGAGCGTCGTGCCGATAAAGCCAATCATGCCGGGAACGTCGGTGTTGGCGAGATAGATCATGTGATTGCCGACATCGGCGTCGAGATTGATGCCCTTGATCTGGATGAAGCGCGGCTTGCCGTCCGAGAAGACGGTGCCGGCGACCGAGCGGCTCATGCTGTCAGTGGTGACCGTCAGCTTGATGTAGCCGTCATAGACGCCGGTCTTGTCGCGCTTGACTTCGGCAAGGACGATGCCCTTTTCCTTGATCATGATCGGCGCCGAAACCATGTTGACGTCGGCCACCTGATTGCGGATGAGACCGGCGAGCAGCGCGCTCGTCAGAGCCTTGGTGTTCATGCCGGCGGTGACGCCGTCATAGAGAATCTCGATTTCCTTGATCGGATCGTCCGTCACCTGGCCGACGAAGGCGCCGAGAACATCGGCGAGCTTGATGAACGGCTTCAGAAGCGGCGCTTCCTCGGCGGTGATCGAGGGCATGTTGATGGCGTTGGAGACCGCGCCCTTGACGAGATAGTCCGACATCTGCTCGGCCACCTGCAGGGCGACATTCTCCTGCGCTTCCGTGGTCGACGCGCCGAGATGCGGCGTGCAGACAACGTTCGGCAGGCCGAACAACGGGCTTTCCTTGGCGGGCTCGACCTCGAAGACGTCGAAGGCGGCGCCGGCGACATGGCCGGACTTGATGGCGGCTGCAAGAGCCGCCTCATCCACCAGGCCGCCACGGGCGCAGTTAATAATACGCACGCCCGGCTTGGTCTTGGCAAGCGCGGTCGCATCGATGATGTTGCGGGTCTTGTCGGTCAGCGGCACATGCAGGGTGATGAAGTCTGCGCCGGCGAAGAGCTCATCGAGCTCGACCTTGGTGACGCCCATTTCCTCGGCGCGCTCCTTCGACAAGAAGGGGTCGTAGGCCAGGACATGCATCTTCAAGCCGAGGGCACGGGCGATCACAATGGACCCGATATTGCCGGCGCCGATGATGCCGAGCGTCTTGCCGGTGATTTCGACACCCATGAACTTCGACTTTTCCCACTTGCCGGCCTGCGTGGAGACGTCGGCAGCCGGAAGCTGGCGGGCAACGGCGAACATCAGCGCGATAGCATGCTCGGCCGTGGTGATCGAATTGCCGAACGGCGTGTTCATGACGATGATACCGCGGCGCGAAGCGGCCGGGATATCGACATTGTCGACACCGATACCAGCGCGGCCGACGACCTTGAGGTTCTTCGCCGCTTCGATGATCTTCTCGGTCACCTTGGTGGCGGAACGGATGGCGAGCCCATCATAATTGCCGATGATTTCGAGCAGCTTGTCCTTGTCCTTGCCAAGCTGCGGCTGGAAATCGACTTCGACGCCGCGATCACGGAAGATCTGGACGGCGGTTTCCGACAGTTCGTCGGATACGAGAACGCGAGGTGCCATGGTAGGCCTCCTGAAAAAGGTCGGGTAAGACAAGCAATCCAGGAAAAGTGCGAAGCGGTTTTCCGTCTGGAATTGCGTGAAAAATTCGGAATGCTGGGCTCCGCCCTTTTGGCGGAGCCGGGAACGCTTGAAACTCAGGCAGCAGCCTGGGAGAGCGTTGCCTTCTGCGTTTCGAAAGCCCAGGAGAGCCAGGGCATCAGCTTCTGCATGTCGGCGGCTTCGATCGTGGCACCAGCCCAGATGCGCAGGCCCGACGGCGCGTCGCGATAGTGGCCGACGTCATAGGCGACGCCTTCCTTTTCGAGAAGAGCGACCAGACCCTTGGCGAAGTTCGCCTGACCGTCATTGTCGAGAGCGACGACATCCTTGTCGACGATCTTCAGGCAGACGGAGGTGTTGGACTGCGTCTCGACCTTGGTGGAGAGATTGGCAATCCAGTCGTTGGCGGCCACGAAATCATGGATGACCTTGGCGTTGGCGTCGGCGCGGCCGATTAGAGCCTTGAGACCGCCGAGACCCTTGGCCCAGAGCAGCGCGTCGATATAGTCCTCGACGCAGAGCATCGACGGCGTGTTGATGGTCTCGCCGGTAAAGATGCCTTCGATGAGCTTGCCGCCGCTGGTCAGGCGGAAGATCTTCGGCAGCGGCCAGGCGGGCTGATAGGTGGTCAGGCGCTCGACGGCACGCGGCGACAGGATGATGACGCCATGTGCGCCCTCACCGCCGAGAACCTTCTGCCAGGAGAAGGTGACGACATCGAGCTTGGCAAAATCGAGGTTCTGCGCGAAGGCAGCCGAGGTGGCATCGCAGATCGTCAGGCCCTTGCGGTCGGCCGGAATGAAATCGCCGTTCGGAACACGGACGCCGGAGGTGGTGCCGTTCCAGGTGAAGACTACGTCGCGGTCGAAATCGATGGTGGAAAGATCGGGCAGCTCGCCATAGCCGGCTTCAAGCTTGCGGACGTCCTTGAGCTTCAGCTGCTTGACGACGTCGGTGACCCAGCCGGCACCGAAGCTTTCCCAGGCGACCATATCGACGCCGCGTTCGCCGAGCAGCGACCAGAGCGCCATTTCGACGGCGCCGGTGTCGGAAGCCGGAACGATGCCGATGCGGTAATCCGCCGGTACTTCCAGAATGTCACGGGTAAGATCAATGGCCTGCTTCAGCTTGGCCTTGCCAACTTTCGCGCGGTGCGAACGGCCAAGAGGCGCGTCGGAAAGGGCATCGAGCGTCCAACCGGGGCGCTTTGAGCAGGGGCCAGAAGAGAAATGGGTATTGTTCGGACGGATGTCCGGCTTGGCGAGCTTAGTCATGATGCTATCCTCTCAGATAGAAAGCTCCTCGTTGGGGAGGAGTGTCCCGCCGCCGGATATATTGGAAGCCAAGCTTGAGCGCAATAGGCAAAAAGTGCGTGTGGACAGGGCTTCACAAATTCGTGCAGGAACGGACTGACAAAGACGCTGGATTAGCCACACAAAAGCTCGCTTCTTTGCGGACACGACACCATATGATATGGCGTTGCATGGACATGGATTTGCGCCGACCGATGAAGAACAAATGTCTTTAATACATCAAGCAGCGTTGTCCGAAAGCCCTCGCATGTCCGCGCAGTCCCTGCCCGTCTACCTCATCAACATTGATCGAGCGACGGACAGATTGGCGGAAATTCAGCGGCAGAGCGATGAACTCGGCATCAAAATCGAACGGGTCAACGGCGTTGACGGCGCCCTGTTGCCGCAGGAGCAATGGGTCGATGTCGATCACGGGCGATTCCAGCGCCGGCATGGCAGGGTCATCCTGGCCGGCGAGTATGGCTGTTATCGCAGTCACCTTCTGGCGCTGCGACAGTTTCTGGCGGACGGCAGCCAATCGGCCATCATCATCGAGGACGACATAGCGCTGGATGGCAACTTCCTCGCCCGCGCTGTCGCGGCGCAAGAGGCAGTACCGAACGCCGAGGTCATCAAGCTCGTCAATCATCGCTGGGGCGGCTTCCGTGCCACGGCCCGCAGCCGCAAGGGTGACGTGATCGGCCGCTGCCTCTTCGGCCCGCAGGGCTCGACGGCCTGCTATCTCGTGACACGCACTGGCGCAGAAAAGATTGTCAAGTCGCTCGCCGTCATGTCCCTGCCCTGGGATGTCGCCATCGAGCGCGGCTGGGACATGCGGACGTCCATCTGCAGCACGCGCGCCAATATCGCAGGCTTCAGCCCGTTGCAGAGAACCACGATGATCGGCTGGCGCCGCGACTATCACGCCGCGAAGTCCCCCGCCTGGCGGCGCATCCCGGCACATCTCTTCCGCACTTTGGATTTCTTCCGTCGTATCGCCTACGTGCTCACGGCGCCGTAAGAGGCGAGCCTACCAAGTGGTGATTCGCAAGCCGACGCGGATCTCGTGACGCGACAGAGCGCCATCGCGGCCCATCGTGCCGCCAGCGCCTGCCGCCGAATCGGCTGCGGAATAACCGAACATGTCGCCGCCGGCGACATGCGAGAAACGATAGCCAAGATCCAGCTTCACATTCGGCGCGACCTCATAGGCAACGCCGGCCATCAAGGCATAGGTCAAGCGCCAGTCGCTGTCGCCGGGATAACGGGTGCCGACCGAACTGCTGCCACCACAACTGGAGGTGCCGTCGACGCAGGAGCCGACGGCATTGACGCTGCTCCAGGAAATCCTGGTCGCACCAAGCCCGGCGCCGACATAGGGTGTGAAGCCGGCAAGCGTACCGAGATCGACATAGCCGTTCACCATCAGGCTGCCTGCCTTGAAGGAGGAGCGAACCTTGGTGGAGCAACCCGTGCCGCCTGCCCCACCCGCGCAGGGCGATGCGCTCGAGACCCGACCTTCGTAATCGCCGCTGAAGTAATCGCCGGTGAGGTCGGCACGGAACAGGTCGTTGAATTGGTAGCCAACACCCAATCCGCCGGAGAAATCGCCGCTGAAGCGATGCGAATCGAATCGGCCAGAGCTATAGTCGCCGGCGGCGGCATCATAGCTGCGGAAACTCGTATCGCCGTGACTGGCGTTGACGGCATAGCCGAAATCGCCACGCACATACCAGCCCTGGGCATCTTTGACGCTGACTTCTGGCATCTTGATTTCCGGCGGCAGATCACTCGCAAAGGCAGCGCCCGCACATACGCTCGCCATCATCGCAGCCAGCGCCAAAGCGTCGAAACGGATCATTACCCCTCGCCTTCCATCCTCGGGCAGGCGCCCGCATTCCGAGCCCGGCCGGCTCTTGTCGTTCCCGCGCTCTGGCTCTCCAAAAGGAAGGCCGGGACCGAGCCGCTGCCATTGTTATTTCATTAACCATAGGGAATTCATGGTTAATGAAGGTTTAAGACGCGACGGAATTGCTTAACGACGGCGGTAAAAAAGCAAAAGCCGTCCGGAGCAACCGGACGGCTTTTCAATGACTTGGAACGAAAGACGCTTACTTGTAGACCGGCTGCGGCTGGACGGGGATATCGGCCGGCGGCATGTAGCTGGCGGTCTGGCAGCCGCCGAAGGTGTAGCGGGCGCCGATGCGGGCTTCGTGCAGGTTGATGCCCTTGTCGTAGCCGGGACCGCCGTTTTCCGCATAACCGAACATGTTGCCGCCTTCGATATGGCGATAGCGATAGCCAACATCGGCCTTCAGATTGCACGAGAGGTCGATGGAGGTGCCGGCCATCAGCGCGTAGGTAAAGCGCCAGCTGCCGCGGCCCTTATGCGTGACGGTACCATCGCAGGAGTCCGGATTAGCGTCAGAGCAGGAGGTATTCTTCAGGTCGCTCCACTTGACGTAGGTGCCGCCGAGACCGCCGCCCACATAGGGCGTGAAGATGCTGTATGTGCCAAGATCGACATAGGCATTGGCAAGCAAGCTGTAGGCCGTCAGCGACGCGCGATCACGCGAGGTCGCCGGAACGGCCGTGAAGCTGGGGCCGCAGCCACCGCAATCGCCGGTTGTCGAGCCCTTGAAATTGGATTTGAAGAGATAATCCAGCGTCACGTCCGTACGCAAATAGTTGTTGATCTGATAGCCAACACCGCCACCAAGCGTCATATTGCCGTTGAGCTTGGCACTGTCGAAATCCACCAGGCTGGAGTTGGAACCCTGGAAGTAGTTGGAGCCGCGCAGCTTGGTGAAAGCGTAGCCGACATCGCCGCGCAGATACCAGCCGCTGGATTGGCTGACAGCCACTTCCGGCGTCTGCTGCGCCGGCTCGGGCGTATAGAGATCAGCAGAAAAGGCAGACGTTCCAACCAGCAGAGCAGCAACGGCCCCAATCAAGGATTTCATCATGGATTTGGCTCCAAAGTTATTGCCATTGGCACGACGAACGCTTGCCAATCGAAAAGACATGACATGGATAATGCTTGGTAAGGGTTAAAACCCAATTAACTACAAATATTTACTCTGCCTGGTTGCATGATATACTTTAATTTATACATTAGTAATTAATAATTATAATGCTGTAACAGCAAGATAACTTGGTCGGCCAGGTTCTCGTGTCCCAGGTCGAGATGACCCGGAGCCCACGCCACCGGCTGCTTTTAAACCAATTGGCAAGAATCAAGCCGCTACCATGATGCCCATATGGGGCCTACAACATGGAGAAAGTCGTTGACTTACTTTCGCAAGCTATGTGTCGGCCTCTGCCTGACGTTGGGTTTCCTGACCTCTGCCGCCCTCGCCACGCCGATACCGGCCCAGCCCGTCGCGGCAACAGCCTGGAACAAGGGGCGGGAGACCGGGCTGCCGATCCCCCGCTATGTCTCGCTGAAAGCACACAAGGCGCGCATGCGCGTCGGACCATCGACAACCTACGCCACCAAATGGATCTACATGAAACCCGGCCTGCCGCTAGAGATCATCGACGAATACGGTCGCTGGCGGCAGGTACGCGACGACACCGGCACCACTGGATGGATGCACGGCGCGCTGCTTTCGGGACAGCGGACCGCCGTGGTCGCGCCCTGGTTGAAGACGAATGCCCCGCTGCATGGCGGCCCGGAAAAGACAGCCAGCCTCGTTGCTGAGCTGCAACCCCGGGTGCTGCTCTCGTTGCATTCCTGCACCGGCGCATGGTGCAGCGTTTCCGTGCGGGAACATTCCGTTCGCGGCTATATCAGACAGGACTTGCTATGGGGCGCCTATCCCGGCGAAATGTTCCGGTGATATCAGCCTGACTGCGTTCCAACTATGAAACCATTCGCTTGTCATCAGCGTACGGGATGTTGCCGCCGTGAAAGCGACCGAAGTGGCGTGCCGAAAATAGAGCGATAAGGACAGCGCCCAAGCCCACGGCCAGGGCGTCGGGCAAGTTTTGCAGCGAGAAATCACCGACGTCACAGAGCAGAAGATAGGCAACGACCAGATTGGCAAAGCCCCAAAGCACGTTGACGGCCGACGAGGACAAGCCTTGTCCGGGCGGCTTGGCGAAGGGTGTCTGGAACGGCCGACCCATGACCCCGCTGACCGCATGCGGCACGGCATTCATGAGAAATAGACCACCGAAGAAGTACGATAAAAGATAGAGCCATTGCATATCAGGCAGTCCTCGATGCGAGCGGGTTGACGATATCCCCGGCGGCTGGCCGATCCCGGGAATGAAATCTGCGAAGGCGGGCGAAGCGGGCGTCAGTCGTCAGCCAGCCGCTGAAGCAGCTTGACCGCCGACAGCAAATGCTCCTGCTCCTCGCTGGAGAGCCGTGCTTCGATTGTGCGGGAAAGCCAGTCCTGCCGCGCCGCGCGGCCTTCCTCGATCCATCTGCGGCAGGCCTCAGTGATCGACAGGATCGTTTGCCGCCCATCATCTGGATCGGCTGCTCCCTTGACATGCCCAGCCGCGTCCAGGGCCGCGATGATGGCTCCCATCGATTGCGGTCGCATGCCCTCGGCTCTGGCCAGGCTGGACGTCGTCATCGGGCCGCCTTTCTCAAGACGGAAGAGCACCGATGCCTGCGTCGGCGTCAGGTCTCCCACGTCAGCCTGATCGCGCAGTCGGCGCTTGAGTTTGCTCACGACGCTACGCAGGTCCTGCGCGATCGTGACGGCGATGGCCTGATGTGGTCGGTCTGATCGATCGTTCATACGCATGATCTAGCATATAGAAAGTTAAACTACAAAGGTAAACTTACTATATTACCTCGAGCTTGCCATCTCCGGCACTTCAGGCCAGGTTGATTCGTGCGATACATCCGTTCAAGGCGAATGGAAGACTGCGTGTCCAATTGGTTTTAGCTCGCCGTTAAAGCGACAAGGCCGCCCTCGACGGGACGGCCACAGGTCCAATACTTGGATATCAATACCTGATCGCCCGGATCAGGCAGCGTTGCGAACGCTCGAAATCACGTCGATCAGGCCGCCGACGATGCGCTCGATCTGACTGCGATCGTCGCCTTCCGCCATGACGCGGATCAGCGGCTCGGTGCCCGAGGGGCGGATGACCAGGCGGCCATTGCGGGCAAGCTCGCTCTCCGCGTCGGCGATTGCCTTGCGCACCTGGTTGTCCTCCAGCGGCTTGCCGCCGGAAATGCGGACATTGCGCAGCAGCTGCGGTACCGGCTCGAAACGACGGCAGACTTCGCTGACCGGCTTGCCGGTACGCTTGACCACGGCGAGGATCTGCAACGCCGCCACGAGGCCGTCGCCGGTCGTGCCGTAGTCCGAGAGCACGATATGGCCGGACTGCTCGCCGCCGACATTGTAGTTGTGCTGGCGCATGTGCTCGACGACATGACGGTCGCCGACCGCGGTGCGGGCAAGTGCCATGCCGCGGTCTTCCAGGAACCGCTCAAGGCCGAGATTGGACATGACGGTGGCAACGATGCCATTGCCGCGCAGCAACTGGTTCTCGGCCCAGCTCTCGGCGATGACAGCCATCAGCTGATCGCCATCGATGATGGTGCCGGTCTCGTCGACGATGATGACACGGTCGGCGTCCCCATCAAGCGCGATACCAATATCGGCCCGCACTTCGTCCACCTTTTTCTGCAATGCGACCGGGCTGGTGGAACCGCAATTGAGATTGATGTTGGTGCCATTCGGCTCGTTGCCAATGGTGACGACTTCCGCGCCGAGTTCCCACAGCACGGCCGGTGCGACCTTGTAGGCGGCGCCGTTGGCGCAGTCGATGGCGATGCGCAGGCCCTGCAACGTGACATCACGCGGCAGCGTGCGCTTGGCATGCTAGATATAACGGTCATGTACGCCATCGACGCGCTTGGCGCGACCGATATTCTCCGACTTGGCGAGATGGGCCGTCATGTCCTTCTCGAGCAGATCTTCGATCTGCGCTTCGAGATCGTCGGACAGCTTGTAGCCGTCGGGACCGAAAAGCTTGATGCCGTTGTCTTCGTAAGGATTATGCGAGGCGGAGATCATCACGCCGATATCGGCGCGCAGCGACCGCGTCAGCATGGCAACGGCCGGTGTCGGGATCGGACCGAGAACGAAGGCGTCGACGCCAGCGGCGGTAAAGCCCGCCACCATGGCGTTTTCCAGCATATAGCCGGAAAGGCGCGTATCCTTGCCTATGACCACGCGATGGCGGTGGCTGCCCCGATGGAAGATCGTGCCAGCAGCGATACCCACGCGCATGGCAAGATCCGGCGTCATCGGATAAATGTTGGATTGTCCGCGGATTCCGTCCGTTCCGAAATAGCGACGTTTCATATGCACTCCCGTGATTGCGGCGCCCCACTGTGGGACAGCGGCATCCCGTCCAGCTCCCGTGAATTCCATGGGCGGCGCGAACATCGATGCTTGAGGCTCATGCCACAAATTGCAAAACTCGGCACTTAAATTACCGAGAATGCCTATTACACCGCGTTACCGTTAAAAAGCACTAAAAAAGGCCAGTTCCCGGTTGCAAGGGAGCTGGCCTCTTCATTTAGGCGCAATCGCCTTTGTCGCTTAGTGCGGCTGCGGTTCCAGATCGCCCTCGGGCTCATCGCCCTTGTTGCCGAGCGAACCGTCCTTCTTGGCGCCGGTCTTCGGCACGGCCGAACCACGGCTTGGCGGCGTGTCGTCGCCAAGATCGCGGGCTGGCTTCTCGCCGCGAATAAGCGCCTTGATCTCTTCGCCGCTCAACGTTTCGTATTCGAGCAGGCCTTCGGCGATCGCCACGAACCCGTCATGCTGTTCGGTAAGGATATCCTTGGCCTGACGGTAAGCCTGGTCGATCAGACGACGGACTTCATTGTCGATCTTCTGCGCGGTCGCTTCCGAAACGTTCTTCGACTGCGAGACGGAGTGACCTAGGAAGACTTCCTGCTGGTTTTCGCCATAGGCAACCAGGCCAAGCTCGTCGGAGAAGCCCCATTGCGTGACCATGGCACGGGCAAGCTTGGTGGCCTGCTCGATATCCGAGGATGCGCCGGAGGTGATGTTCTCCTTGCCGAAGGTGAGCTCTTCGGCAACGCGGCCACCCATCATGATGCAGAGGCGCGACACCATCCACTTGTAGCTCATCGAGTAGCGGTCGCCCTCGGGGAGCTGCATGACCATGCCGAGCGCACGACCGCGCGGGATGATGGTCGCCTTGTGCAGCGGATCGGCAAGGGCGACATACAGCGCCGTGATCGCGTGACCGGCTTCGTGATAGGCGGTGAGCTTCTTTTCCGCTTCGGTCATCGCCGAAGAGCGGCGCTCGGCGCCCATCATGATCTTGTCCTTGGCGTCTTCGAACTCCTGCATGGTCACCAGACGCTTGTTGCGACGGGCGGCCATCAGGGCGGCTTCGTTGACGAGGTTCATCAGATCGGCACCGGAGAAGCCGGGCGTGCCACGGGCAAGCGTCTTCAGATCGACGTTCGGAGCCAGCGGAACATTGCGGGCATGCACCTTGAGGATGCGCTCGCGGCCGACGATATCGGGGTTCGGCACAACGACCTGACGGTCGAAGCGGCCCGGACGCAACAGCGCCGGGTCGAGGACGTCAGGACGGTTGGTGGCGGCAATGAGGATGATGCCCTCATTGGCTTCGAAACCGTCCATCTCGACCAGCAACTGGTTCAGCGTCTGTTCGCGCTCGTCGTTGCCACCGCCGAGACCGGCGCCACGATGGCGGCCGACGGCGTCGATTTCGTCGATGAAGATGATGCAGGGCGCATTCTTCTTCGCCTGCTCGAACATATCACGAACGCGGCTTGCGCCGACGCCGACGAACATTTCCACGAAGTCGGAACCGGAACTCGTGAAGAACGGCACGTTGGCTTCGCCGGCAATGGCGCGCGCCAGAAGCGTCTTACCGGTGCCGGGAGGACCGACCAGAAGGACGCCGCGCGGAATACGGCCGCCAAGACGCTGGAACTTCTGCGGATCGCGCAGGAATTCGACGATTTCTTCCAGGTCCTGCTTGGCCTCGTCGACACCGGCGACGTCGTCGAAGGTGACGCGCCCATGCGCCTCGGTCAGAAGCTTGGCCTTGGACTTGCCGAAGCCCATCGCGCCACGCGAGCCGCCCTGCATCTGCCGCATGAAGAACAGCCAGACACCGAGGATCAGAAGCATCGGCAGCAGCGTACCGAGATAACTCAGGAAGCTCGAGGAACCATCCGATTCCGGACGGCCGACGATGTTGACGTTCTTGCTTTGCAGGCGATCAAGCAGGCTGTCATCCACGACCGGGGCATAGGTCTGGAAGGGTGTTCCGTTCTCGACATAGCTGCCGACCACGCGATTGCCCGTGACGGTAACGTCGCGGACACGGCCGGAATCAACTTCCCGCAGGAATTGCGAATATGGAATTTCCCTGGAGCCTGTTTGTGCCGGCGCGTTCTGGAACATACTGAACAAGGCAATCAATAGCAGAGCTATGATTGCCCATAGAGCGAAATTACGAAAATTAGGGTTCATCGAACTCCCCAGCACTGAAACTTCCACCGTTGAACGGCGGCATTACTTGATCCCTAACATAGGGTTGCGCCAAGCCCTTGCCAAGGCAAACCGCACCGACACATGCTTTATTCCGTCAATAAGTCTCAAAGCGGCGGCGGCATATAGGGTTCGCGGCCGAGGCAAGTCGCCAACCGGTTGGCGAATGTGAAATTGAATCGTGTCAAAAAGCGGTCGAAGGGCGCCAGATAAGGCGTAATCGTGACCGACACAGTAGCGCCCTCGTCACGCGCAATGACTTTCGGCAGCGCGGCGCGTGCGCGCTGCACGGCACCTTTCGGCAATTCGTCCGGAAATTCCATTGTTCCCGTTGGCCCCGCGGCTTCGACGCGAATGGCGGAGGCTCCGCAATTGACGATCCGGAAGCGGCCGTCCCAGACACCAACGGCTCCGGCGGCCAGCACCAGCGGCCTGATATCGCGGCTCTCGCGCATGAGGTAAAGCCCGTCGCGGCGCAGGTCGAAGACGACACCCCCGGCCGTGCGCCGACCTGGCCTGCTCTCGCCGATGAAATCCAGGATGCGGCGCATCCGTTCGCGGCCAGGCCCATAGGGTTCGCCACCGAAGACGGCGGCAAGATAGGAGAGTGCATAGGCGATGACGGCTTCATCCGCCGCGAGCGCCTTGCTGTTGATGGCGCAGAGGGCGCCCGCATGAACCGTAACATAGTCCCTCAGCCACGCCGCGGCGGCGTCCGAAAGCGCTGCGCGGGCAGCACCTGCCTCCGGCCGAGGGAACAGCGCCGGTTCCTGCGACAGATGTTTGCGCGTGCGGACGCGCTCGTAGCGGACATCCTCGTTGCTTGGGTCGTCCAGCCAGGACATGCCGCGTGCGCCGAGATAGGCGCGAATATCCGCGCGACGGCAAGCAAGAAACGGCCTGACAATCCAGACGCGCCGGTCGAACAGCATCGCCTCGGCAATGCCCGTTCCCGCCCCAGTCTCACCTTCGTTCAGGCGCGCCGTTCGCATGGCCAGCGTCTCGCGCTGATCGTCGATTGTATGGGCGGTGACGATGACATTGGCCGAGATTTCGGCCGCGATATCGGCAAGCAGCCCATAGCGCGCTTCGCGAGCGGCGGCCATGATGCCGTTTTTCGGCTTCTCGCCCTCCCATCGGCGAACGACATGCGCAATTCCAAGCGATGCGCAGAAAGCGGCGGCTTCGCGCGCCTCTCCGGCGGATTCGGCGCGCAGCCCATGATCGATCGTTGCGGCGGAAAGAGTGACGTCGGAATTCGGAAGGGATTTCAGATGCTCTGCAAGAGCGGCTAGCAGGCCGGTGGAATCGCTGCCGCCGGAAATGGCGACCAGAATATGCGCGGGCTTGAAAAGGGAATGAATGAAATCGGCCGCTGCGGCTTCGGGCATTTGCACTGTGGCAGCACCATTCGCAGCGTCAGCGGACATGGCAATCAGCAGGCAAGACGCTTTTCTTCGCTGGCCACCTTGTTGGTAACGGGCTTCGAAGCCTTCGGATAACGCTTGGTCACTTCGCGCAGCGTCGCACAGGCAGTGTCCTTGTTGTCGAGAGCGGCAAGCGACATGCCAAGCTTCAGGAGCATCTCCGGCGCCTTCTCGGAGGTGCTGTATTTCTGATGCGCGTTCAGGAAGGTCTTGGCGGCATCATTGTACTTGCCCTGCGAATAGAGCGCTTCGCCGAGCCAGAAATTGGCGTCCGCCGCGCGGCTGCTGCTCGGATAGCTGTCGATATACTGGCGGAACTCCTGTTCGGCGACGCTATAGTCGCCGGACAGGACATGGCCATAGGCCGACTTGTATTCATCATTCTCGCTACCGAGCGAGGCCGTCTGCGTGCCGGAACCCGCGCTCGGCGGTGCGCCGGAACCATTATTCGCGCGCGACGCCGTCGCACCGATCTGCTTGCCGTTCTGATCCATCTGGATCGAGCCGAGTTGGGTCGGCGGCTTGCCGGAACCACTACCCTGTTGAGCCGTGGCCGGCATATCGCTACCTGAATCGCCGATGACGCCGGCGATATCATCCTGCTGACCACTGGCCGGTGCCTGAGAGGGAACATCGGCTTCGCTCTTCTTCATCGAGCCGCCGGTCGTCGCGCCGCCAGCGGGAGGATTACCCGAACTGCCGCTGCTGTTGCCACCACCGCCGCGCTTTTCAAGCTGCTGGAAGCGGAATTCATTGTCTTCCTGCGTCTTGCGTATCTGCTCCTGCATCTGCAGCAGTTGGTAGCTCATTTCCTCGACGCGGCCGTTCAACTGGCGCATCTGGTCCTCGAGTTGCTGCAAGCGGACTTCCGCATTGCTGCTCTGGACGTTGATGACAGGGGCTTGTTCCACCTGAACCCGACGAGCGGCATCGCTCGGGGCAGCCTGTTCCGAAGCGCCACGACCGCCTAGGTGCAGTCCGAAAAGCGAAAGGGCAGAGGCGTCACGCTCACTACCGACGACAGCGGCGAGGCAAAGCACGCTCGCCACGACAAGTTTTCTCATATGGATCTATCCTGTTCCATTGATTCTTCGCGCCTTGGGCACAACACAGGAGATTTTTACAATTACTCTCAAAAAGCAACGGAGTTCGGCCAAAGTGTGGTCAAAAAAACAAAGGCGGCCACGGGGGCCGCCTTTGCATGATTTGAGCCGAATTTCTGCTATCAGGAACCGGCGCCGTTGAGCACGGTAACGGCGCGGCGGTTCTGCGACCAGCAGGAAATGTCGTCGCAGGTCGCGACCGGGCGTTCCTTGCCGTAAGAGATCGTCTTCATGCGCTGAGCCGGAACCCCGCGCGAAGCGAGATAGTCTTTGGTAGCGGCAGCGCGGCGTGCGCCGAGAGCCAGGTTGTATTCGCGCGTGCCACGTTCGTCGGCATGGCCTTCGACGGTGATTGCGTAATTCGGATAGCGGGCGAGCCACTGAGCCTGACGGTCGAGCGTCTGGGAAGCGTCAGAACGGATCGACGTGCTGTCGGTGTCGAAGAAGATGCGATCGCCGACATTGACCGTGAAGTCCTGCGCCGAGCCCGGAGTCGCACTGCCGGCGCCATTGAGGCCGAGGCCGTTGGCGTCGTTCGGCAGGCCCTTCTTGGAAGCGCAGCCGGCCAGCGAAAGGCCGACGAAAAGCGCGATCATGATCGGGTTGCGTGCGAGGGTCTGCATGTGGCCAAAGGCCGGGGTTGCGATGCGGCTCATAGCCGGTCTCTCCTTAAACATCTCTATCAGGGTTGCCAGACTGTAACCGGATGCGGTTAATCCGATTTCAACAAGTATGGTTAATGCTGTCTTAAAATTGTCCTTAACTGGTCCAGTCACAGGACTTTGCGGCGATAACGTGGCGCGCGCCTTCCCTACTCGAGAAGCGGCGACCAGGCCGGGTCGGAAGCGAAGCCCGGAGAGGGGATCTTCTGCTCGTTGTAACCGGTCAGATCGATCGAATAGAGCTGCGGGCCGCTGGAGCCGGCTGGCTCGCGGAAGAACATGATGACACGGCCGTTCGGCGCCCAGGTGGGGCCTTCATTGTGGAAGCCAGTGGTCAGCAGGCGCTCGCCCGAACCGTCCGTCTTCATCACGCCGATCGAGAAGCTCCCGCCCGACTGCTTGGTGAAGGCGATGAGATCGCCCCGCGGCGACCAGACCGGCGTCGAGTAGGAACCGTCACCGAACGAGATGCGGCGCTGGTTGGAGCCGTCGGCATTCATGACATAGATCTGCTGCTTGCCGCCACGGTCGCTTTCGAAGGCAACCTGAGTACCGTCGGGCGAATAGGAGGGCGAGGTGTCGATGGCCGCCGTCGACGTCAGGCGCGTTGTCGTGCGCGAGCGCAGGTCCATCGTATAGATGTTGGCATTGCCTTCCTGCTGCAGACTCATGATCACCCGCTGGCCGTCCGGCGAGAAGCGCGGCGAGAACGTCATGCCGGGGAAATTGCCGACGATTTCGCGCTGACCTGTCTGCAGCTGCAGCAGATAGACGCGCGGCTGCTGGTTGGCGAAGGACATGTAGGTCACTTCCTGTCGGCTCGGCGAGAAGCGCGGCGTCAGCACGAGGTCGCTGCCGTCGGTCAACATGCGGACATTGGCGCCATCCTGGTCCATGATGGCGAGCTGCGTCTTGCGGGCCGTCTTCGGACCGCTTTCGGCAACGAAGACGACACGAGTATCGAAATAGCCCTTCTCACCGGTGATCTTCTCATAGATCGCGTCGGCGATGATATGGGCGACACGGCGCCAGTTGTCCGGCTGGGCATAGAACTGCTGGCCGATCATCTGGCTATTGCCGAAGGTGTCCCACAGGCGGAATTCGGCGCGAAGCCGACCCCCGTCCTGCGTCACGCGGCCGGTCACCAGAGCCTGGGCATTGATCGCCGTCCAGTCCGGAAAGCGCGGGGTCGAGTCGGGATTGCTGATCTTCTCGATGAAAGCCTGCTTGTTGACCGGCGCGAACAGGCCCGACCGCTGCAGGTCGGCGGCAATGACGCCCGAGATCTGCGGACCGAGGCTGTCATTCGACAGCAGATCGGTAATCGCGATCGGCATGGGCTGGACATTGCCCTTGCTGATGTTGATCTCGACCACGGCGTAAGCGGGCGAAGCATAGGCTGCCATCAGACCCGCCAGCACCAGCAGGAGACGGAAGAAGGTTTTTTTGAGCATGTGTGCCAAGCCTTTCAGCATTAATGCGCCAGGTTGCTGGGGTCGAAG
>DASVPC010000080.1:0-35530 GCA_036383055.1 Rhizobium sp. | reverse complement strand
CACGTTGGCGATCTTCGGCAAGGATTGATCCGGCGCTGCTTCTGTCTTCACGTCGGCACCGGTGAAGACGGCCGCCGTGCTCTGCGGCGCGACCGCCGCCTGCTGCGCATTCAAGAGCGACAGCACGTCCGATACGGCACTGCCCGTTTGAGTGCTCTGCGTCGGTAGTGACTTACCATCATCGACAACCGGCAAAGTTTTACCGGCCTTGACGGGCGTCACCTTGCCGTCACCGTCAGTCTTGGCAGATGGATCGCTAACGACAACTTCCGCCAATTGCTGGGCGAGATCATCGAGCTGGTTCGCAGCCTGGAGCTGGGACTGCGTCGTATCCGCGTCGCCGGTCGTCTTGGTCGCATCGGCTGTTGCGGTATCGTCGGGGACCGCCTGTTGAAGACTCATCAGCGATTTGGAGAGATTGGCCGCACTCGCTTCCTGCGGAAACTGGGTGCCAATCGACGGCTTGGCGCCCTTGGTCAGCGTCGCCGGATTGGCAAGGTTCGCCAGGGATGGGTCGAGCATCTCGGCTCCGGTATCAATGCTACCCCCCGCGGCGGAAACGATCGTCGCGAGATCGGTGGGCTGGGTAGCAGCCCCAGCCGCGTTGATATCGGTATCAGCGCCCGTCCCAACCGTGCCCGCATCGCCATTGGCATTCGCGCCGGACTTACCTCCGTTGCCGAGCGAGCTGGTCAGTGCGTCCTGAAACCCCTTGCCGGCAGCATCATCCTGCTTCGCCGAACGTCCACCCTTGGCGGCAGCAATGAGATCGGCCCCGGACGGGGCACTGGAGATACCGATATCCTGCATGATCAATTACTTTCCTGCTTTCAACAGGCCGTCGATGGCATCAAGCTTCGAGCGGCTCGTCGTGACGAATGCGTTGAACGAAGGATCGGCCTCCTGCCGTCCTTCCTTCGGGGTGTGAGCCGCATTCACCGCGGCTCCCGCCTCAACACCCGCCGTGCCAGGGGATTGGCCCCCCGATTGGTTCGTCACAGCAGCATCGTGTTCAGTATGTTCTTGATTAGACAGATTAAGGGGCGAGCCTTGCTTCAGGCTTGTCGGATCGGGCGCGCGCAAAATCTCGTCCGCCACCATCCTGGCAGCTTCGCGCAAAGCGCGGTCCTGCTGGTTCAATTCCCCAGCGGGCATCTGGTCAATCTTGCGGATCGCCGTTCCCATATCGGATGTCGATACCCCGGCAACGCCGCCATAGAAGCCCGCCAGCGCGCTGAACGCATCGCTGCCGTCATTGGTGATAGCCTGGGCGCGGGCAGAGGCCAGTGCGGCAAGATCGGCCTTGCCGGCGATGGCGGCGCGCCGCGCCATGCGCAGATAGACTTCCCGCTGCCGTGGCGGATCCATGAAGGACAGGATATCGATGATGTCCTGCTGCTTGACGTCCGCATCGTGATCGACAACGAGCTGGACAAAGAGATCGGCGAACTGGCTGGCATAGGGCGAGTGCAGGAAGCGCCGGGTGTAGCGCGCCGCATAGCCAAGCCCCTGCGGCACCATGCCGGCATCGGCGCTCAACGCCAGGGAGCGGCGCAGGGCCGATTCCTCGACAATGGTGCCCGGTGAGGTCAGACGCGCCCAGTCGTAAAGCTTCAGGGCTTCCTTCGGATTCTTGGCGGACATGACATTGGCGGCAACGAGCGAGATATAGGGACCGATCTTCTTGTCGCGATATTCCCTGGCAATATCCGCAAGCGTGTTGACCACCAGCAATCCCTTGCCGTTCAGATATTTCCGGAGGACATCGGCAACGCGATTGTCGAAATTGCCGTTGATGTCGCGCGACATCAGATATTCCAGCGTCGCCGGATTGCCGCCGCTCATGGCATAGATCAGCGCGGCATCGACGTTGCGGCTATCGTCGAACACCGACTTGTCAGCGTTGCGCAGGCGCTCGTCGATGGTCGACAGCATGAAACGCTGCATCTCGCCGGCCGAACTGTCGCCCGCCACCACGGAATCCTGGATGAACTCAAGCGAGCGCAATATCTTGTAGGGCGGCAGGCCATCCTGGCTCTCGGCGCGAAGTCCCCCCGGCATGAGCATGCCGAGGGTGAAGGCGAGCGCGAGGCGATGACGATGCTGAAGGCGCGCCATGAACTATCCCTGTTTGCCCTGGGTTTGCTTGCCCTGGCCCGGCTTGCCGGCGCCCGGCGTCGTCGGGGTCTGGCCACCTGACTGGTCCGCAGCATCCTCGATCAAAATCTCGATGCGGCGGTTGGCGTCGTTGAAGGGATCGTTGGGCAGCTTCAGGCGGCGGTCCGCAAAGCCGGAAACCTGCTCGACGCGCTTCTCGTCCAGCCCGGTGCTGGTGAGCATGTAATAGGCGCTCTGGGCGCGATCGAGCGACAGGCGCCAATTGTCGTTGCGGCCGCCGACCATGTAGGGACGACCATCAGTATGGCCGCGGATCAGGATCACGCCCTTGCGGTCGGCCAGAATCTTGCCAATCTTCGCCATTGCCAACACCATTTCCCGGCGCGGCACGGCCGAGCCGACGTTGAACATCGGATCGTTGGACTGGTCGGAAATCGTCACGAGAAGACCGCCCTCAGCCGACGCCACCTGGACGCCCTCGGCCAGTTGGCCGGCAACGCCGCTGATCTCGGCCTGGATCGCCTGCTGCAAATCCTTGGCGCTCTGCTGTTTGTCTTTGGCCGACGCAATATCTTTGCTCTGTGCCGCCGAGGCGCTTTTTTCGTCGACGCCCTGCCCCTTCTGCCGCTGGTCGCTCAGCGTCGGCTGGTCTTCCGGCGTCTGGGGCTTGTCGGTCGGCTCACCGGAATCGGCCGCGGTCGCCTTGGAGAGGGCGATCACCTCTCCCTTCGACGCCTGATCGGATTTGGCTGCCTGTTCTTCGTTCGCCTTCTTCGAAGCGCTGGAAACCTGAACCTGCTTGGTCCAGAAATCGGGATCGAAGGGGTCGCGATAGGCCTGGCCGCCATCGGCGCCAGTCGCCGGACCCGACTGCGCGGCGCCGCCCTCGCCCTTGGCGCTGACATTGGCTTGCTGGCCGACCTGCTGGGCGATTTCCGCCAGGACCGAGTAAGGATTCTCGAAGAAATCGGCCTCCGAATAGGCAGTCTGGTCGCCCGAGGTCGAGGTCTGATCCTCGCCGGTCTTGGCCGACTTGCCGTTGTTCGGATTGGTTTCCTCGTTCTGCGATTTCGCCTCGTTCTTTTTCCCGTCGGCCTGATCGACAGGCTTCTTCAGCCCCTTCTCGGTCGGCTTTTCGTCGGCGAGCTTGATGGGATTGAAATAGGAGGCGACCGAGGCCTTCGTCTCCTCGTTTGCGGCATTCACCAGCCACATCACCAGGAAGAAGGCCATCATCGCCGTCATGAAGTCGGCATAGGCGATCTTCCATGCGCCGCCATGGCCGCCTTCATGGTCGTTGCCATTATGGCGCTTGACGATGATGATCTCGTGCTTGCCTTGATTCTGATCGCCATCACTCATTTCAATATCTCTCTCAGGCTAGCGGCCCAGGCGGACATGCGGGTCACAAGGACGCTTTCGCCGATCGTCACGGTGAGATCGACATCGTCGGCTTCGACATGGCGCAGCAAGTCACCATGATCGTCCAGACGGGCATGGAGGATATCAAAGAGATGACGAGGGCCGCTGACCGTAACCGGGCCGACGGCGCCATCGAGAATGGATGCTGCTACCAGATCGGCAAGATCGGCGACAGCCTTGGCCGTCAGCGCCTCCGTCATGATCGGCGCAAGCACGGCGGCGGCCTCGATGCTGACCGTCTGTCCAAGCATGGAGGCGATCTGCGTCATACCGGCGGCGATCCTCTCCGCCGCCTGTTCCTCGTATCGAGCGCGAAGCGCGTCCATCTCACCCCGATGGGCTTCCGCCATCGCCTCGAGCGCCTCCTGATGCCTCAGCGACAATTCCTGTGTCGCAGCCTCATGGCCCTGTGCATAGGCGTCGCGGCGCTCGGCTTCGATATCGATCGGCGCTTCCACGGGACTGTCGAGAAAAGCCGGCGTCTCGTCGAAGATCAAATCCGGCAGAGCGGCGGACGGAGGCAATTCCGCACTGAAATCCTTGAGATAGCGAGAAAGCGTCGGGCTCATGAGAACATTCCCTCACCTTTGCCGGCCGAAAGCCGCGAGTGAATGCCTCGACAGGCCTGTTGAATTCTCATGCTCAAAACGTCGATCATCACGCTTCCGGTTTCCGTCCTGCGGCAGCACCTTCCCGGCGTGACGCCGACCGTCTCCGGGATATGGTGCAACCCTGCCATTGCGAGGGACCGTAGGGGGCCAAACTTGTGCGAGGATGAATGCGGCAGACGCGGCCACCCCGGCCGCGTCTGCCGCGGAAATCATTTTCCTTGAAGAAGAATCAGCACCTTGCTCGCCATGGTGTTAGCAATCGACAGCGACTGGATGCCCATCTGCTGCGCCGTCTGCAGCGCGCTCTGGCGTGCCGAAGCCTCTTCCATATTGGTATCGACAAGATCGCCGACGCTGGTCTTGATGCCGTCGCTAAGCTTGGAGATGTAGTCCGACTGATCGTCGATTCGCGACTTCATCGCGCCCAGCGTCGAATCAGCCGATGTCACCGAGGTCAAAATCGAGTTGGTGACGTTGATCATGTCGGTCAGCTCAGCATCCGTCGTGCTGTCGGAAATCGAGATCTCGCTACCGTCAGTAGGTGCCGTGCCGGAATCGGCGGCCAGGAGATAGTAGTTGCGGGCGGTGGAGGTGCCGTCCGATGTGCCAAGCGTGCTGGCATCGATATTCTTCGTCAGCAGTCCGCGGCTCGCATCGGCGGTGTCGACCATCAGCGTTTGCGAACTGTCGTAGTTGATCGACACCAGGCTGACCTGGCCACTTGAACCGCGTGTGAAATTGCTGATCACCGATTTCTGGGTGTCGGCCTGCGTACTGGTGTTGTAAAGCCAGTTCTCCCCGGAGAAAGAGGCGGATTGCGTCACCGATTGCAGCTGATCCTTGAGCTGCTGAATATCGCTGTTGACCGCGCTCTTATTTGCTCCCGCTTCCTGCGCCGATACGAGCTTGGCGCGGATCTGGCTCACGATGCTGACAACGGTATCCATGGCGGTCGAGGCCGTGTCGACCTTCGAGGCGCCAAGACCGAGAGCATCGGTGATGGTGGAGAGGCTGCTCTGGTCCGACCGCATGGTCGTCGCCATCGACCAATAGGTCGGGTCGTCGCTTGCACTTCCCACGCGGAGGCCGGATGTCACCTGCTGCTGCACGACGCCAAGATCTTTGTTGACTCCACGCAACACAGTCAGCGCCGCCGAGGTGGCGCGGTTCGTCGTCACATTGCTCATCTGAAAACCCGTAATTCCATTGGGACTGGCAAACCGGACCAAACCGGCAGCAACGATCGGCCTCATGCCCGCCAGCGGGAATGATCCCCACGCGGCCCGTCGCTCGAGCAGGGCCTTGAAACGGCTCCGACCAAATCGATCGGACGCCAAGCCCTGCGCAGATATTGCAAATCAGTTACCCAACAGGGTTAGCAAAAGCTTATGGGCGGCGGCAAGAAGGAAATGCCGCCACCGGATCGCGACGCAAGCTCCGGTCAAGGCTCACTTAAAGAGCGCCAGAACGTTCTGTGCGCTGTTGTTGGCGATCTGCAGCGACTGGATAGCCAATTGCTGCTGCGTCTGCAGGGCCGAAAGCTTGCTCGATTCCTCTTCCATATTGGCATCGACAAGCTTGCCGACGCCGGAATCGATCGTGTCGCTGAGCGTCGAAACAAAGCTCGTTTGCAGGTCGATGCGCGTGGACAGGGAGCCGAGCTGCGAAGCGGTGCTCGTCATCGTGTTGAGCGCCGACTGCACCAGGTTCATCGCCTTGGCGATATCACCGCTTGTCATATTGGTGATGTCGAGGCTGAAAACGGAATAGGATGTGCCGTTGATGTCCTGCTTCGTGCCGAGGATGCCAGAGGTGGTGTCGATCGTGCCGCTGGCGTCGGCACCGAACATGACGTTGCCCGCCGATCCCGTATCGAACGCATAGCTGGTGCTGTTGACCGCGACCGAGCCGTCATTGTTGCGGACAAAGGACGATACGACCGATGCGGACGCGCCGTCGGCCGCGATCATCCAGTTCTGTCCGGAGAAGGATGCGGACTGCGCGATGCTCTCGAGCTGCTGCTGAAGCTGCGAGACTTCTTCCTGGACATCGGCCTTGTCGACACTGTTTTCCGTTGCAGCAACAAGCTTGTCCTTGATCTGCTGCACGACGGAGATGGAATTGTCCATGGCAGTATAGGCGGTATCGACCTTGGCGGCGCCGAGGCCCAGCGCATCGGAGACGGCCGAGAGAGCGCTGTTGTCGGAACGCATCGTGGTCGCGATCGACCAATAGGCGGCGTTGTCCGAGGCCTTGGCGACACGATAGCCGGAGGAAACCCGGTTCTGCGTATTTTCCAGGTTGGTGCTGATCGAGCGCAGAGTCTGGAGGGCGGACATTGCCGCGTCATTGGTCAGGATGCTGGTCATCGAAGGGTGCCCCTTATGGCTGAAATGGGAAGGGACATTCCGGTCTGCGGCCGGGAACGGCAATCAGCGTCATGCCTGTTAACCGGCTCTTAGGAGAGGTTAACCAACCGTTGCGTTAGTCGCAAATGACAGCATCAGGCTTAATAAAAGGTTAACGCGCGCCCGAAAAGTTAACGAACATTACCGCGCATGGACTTGCCGACAGGAGAGCGAACAAGCGGATTGCCGCCGGGGCAGGCCCTTCAGGTCAGCTTCGCGCCATCTTGGGCGGCGTAAGATTACGGCCATAGTCAGTAAGGCGCGGAGTCGAGATGTTAGATTTGCAGGGCGGCGGATTGTCGGGGGATGAGCCTCGCCAACGGACCAGCCTCGACCCCGATGACTGGCAAGCCCTGCGCCGACAGGGCCACCGGATGCTCGACGACATGCTCGACCATCTGGAAACGCTTCATGAAAAGCCCGTCTGGCAACCGGCGCCCTCATCAGTGCGCGCGCTCTTCGATGCGCCCCTGCCCATCGAACCCACAGAACTCACCGATGTCCACGCCACCTTCTGCGATAACGTCCTGCCCTATGGCAGCGGCAATATCCATTCAGGCTTCATGGGCTGGGTACAGGGCGGCGGGACGGTTGCCGGCATGCTGGCGGAGATGCTGGCCGGAGGGTTGAACGCCAATCTCGGCGGGCGCGACCACATGCCGATCGAAGTCGAGCGCCAGATCATCCGGTGGACGCAGCAGATATTCTCGTTTCCGGACACCGCCGGCGGGGTCTTCTTGACCGGCGCCTCGCAGGCCAATTTTGTCGCCCTACTGCTCGCAAAGACGAGAAAGCTCGGCGCCGGTATCCGCGCGACGGGGCTTCCCGGCGAACCGCGGCTTACGGCCTACGCGTCGAGCGAAGTGCATGGCTGCGTGCCGCGCGCCGTCGAGATGTCGGGCATCGGCAGCGATCATCTCAGGCGCATTCCGGTCAATGCCGCCGGTCAGATCGATGTCGAAATCCTGGAACGCACCATCCTTCGCGACAAGCGGGAGGGACATGCGCCCTTCCTGCTGGTCGGAACGGCGGGAACGGTGAACACCGGTGCCGTCGACGATCTGATCGCCTTGCGGCGCATCGCCGACGCCCATGATCTGCATTTCCACGTCGACGGCGCATTGGGGGCGCTGGGTATCCTCTGCGACGATCTCGCGCATCTGTTCACGGGGATCGAGTCCTGCGATTCGCTCGCATTCGATTTCCACAAATGGGGCCAGGTGCCCTATGACGCCGGCTTCCTCCTCGTGCGCGACAGCGCTTGGCAGCGCCAGACATTCGCCTCGGAGGCCGCCTATCTCAGCCGCGCGGCTTCTGGCCTGGCGGGCGGCGACTGGTGGCCCTGCGATTATGGTCCCGATCTGTCGCGCGGGTTTCGCGCGCTAAAGACCTGGTTTACCCTGAAGACCTACGGCATCAAGGCGCTGGCGGATTCGATGGCCGCCAATTGCGATCTTGCGCGTGCGCTGGCCCACAGCGTCGAGCAGGAGCCTGCTTTGCGGCTGCTCGCCCCAGTCGCCCTCAACATCGTCTGCTTCGCCTACGTGGGCCCCACTGGCGACGCGCCGGCGGAGATCAACGCGCGGATCATCGAACACCTCCACGCTGAAGGACGTGTCGCCCCGTCCCTGACGCATATCAACGGACAACCGGCTATCCGCGCGGCAATCGTGAACCACCGCACGCGGCAGACGGATATCGACGCGCTGATCCAGGGCGTCATGACACTCGGTTCCCGACAGGATTTGCCCCCATGCTGATGACCCGCGGCCTTGCTGCCGACCATGCCCCCGAGATCGCCGAAAACTCCAGCCGAATCATCGGAATGCACAAGATCGTCTCGCTCATCTATGCCGGCGCCGACGTGGCGCCGATGTGGAATGAGCTGACGCAACGCATCCGCACTGACGCCACCGATGCGGCCGCCATGTTCGACCTGGCGACAATCCTGCAAACCCTCGGCCGCGCCGATGATGCGCGCCAGATGTTCCGGAGCGCTGTGGAGCTGAAGCAGGACTTCTGTGTGGTTCATGGAAATGGACAGGGGCCGCGATTGCTGGCCTTAGTGACGCAGGGCGATTTCATGGCGAACACGCCGCTGGATTTCCTGCTGGTCGACAGCGACTGCGTCCTTTGGCTACATTATGTGGATGCCGAAACGGCCGAGCTTGGCGATTTGCCGGCACACGACGTCGCCTTCATGGCGATCGGCGAATCCACCGAGAATGCTCCGGTACTGGCACGGATGCAGGCACTTTTGGCCGATTTCGGTGGTCCGATCATGAACAACGACCCCGAGCTGGTCAGCCGGCTGACGCGCGACGGCGTGAGCGCCATGCTGGCCGGCGAGCCTTCCATTCTGTCGCCAAACACCTATCGCGTGCCGCGCGAGGATCTTGTCGCCGTTGGCTCGGGTGCGAAGCAACTTTATAAATGTGCGCCAGAACTTACCTTCCCGCTCGTCGTTCGACCGATCAGCACCCATGCCGGCCATGGAATGGAACGTATTGCCGACCCCTCGGGATTGTCGGCCTGGCTTGAGACGCAGCCGGCTCCGGAGATCTATGTCGCGCCCTTCATCGATTTCCGCGGCGCGGACGGCTTGTACAACAAACAGCGCATCGTGTTCATCCAGGGCAAGGCTTTCGCCAGCCACATGGCGCTGTCCGAGCACTGGATCGTGCATTATCTCAGTGCCGGCATGGCGGAAAGCCCCGCAAAGCGGGCGGTCGAACAGGCATGGATGGAGGATTTCGACACTGATTTCGCGATCCGCCACAAGGACAGTTTCGACGCGCTTTACCGTCGCATCGGGCTCGATTACTTCGGCATCGACTGCGCGGAACTCCCCGACGGGCGACTGCTGGTGTTCGAACTCGACGTGGCGATGGTGGTCCACAACATGGATAGCCCCACTACCTATCCCTATAAGCAGGTGGCCATGCGCAAACTGTTCGACGCCTTCGTCGACACCCTACGGAACAAGGCGGCGGGTTAAGCCTCTGTCTTAAAAAGGAAAAACCGCGCCTCCAGGGAAGGCGCGGTGAAATTTCTGCTTGGCTGACGCCACTGGCGCGGAGCGCCAGTTCTTCCGTTTAACGGAAGAGCGACAGGATCGACTGGCTCGAAGAGTTGGCGATCGAGAGCGACTGAACTGCCAGCTGCTGCTGCGTCTGCAGAGCCGAAAGCTTGCTGGACTCTTCTTCCATGTTTGCATCGACCAGCTTGCCAACGCCCGACTGGATCGAGTCGGAGAGCGAGGAAGCAAAGGTCGTCTGCAGGTCGATACGGGTCGAGATCGAGCCAAGGCGCGAGCCCATGCTGGTCATGGAGTTCAGAGCGGTCTGAACCATGTCGAGGGCGCTGGAGATTTGGCCGCCGGTCATGCCGGTGATATCCAGGCTGAACACCGAGTAGGAACCGGTGACCGTGCCGAGAATGCCCGAAGCGGTGTCGATCGTGCCGGAGTTGGAGCCGAACAGAACGTTGCCGGTTGCGCCGGAGTCGAACTTGTAGGACGTGGTGCTGACCGAAACGGTGCCGTTGGTGCCGCGGATGAACGAGGAAACGACCGAGGCGGAGTCGCCGCTGGCAGCCATGACCCAGTTTTCGCCGTTGAACGAAGCGGACTGAGCAACGCTCTGCAGCTGCTGCTGGAGCTGGCCGATTTCTTCCTGGACCGAGCCCTTGTCGACCGAGCCTTCCATGGCGGTGACGAGCTTGGACTTGATCTGGCTGACGATATCAAGAGCGCTGGTGACGGCGGTGGTTGCTGTGTCGACCTTGGCAGCGCCGAGGCCGAGGGCGTCGGAGACGGCGCCGATGGCGCTGTTGTCGGACTTCATCGAAGTAGAGATCGACCAATAAGCGGCGTTGTCGGAAGCCTTGGAGATACGCAGGCCGGACGAAACGGCGCTCTGCGTGTCCTGCAGGTTGCTGCTGATACCGCGCAGCGTCTGAAGGGCGCCCATTGCAGCGTTGTTGGTAAGAATGCTCGTCATGATATTTTGCCCCTTTGGCAGTGGTTAAATAAGGGACATTCCGGGTCTAAAAACCGGTAACGGCATTCAGCATCATGCCTGTTAACCCCAGTTGGTTATGGTTAACTCGCCGTTTCAATGACCCTAGAAAACAGCAATATAGTTAAGAAAATCTGAACCACGAAACAGTAAAAAATATAAAAAAAACCGCGCCTTAGACAGGCGCGGTTAACTCATTGTTTAGGAATTTCGGCTGGCGTGGAGCGCCAGTCCTACTTCTTAACGGAAGAGCGACAGGATCGACTGGGTCGAAGAGTTGGCGATCGAGAGCGACTGAATGGCCAGCTGCTGCTGCGTCTGCAGAGCCGAAAGCTTGCTGGACTCTTCTTCCATGTTTGCATCGACCAGCTTGCCAACGCCCGACTGGATCGAGTCGGAGAGCGAGGAAGCAAAGGTCGTCTGCAGGTCGATACGGCTGGAGATTGAGCCGAGCTTCGAACCCATGCTGGTCAACGAGTTCAGAGCGGTCTGAACCATGGTCAGAGCACTGGAGATCTGACCCGTGGTCATGCTGGAGATATCCAGGCTGAACACCGAGTAGGAACCGGTCTTGGTGCCGAGAATACCGGAAGCAGTGTCGATCGTGCCGGAGTTCGAGCCGAACAGAACGTTGCCGGTTGCGCCGGAGTCGAACTTGTAGGACGTGGTGCTGACCGAAACGGTGCCGTTGGTGCCGCGGATGAACGAGGAAACGACCGAAGCGGAGTCGCCGCTGGCAGCCATGACCCAGTTTTCGCCGTTGAACGAAGCGGATTGGGCAACGCTCTGCAGCTGCTGCTGGAGCTGGCCGATTTCTTCCTGGACGGCGCCCTTGTCGACCGAGCCTTCCATGGCGGTGACAAGCTTGTCCTTGATCTGACCGACGACGTCGATGGCGCTGGTGACGGCGGTGGATGCCGTGTCGACCTTGGCAGCGCCGAGGCCGAGGGCGTCGGAAACGGCGCCGATGGCGCTGTTGTCGGACTTCATCGAAGTAGAGATCGACCAATAAGCGGCGTTATCGGAAGCCTTGGAGATACGCAGGCCGGACGAAACGGCGCTCTGCGTGTCCTGCAGGTTGCTGCTGATACCACGCAGCGTCTGAAGGGCAGCCATAGCGGAATTGTTGGTGTTAATGCTGGTCATGAGTGTGTCCCCGAAAACTGAATACAAAAAGGAGGACATACCGGACTTCGAATACCGGCGATGACGGAGCGGCTTCATGCTCCTCGGTCCCATTTCCTAGGGGACCAAACCCGTCATGTGAGGACTAAGCTCGCATCCATTGCTTGCGAATTCCTTAAATCCGGGGGGCGCGGCAATGGATGTCCTCAACGTAGCTAACAGCGCGTAAACGAGCGGTTCAACCGCCGCTTCGGTTTCAGGCAAGCTACGCGCGCGATGATCCGGCGAATCCATGATGACGGTCCTCGACCTCCAGTCGGTGTCTGTTCAACGTTTCGCTCGGAGTTCTTGCTCGTGACTATCAAAAACGCCTTTGTGACAGCGTCCAATCTCTACCAGAAGGGGCAGTATACGCGCGCGCTCGAAACATTGAACGAGCTGCTTAACAGCGATACGTCACCGAAGACCTACGCGCTGCTGGCGAAGACGCTGCTCAAGCTCGGCTTCAAATCGGACGCCGCCAAGGCGTATGAACTGGCTGGCCGGCAAAAGCCCCATCGCGAGGACTATCTGCGCGAAGCCCTGCTACTGCATGCCGATTGCGGCAATGAGGATCAGGCGCTATCGATCGGCAGCCTGATCCTGCCGCTGGCCTTCAAGGATCCGGAGCTCGCCTATGCCCTCGTCCGCATTTTCCTGGGCCGCCAGCAAAAGGAGTTGCTGACCGGCTTCAAGACCGTGCTGGTCGACGGACCCGAGCTCAGGCACCGGTTGCTGGCCGCGAAACTGCTGACCGACAACCTTTACGACGAAAGCAACCGGCACATCGTCGCGACGCTGTTCAAGAACCATCCCGACAACATCGTTTTCCGCACGCTTTACCTGATCTTCGCGCGCGAAATATCCGACCTCGCAATGGTCGACAAACACATGGCACCCGTCAAGACCTCGTTGGCCGCGGGTAATCTCGACCATGTGACGCCGGACAACCCCTTCTTCCACCTGCATTGGTGCGGCGACGAAGCGATCAACAAATTCGCCATCCACGACACGGCGCCGTTGCCGACCGGACATGCCGAAGCACGCCGCAAGGCGCCGCATGCATGGGCGGACAAGATCCGCATCGGCTATATCTCGGCGGACTTCTGGCCAGGCCACGCAACCATGAAGCTCCTCCAGCGCATATTGGAGCTGCACGACCGGAACCGGTTCGAGATCACCCTCTTCGACCATTCGCCATTGGCGTCGCAGCGAGAGGAAGAGTTCGATTATTCGAGATGGGGGGCGATCGTCGATATCCGCAGCCTCTCCGATCAGGCGGCGGCCGACGTCATTCGCGCCCGCGGTATCGATATTCTCGTCGACCTCAAGGGACACACCAAGGATAGCCGCGCGCGCATCTTCAACCACATGGCCGCGCCGATCCAGACATCATGGCTCGGCTTTCCCGGTTCCACCGTCAATATCGACCTCGATTACATCATCGGCGATCCCTACGTGCTGCCGGAACAATCCAAGCCGCATTTCCACGAGAAGTTCTGCCGCCTGCCCGAAAGCTATCAGCCGAACGACCCGATCTACCGTCCGAAGCCGCGGCCCACGACCCGCGCCCAGCATGGGCTGCCGGAAGACGCCTTCGTCTTCGCCTCGTTCAACGGAAACCGCAAGATCACCTCACAGATGGTCGACGTCTGGTGCAACATCCTGAAGCGCACCAAGACCAGCGTGCTCTGGCTGCTGTGCAATGGCCCGCGCGCCGAGGCCAATCTCTGGACCCGCCTGGAAGCGCGCGGCGTCAACCGCAAGCGCGTCGTCTTCACGACCCGTATTCGCTACGAGGACCACATCGATCGCCAGCAGCTTGCCGATCTCGGTCTCGACACCTTCCCGGTCAACGGCCACACGACGACCTCTGAGCAGCTCTGGGGCGGCCTGCCGGTGTTGACGATGAAGGGCACGAACTTCGCCTCGCGCGTCAGCGAAAGCCTGCTCAGCGCCATCGGCGTGCCGGAACTGGTCGCCGTCGATGTCCAAGCCTATGAGGACATGGCCGTGGAGTTTGCCGGAGAGCCGGAGCGCGCAGCCAGGCTCAAGGACGTGCTGGCCGCCAACCGCTATATCAAGCCGCTTTTCGACGCCGAACGCTTCACCAGCCATCTGGAGACGGCCTACGGGATGATGGTCGAGCGCGCGAAGCAAGGTCTCGCTCCGGATCACATGGATGTGCCGGCACTGCCCGTACGCACCGAACCGTTCTTGGTCGAGGACGGGAACGCGGCGGCGATCGCCGCCGAATAAGAACGCTAGGTCATCGGGGTATCACCCCGGTGACCTGAATGCCTACAGGCTTGGGTCCGCTGGCTTCAGCTTGCTAATGGAAAGAGCGTACGAGACTGCCGACCAGCAGGTTCCAGCCGTCGATCAGCACGAAGAACAGGATCTTGAAGGGCAGCGAAATCGATGTCGGCGGCAGCATCATCATGCCCATCGCCATGACGATGGTCGAGACGATCAGGTCGATGACCAGAAACGGCAGAACCACCAGGAAGCCGATTTCGAAGCCGCGGCGGATCTCCGAGATCATGAAGGCCGGGATCAGGACGCGATAGTCGATCTTGTTGTCGATTACCACCGTCTGCCCGCGCTCCTGTGCCAGGTCGACGAAGAGCTTGATGTCCTTGTCGCGCGTATTGTTCGCCATGAAGGTGCGGAAAGGCTCGGCGATACGCACAACCGCATCCGCCTCCGAGATCTGATTGGCAAGCAGCGGCTGAGCGCCATCCTTCCAGGCCTGATCGAAGGTGGGCGACATGACATAGAAAGTCATGAACAGCGCCAGGCTGAGCAGGATCATGTTCGACGGTGTGGTCGCCAGGCCCATGCCCGAACGCAGGATCGAAAAGGCGATGATAAAGCGCGGAAAGCTCGTTACCATGATGAGGATACCGGGCGCGATCGACAGGATCGTCAGCAGTCCGAAGGTGCGGATGATCCAGGCTGCGACCGACCCGTTCACCGGGGTGTTCAGGAGATCCGTCGGAATCTGTTGCGACAATTGCTGCGCCATCGCCAGTTCAGGCGACAATATAGAAAATACTAATGTAGATAAAATAAGTAATAATCGAATCATTCGATCACGAAAGTCCTGAACATGACTTTCGATACGCGCCCTTCCGAGCGCAGGTCAACACGTTCCTGCAGGTCATCCCGAAGATATTGCAGGCCGCGAGGACCTTCGATCTGTTGCAGCGACACGGTGCGGACATAGGCGAGCACATCCTCATGGATCGCTTGGGCGAGCTGTGCATCCGGCTGCCCCTTGAACACCAGCGCGATTTCCAGCCTGATCCAGTTCTGCGAGGGATAGCCGAGATTGGTGATGATCGGATCGAGCTGGACGATATTGCTCGATTCCACCGGGGCTATCGCCTGCTTTTCGCCGTCGGCCGCCGACTTCGAGGCCTGCACGGCAGCCGTTGCCGCCTTTATCTTCGGCGCGACAATGGTGCCGAGAAACCAACCGCCGCCGCCGCCGAGGACGGTCAGAGCGAGCAGTCCGACGATGGTCATGACCAGCGGCGATCCCTTACTGTTTGCCGATGCGTCTGCGGCTTCTGCCATGTCTGTTACCCGCCCGTTCCAAAAATGCCGTGTGCTGTCCGACCGTCAGAGCGGCGACAGCAGATCGACCGCCTGTTGACCGACCGGCGGCTGCTGAATTTCCGTCAGGCGACCACGGCCGCCATAGGAAATGCGCGCTTCGGCGATCTTGCTGTAGGCAATCGTGTTGTCCGCGGTAACATCCTGCGGCCGTACGATGCCGGCGACGTTAAGAATGCGGATTTCCTGGTTCATACGGACTTCCTGGGAACCGCTAACCATCAGGTTGCCGTTCTCGAGAATGCCGGTGACAACGGCGGCAACCAGCAGGTTGATCTGCTCGGAACGCTGCATCTTGCCTTTGCCATCTGTGCTGGTGTCGGAGCCGGAGGTGGCCGTCGCGTTGGTGGCTGGCTGCCAGCCAAAGATCTTGGCGGCAATGTTCCAGTTCATGTCGCTCTTGTTCGTGCGGCTGCGATTGGTCTCGTTGTCCCAGTTCGCCTTGTCGTTGATCTGGATCGTGACGGTCAGAATGTCGCCGACGTTCAGCGCGCGGGCATCCTTGAAAAGGGCCGCCTGCGAATCGTTCCAGAGCGAATAGCCCTGCGCGACCTGGTGCGGCCGCTTCGGATACTGCGACATCTGCGGCGTCTGCGCATATTGCAGGCCGCTGCCGATGGGACTCATGGCAGGCGCTCGTCCGATTTCCTTGAGGGCCTGCGACTGGCAGCCGGCGAGGAAGACGACGATCGCGCAGGTGGCCGTAAGACGCATGTTCATGAAGGGTCCTTCGACTTCGATGTATTCGGATCGGACGCGCTGGCGATGATGTTGGTGACAACAGCCGCCTTCTGCGCATCCATCTCCGCCAGGATAAGGCTCGACTGGCGCGGGGAGAGTTTCATGATGATCGCGGCGGCCACGGTGACCTTGACCCCGTCGAGGCTCGCCGCCGCCGCATCGGGCTTCATGTTCTTGTAGATATCGACCAGGCCGGAATCGGCGGTCTTCAGAAAATCGTCGCGTCGCTTCAGCCAATCTTCATACTCGGCCTTGCGCTTGTCCATGGTGGCGATGCGCTGGTCGACGTCGGCCTGCAGCTTTTCAAGCTCCTGCTTTTGCAGCAGGTAGCGCTGGTCGCGAGCCGGATCGGCGATATTGGTGCAAAACTGACGGATCTCGTCCTGGCTGGACGCCGGATCGACCACCGGTTTCGGCGCCTCCTGCGCCACCGCGGCGCAGACAGACAGCAACAGGACAGCTAGGGCCGCAAAGCAGGCGTTCAGCATCTTTCTGGCGATAGCGATCAGGATCATTGCAGCACGAGCTCCGCTTGCAGGGCGCCGGCCGATTTGATGCCTTGCAGGATGGCGATGATGCCGTCCGGCTTGACGCCGATATTGTTCAGGCCGGAGACGAGTGTCTTCAAATCAGGCCCCTGGAGCATGGCAACCCCGCCGCCGCTCTTGGTCGCCGTGATATCGGTCTGATCCTGGATGGCTGTCTGGCCATTCGAGAAGGGTTCCGGCTGGATCACCTGAGGATTCTCGCTGACCTGGACCGTCAGAGTGCCGTAGCTGACAGCGACCGGCGAGACGCGGACATCGGCGCCGATGACGATCGTTCCTGTGCGTTCGTTGATGACGACCTTGGCCGGTGTGTCCGTCTGGACGGCAAGATTTTCGATATCCGCCATCAGCCGCGTCAGGTCCGCCATCTTCGGCTTGCTGATCGCAACCTCCTGCGAATCCTTTGCCTCGGCGATCGGCGCGCCGAAGCGCGAGGTCGCCCATGCGTTGACCGTATCGGTTATGCGAACCGAGGTGGAGAAATCAGGATTGCGCAATTGCAGGACGAGATTGACGGAATCCTTGAAGCGCGATGGCAGTTCGCGTTCGATGATGGCGCCGCCCGGCACGCGGCCGGCGGTGGTGGTGCCTTCGGTGACGCTGGCGGCCGCCCCCTGCGCCTGGAAGCCCGAAACGATGACAGAGCCTTGCGCCACGGCATAGATCTGCCCGTCGGCGCCGCTGAGCGAAGTCATGATCAGCGTGCCGCCGCGAAGTGAAGTCGCGTCGCCGAGCGAGCTGACCGTGACGTCGAGACGACTGCCGGGACTGGCGAAGGGCGGCAGGTTGGCCGTAACCATGACAGCGGCGGTATTCTTGGCGGCGGACTGGCCGCCCTGTGTCGAAATACCAAGATTCTGCAGCATCGCGCGCATGGACTGCTCGGTGAAGGGCGAAGACCGCAAGCCGTCGCCGGAGCCTTGCAGACCGACGATCAGGCCATAACCGATCAACTGGTTGTCACGGCCAGCCTGCAACGAGGCGATATCCTTGATGCGCGATTGGATCGCCAGGGCCGGATCGGAGATCATCAGACTGGGCAATGCCATCAGAACCGCGAGAAAATAACGAAGGCTTCTCATTTCGAGACCACGCGGATGGTGCCATTTTCGAGGACAGTGCCGTTGACGATGATGCCGGAGTCCAGATTGCGGGCGCGCACGCTGTCGCCGACCGCGCCGTCGTCCAGGGGCGTCCCGGCGGCGGTAATCGTCATGCTGCCCATGCTCATCACCAGACGGGCGTTCGAGCCGCGCGTCACCGCAAAGGGCTGGCGCAAGGAGGAGATGGAGATGGTCCGGCCTGGCAGAAGCGTGCGCTTTGATACCCTGCCCGTCACGTCCCGGATCGTCCTGGCGTAGTCGCCGGTCAGGTTCGGATTGGTGACATCGACCTCTTCGAGCTGGCCGCTGCCGATGATATCGCCGGGATAAATCACCTCGGTCGGCACCACGGCGGTGCCCATGCTGGTTCCGTCGACACCCGTTGCGCCGGCGGAAAAAACCGGCACGAACATGACGGATAGGCCCGCTGCGGCGAACCAGGCCATTGCTAAGCTTTTCATCCGGCGAAACCTCATGTTCGGCCCGTCCCTCTGTTACTTCAGGTTTTTGCTGACGATCTGCGCCATGTCGTCGGCGGTGGTGATGACCTTGGAATTCATCTCGTAGGCGCGCTGCGCCGTGATCAGGTCGGTGATTTCCTTGACCGGATCGACGTTCGACGATTCCAGATAGCCCTGCTTCATGTAGGCGAAGCCGTTTTCGTTCGGGTCGGAGACGACGGGATCGCCGGATGCCGGCGTCTGGGTAAAGAGGTTGCTGCCCATCGGCTGCAGACCCGCCTCGTTGACGAAGTTGGCGATCTGCAACTGGCCGAGAACCGTCGGCGTGGTCGCCGTGCCGATCGTTGCCGAAACCTGGCCGGACTGGTTGATGACGACGTTGCTGGCATTGCTCGGGATCGTGATCCCAGGCTGCAGCACGTTGCCGTCGGGCGTGACCATCTGGCCGGTATCGCTCTTGTTGAAGGAGCCGGCGCGTGTATAGGCCGTCGTGCCGTCAGGCATCTGGATCTGGAACCAGCCGCGGCCGACCAGTGCGACGTCGAGGTCGTTCGATGTCTGCGACAGCTCGCCCTGGATCTGGATGTTGCGCACGGCCGTCGTCTGCACGCCGAGGCCGATATTGGCGCCTTCCGGCACTACGGCCTGGTTCGGCCTGTTGGCAATGCCCTTGGCGCGCTCGGTCTGGTACAGAAGGTCCGAGAACTCGGCGCGGGAACGCTTGTAGCCCGTCGTGTTGATGTTCGCGATGTTGTTCGCGATCACTTCGAGATTGGTCTGCTGGGCGTCCATGCCCGTCGCGGCAATAGCGAGCGCTCTCATGTTTTCGTCCTTCGGTCTGGAGCGCGATCCCGGAAGCCGCCAAGCGGCTTTGGAACAGGAACACGCCGAGTCACATAGTTTGAGCGGAGCAATCCGCCCTAGATCTGCATTTTCGTAATATCGAGGAAGGCGGAGACCATCTTGTCGCGCAGCGCGATCGCCGTCTGCAGCGTCTGATCCGCCTGCATGACCTTGTCGACCACTTCACGGGTGCTCATCGTACCCTTGATGCCGGCAAAGGAGGCATTTTCGGCTTCCTTCAGCGTGCTGACCGTATTCTTCGCCACATCGGACATGACCGAGGCAAAGCTGCCGACAGCAGAGCTTCCGATTGCCGTTTCCGGCGTCGATGCGATGGCGTTGGATGCGGCGGAACTCAGATCCGTGGCAATGCTGCCGAGACCGCGGGTTGCCGAGAGGGAGGAGACATTCTTGATAGCGTCAATCATTATGAATTCTTCAACAAATCGATGGTGGAGGAGATGAGGTCGCGTGCCTGCCGGACCGTCTGGAGATTGGCCTCGTAGGAGCGATTGGCCTCGCGCATGTCGGCCATTTCGACGAGGATATTGACGTTGGGCATCTTGACGTAGCCCTTCTGGTCCGCCGCCGGATTGTCCGGATCATATTGCTCGACGAACTTGCCAGTGTCCTCGCCCATCTTCTTTACCCCGACCGTCGTCACGCCGTTGGCGCGATCGAGCTCGGCACCGAAGGTCACTGTCTTGCGGCGATAGGGATCGGCGCCGGGCGTATCGCCCGTCGAACGAGCGTTGGCGATATTTTCGGAGACGACGCGCAGGCGGGTCGACTGAGCCTCCAGGCCGGAGCCCGCAATCTTCAATGCGGCAGATAAGGGATCCATGACATCTTCACTTCATCTATTGTTTTACGGTCATCAACATCATGCGATGAAAGGAGCTGACGAGAGCGGTGTTCAAGCTGTACTGGCGCTTGATCTCGCCCGATTTGGCGAGCTCGTCTTCCAGGCCCACGGTGTTACCCGATTCCTGGACGCCAATTTCCTGGTTGAGCGACGCTTCCTCGACGTTGAGGTCGCCGCTCTGACTGAATTCGTTGCCGGAGAGATGCGCCGGATTGGTCTTCGCCATGCCGACATTCTGGTTGTCCAGAACAGCCTGGAACGGCGTCACATCCTTTGCGCGAAACTTCGGGGTATTGGCATTGGCGATGTTGCCGGCAACAACCTCCTGGCGCGTCTGAAGCCACTCGGCTTGCCGCGAGGCCAGGTCAAAGAGTTGAATGGGTTGCATGGGCTTCTCTCCGTTCTTACACCAGGGACATTAGAGGGATAATCTTGCGTGGGACTTGCGGGGAATGCGTTCTTGCGGAAGTCTTTAAAAGGCCCAGCATGCGGGCGATTTCGAGCATTTATTCATGGCTGTAAACGTCGCCGGTGGAGGTGACGATCACCCATTTTCCGTCGCGCTGCTCGATGGTCGCCAGCCGGCTGTTATCGGGCAGGAGCGAGCCGACGCGCACGACGAACATGCCGGTGTCATCCTCGATCAGCGCCCGGCCGTTTGCCACGTGCAGCAGATGGAAGGGCGACTTGCCGGGAAACGGCTGATCTTCCGCCGGCGGCCCCTTGTCGTCCTCGCGTCCGACGCTGCTGACCGTCGCCGTCGTCAGCGGATCAGGAATGATGATATCCTTCGGTTCGCCCGGGTTCTTGTTGACCATGGCAAGCGGCGAGACGCTGACGATCTCGCGTCCCGGCCAGTTCGGCAGATCTCGCGTCCGGTCGCCTTCGGCAACCTGAATGCCGAACTTGTCCGGGTTCAGAAACACGTACCACGGGAAGAAGGCCGAGATACCAGCCAGCACCAGGCCGGTACAGGCCAGCGCCCTGTCGGTGACGGTGCGCCTTTTCGCCAGCTTCGGCGGAGCGACCGGCTCGTCTGCATCGGATTCTTTCACATCAGCCTCTCTTTGCCGGTATGTTTGCGGCCGAACCGTTCTTCAAGGCGGTCGCAAGGTCGGTGAAGGCGTCGACCGCAGGCCGTTCGCCGGGAGTCTGCTTCAGCACGTCGTAGATGATCGGCACCTGGCGGACGGCGATATCGAGATCGGCGTCGGCGCCCTGGCGGTATCCGCCGATCAGGCGCAGGTCGCGCGTTTCCTCGTAACGGTGGACGAGCGCCTTCAGGCGCGATACCAGCTTTTCCTGATCCGGCGTCCAGGCCTTGCGCGCTAAGCGCGACACCGAAGCCAGCGGATCGATCGGCGGATAGCGCCCCTCTTCCGCGAGAGAGCGCTGCAGGACGATATGGCCGTCGAGAATGCCGCGTGTAGAATCGGCGATCGGGTCATTGTGATTGTCGCCGTCGACGAGGATCGAAATGATCGCGGTGATCGTGCCCGTGCCTTCCGGCCCCGGCCCCGCGCGCTCCAGAAGGCGCGGCAGTTCGGTGAAGACGGAAGCCGGATAGCCGCGCGCGATCGGCGGCTCGCCGGATGCGGTCGCAACCTCGCGTATGGCGTGGGCGAAACGGGTGACGCTGTCGACGATCAAAAGTACGTTGTCGCCCTGGTCGCGGAAATGCTCGGCGATGGTGATCGCCGACAGCGGCGCCATCTTGCGCAGCATCGGACTCTCGTCGCTGGTCGCAACGACGGCGACCGACTTCCGCATGTCGGAACCGAGCGTATCCTCGATGAACTCGCGGACTTCGCGACCACGCTCGCCGACCAGCGCGATCACCACCTTGTCGAAGGCCTCGGCGCGGGCGAGCATCGACAGCAGCGTCGATTTGCCGACGCCGGAGCCGGCGAAGATGCCGAGACGCTGGCCGAGGCAGAGCGGCGAGAAGATGTCGATGGCGCGCACGCCGGTCTTGAAACCCGTCTCGACGCGTTTGCGCGTCATGGAGGGCGGCGCGGTGTTGGAGATCGAGCGCGGCTGCGTGCCCGCCGTCAGCGGCCCGAGGCCGTCGATCGGCTCGCCGAGCGAATTGATGGTGCGCCCGCACCAGCTTTCCGACGGTGCGATGCGGAAGGCGCCCTTGCGGATGACGGTGTCGTGGATACCGATCGGTTCGCCCGGCTCGATCGGACAGACATAGGTCAATTCCGGCTCGACGCGCACGACCTCGCCCAGATGGATACCGGTCGACGAACGATGGGCGACGAACTCGCCGAGGCGCACATGCCTGGAAAGGCCGGCGACCGTGTAGTGCCCGGCCGCGATGGTCCGCACATGGCCGCCATGGGCGACCGCGTTTTCCGTCATCGCATAGTGCTCCGCCAGCGCGGCCATATGCGGCAACCTCGGGGATAGCGCCCCCTCCGGCATCCGGTCCTCGAACATGATCCGCCCTTCTTACTGGCTGCCGCCGAGGGTCTTGATCGCTTCCGAGAGCGTGCTTTCGCTGCTGTTGGTGAGCGACGTGATGTTGTCGAAGGCGCGGCTGACCTCGATCAACTGAGTCATTTCCCGCATGCCGTTGACGTTGGAATTTTCGAGATAGCCCTGGGCGATGCCGATATTGGAGCGGTCGATCACCGGCTGCGGCGTGTCGGTGGGCAGCACGCCGCTATTGTTGTAGCGCAGGAAACCCTTGCTGACGTCAGAGGTATAGAGCCCGATCTGACCAACCTGCTTGTCGTTCTGCGAGATCGTGCCATTCGAGGCGACGGTCGGTGCTCCGCCAGTGGGATCGAGCTGGATCGGCGCTCCGCCGGGATCGAGCACGGGATAGCCGCGGGCCGAAACCAGCGCGCCGCTGTCCGTCATCGTAAAGCGGCCGTCGCGCGTCAGTACCAGGCCGGCCGGCGTGTTCAGGCCGAACCAGGCATCGCCCTTGACGGCGAAATCGAGAAGATTGCCGGTGTTTTGCAGTTCGCCATTCTCGGTGGAGAGATAGTCGTTGCCTTGCGAAACGAAGGCGACCTTGGCGTTGAGCTTGTTTTCGGTATTGCTGAGGACCTGATTGAACTTGACCTCGGTTCCACGGAAACCGGTGGTGTTCACATTGGCCATATTGTCGGCGACCGTCGTCAGACGCCGCTCGAGCGCCATTTGCGATGACAGCGCCACATAGATACCAGACTGCATTTTCAACGCCCTCCGGACATTGGAGAATAACGGGACAGGAGACGCCCGATAGCGCGGCGCTCCAACATGTCGTTAGCCAGGCATAGATGCCCTTACCCGCCACTGTGCCGACATTGGCTTGTGCGAGGCTGACACGACAAAAGGACGTCTGGCCAAGCGCCGAACAGCCTCACGCAAGGCAGGTCTCCTAGTTGATTTCAGGAAGCAACGTTCAGGTGTGGACCGGCGATGAATATTATTATCGGATTTGTAGTGACCTGCGGCTGCATCATTGGCAGCTTCATGGCGATGGGCGGGGATGTGAACGCGCTGTTCCAGCCCTTCGAGTTTGTCATCATCGCCGGCGCCGGCATCGGCGGCTTCATCATGGCCAATCCGATGAAGGTCCTGAAGGACTCCGGCAAGGCGCTGGGCGAAGCCTTCAGGCACGCGGTTCCCAAGGAACGCGACTATCTCGACACCCTCGGCGTGCTCTATGCGCTGATGCGGGACCTGCGCACCAAGTCGCGCAACGAGATCGAAGCCCATATCGACAATCCGGACGAATCGGTGATCTTCCAGGCCGCCCCGACCGTGCTGAAGAACCGGGACCTGACGGCCTTCATCTGCGATTACGTCCGCCTCATCATTATCGGCAACGCCCGCTCGCACGAGATCGAGGCGCTGATGGACGAGGAAATCAACACCATCCAGCACGACAAGATGAAGCCCTATCATGCGATCACGATCATGGGCGATTCCTTCCCGGCCATCGGCATCGTCGCGGCCGTCCTTGGCGTCATCAAGGCCATGAGCCATATCAACGAATCGCCTGAGGTGCTCGGACACCTGATCGGCTCGGCGCTGGTCGGCACCTTCCTCGGCATCATCCTGTCCTACTCCGTCTGCGCGCCGCTGGTGTCGCAGATCAAGATCGTGCGCAACAAGCAGCATCGTCTCTACGTGATCGTGAAGCAGACGCTGCTCGCCTATATGAACGGCTCCGTGCCGCAGGTGGCGCTGGAATACGGCCGCAAGACGATCTCCTCCTACGAGCGGCCGTCCATCGACGCGGTCGAGCAGGAAATGATGAACCCCGGCGGTGAGAGCAAGGCAGCCTGACAATCATGAGCCAGCAATCCACGCACCCAAAACAGACGATGGATCCCGTCCTCTTTGCCAAGCTGACCGGTGGCCTCGGCGACCCGGCAACGCTTGCAAAGCTGGGTACGGCTTTCGGCCAGGTCTATGCCGAGTTCCTCCCCGACATCATCAAGAGCGAAACCGGCCTGGATGTTTCCGTCGGCTACGCCGGCTGCCAGTCGGGCCTGATGAGCGAGCTTGTCGCCGGCATCGGCAGCAATTGCGCCCTGGTCAACGGCTCCCTGCGCAACTGGTCGCAGAACTTCTTGCTCGGCTGCGGCACGGGCTTCGTCATGACCTTGATGGAGCATCTGCTGGGCGCCCAGCCTGAGACGATCGACTCCCCCGCCCCGCGGCCGCTTTCGGTGATCGAACTCGACCTGTCCGTCATGGTGTTCGACAAGATCGCCAACGTGCTGCGTTCGGCCGTCAACGCGTCCGGCGGCTTCGAACCCTATCTGGATCCACCCTACAATATCGAGGATCGTCCGACGCCGGTTGCCGGCCAGACCGACGATTTCGCTGCCGCCATCGCTATGACGATCTCGCTCGGCAAGACCGTTTCGGAAATCGTCGTGATCGTTCCGCAATACGAGCTGCTACGCACCGTGGTCAGCGCGCCCAGGGCGAAGAACCCGTCCTCCTCGACCGGCGTATGGGCGGAGCAACTCAACGAGCAGGTGCGCCGATCGCAGGTGACGCTCGAAGCCCGTGTCCGGCTGCAATCGCTGACGCTCGACACGATCTCCAGGCTCGCCGTCGGCGATGTCATTCCCTTCATGGATACGAGCGACGTCCAGGTCGAGGTCAGCGCCAACAGCAAGGACCTCTATGTCTGCGAATTCGGCCGCTCCGGCGAGAACTACACGGTGCGCGTCAAGGACACCGTGAATTCCGACGACGAACTTCTTCGACACCTGATGAACTGAGCGGCCGGGGTGCGGCCCGCACCCACGGCAGCTTGAGGCAAGTTTCAACTGGAATAGTGATTTCATGGCTACGAAGACGACACAGAAAAGCAGCGAGGATTCGCTGGAAATCGCAAACAGCGACGCCGCATTGGACGAGGCTATCGACGGCCTGCGCGGCGTTCTGAAGAAAGACACCGACGGCGTCGCCCCGGATTTCGATGTCGACGCGTTCGGTGCCGAGCCAGCGGCCGGTCTTTCGGCTTTCGGCGGCGAGTTCGGTGACGACGATGCAGGCTCCGCCTTCGGCGCCGGCGATTTCGGCGGCCCCTCCTCCTTTGCCGAAACGGCCGCTCCCGGCAGCGCGCTGAGCGCCAATCTCGATCTGATCATGGATATCCCGATCGACGTCCAGATCGTGCTCGGCAGCAGCCGCATGCAGGTTTCCGGCCTGATGAACCTGACCGAAGGCGCGATCATCGCCCTCGACAAGAAGATCGGCGAGCCTGTCGAAATCACCGTGAACGGCCGCTGCATCGGCCGGGGCGAGATTACCGTACTGGAGCATGACGACACCCGCTTCGGCATCAAGCTGATCGAGCTGACAAACAATAGGGCGAAATGAGTCATTTCGCTCCATTTATTTGATTTTGCATACTATTCCCGAAAATCATTTCGGGATCGGGCAATGAAAGCCTGATTTCTTTTCAGAATAAGCCCACTCCCTGTTCGGGACGGAGATGAAGACCATGATGGACTTTGACGATTTCAGCGGCGCCCTTGCCGAGAAACCGTTGTCTCAGGCCGAGAAGGCCGCAGCCGTTCTTCTTGCCATGGGAAAACAAGTGGCGGGACGGCTGCTGAAATATTTCACGCAGCATGAATTGCAGCTCATCATTGCCTCCGCGCAATCGCTGCGGCTCATTCCGCCCGACGAACTGGCGCAGCTCGTGGCGGAATTCGAGGATCTCTTCACCGAAGGCGCTGGCCTGATGGACAACGCCAAGGCGATCGAGAGCATTCTTGAAGAGGGCCTGACGCCCGACGAGGTCGACAGCCTGCTCGGCCGGCGCACGGCCTTCCAGGCCTACGAGGCTTCGATCTGGGATCGCCTCGGCGAAGCGGATCCAGCCTTCGTCGCCAAGTTCTTCCTGCGCGAACATCCGCAAACCATCGCCTATATGCTGTCGATGATGCCCTCTTCCTTCGGCGCCAAGATCCTCCTGCAGCTGCCGGAGGCGCAGCGCGCCGACATCATGAACCGCACGGTCAATCTCAAGGATGTCAGCCCGAAAGCGGCGCAGATCATCGAGAACCGGGTCCAGGGGCTGATGACCGAGATCGAAGCCGAGCGCAACGCATCCGGCTCCACCAAGGTCGCGGAGCTGATGAACGAGCTCGACAAGCCGCAGGTCGATACGCTGCTGACGTCGCTCGAAACGCTGAGCAAAGAATCCGTCGACAAGGTGCGCCCGAAGATCTTCCTCTTCGACGACCTCATGCTCATGCCGCAGCAGAGCCGTGTGCTGCTGCTCAACGACATCGCCTCGGATATCATCACTATGGCGCTGCGTGGCTCGACGATGGACATCCGCGAAATCGTGCTCGCATCGATCAGCCCACGCCAGCGCCGCATGATCGAATCCGATCTGCAGGTGCCCAGCAACGGCGTCAACGCACGCGAAATCGCCGTCGCCCGACGCGCCATCGCGCAGGAAGCCATCCGGCTTTCCAATTCTGGCCAGATCGAACTCAAGGCCAAGGACACGACACCTGTGGAGAAAGCCGCGTAACTTCAGCGCGACTCACCTGAATCGTCCTACACTGTTCAAAACAGGGCCGCGCATGCTGCGCGGCCTCTTTCCGTTTCGCGAAGGACGGCTGCTTTGGCTGACGAAGACAAGGACAGTAAAACAGAGAAACCGACGGAGAAAAAACTCCGCGACACGATGGAGAAGGGCAATGTGCCCCACTCCCGGGAAGCCACGATCTTTGCTTCCATGCTGGCGACCGTCATCTATGTCACCTTCTTCCTGCCGGAGCGTATGGGGCGCATGGGCGAGGTGCTGCGAGACCTCTTCGAGAAGCCGGATCAATGGAAGCTGGAAACAGGTCCGGACGCCCTTTCGCTATTTACCCGAATCGGTTGGGAAGTCGGCAATCTGGTGCTGCCAGCCATCGTTCTGTTCTTCCTCTTCGGCATCGGCTCATCGATGTTCCAGAACCTGCCGACGCCGGTTCTCGATCGCATTCAGCCGAAATTCTCGCGGATATCGCCTGTTTCCGGCTGGAACCGCATCTTCAGCACATCGGGCCTGGTGGAATTCGGCAAGTCGCTCGCCAAGATCGTGGTGGTCAGCATCATCATGTTCTTCGTGCTGCGCGGCCAGTTCTTCCACGCGATCGATTCGCTGGTTTCCGATCCGCAGACGATTTTCGTTCGGCTGTCGACCATCGTCCAGAGAATCCTGATACTCGTGCTGCTGGCAACCGCTATCGTCGCCATTGCCGACGTGCTGTGGAGCCGCCACCATTGGTTCGATCAGCTGAAGATGACCAAGCAGGAAATCAAGGACGAGTTCAAGCAGTCGCAGGGCGATCCGATCGTCAAGTCGCGCCAGCGCTCGGTTGCCCGCGACCGCGCCCGTCGGCGGATGATAAAGCAGGTGCCGCGCGCAACCCTGGTCATCGCCAATCCGACCCATTTCGCCGTGGCGTTGCGTTATGTCCGCGAGGAAGGCGACGCGCCCGTCGTCGTTGCCAAGGGGCAGGACCTTATCGCGCTGAAAATCAGGGAGATTGCAGAGGCAAACGGCATTCCCGTTTTCGAGGATCCGCCACTCGCGCGCTCCATGTTTGCGCAAGTCTCGGTCGATAGTGTCATCCCGTCAGTATTTTACAAGGCCGTCGCAGAGCTAATCCATCGGATCTACGCACAGTCGAATAGAACACGGGTACGATAAATCAAATGAAAAAATGCCCCTACTCTGCTCAACGTGAACGCATTCTCGCTGAGGCCATTAGCCCCGTTGCCAGCGAATTGCGGCTCCTCGACGCCGCCGATCTGATTTCGCTGCTGCGATTCGAACGCTACGGCAATCTCGCGGATCTCGTGGCCTCGGCCGCCGAGCTCTATTTCCTTCCCGGCATCGTCAATTTCGGGCTCGGCGGCGATTACAAGCTCGATTGGAGCGGCCCGGCCGAGGTCACGATCGACCTCGAAATCAAGCCGCGCGGCGTCACCATCTATGCCAAGCTCGCGCTTGCCGACCATCATGCCGGCATAGAGATCAACCATATCGCCTTCGAGAAAGCATCCGCCGATCCGGACGAGAACACAGCACTTCTCGCCCGCAGTCTGAAAGATGCCCGCTATGCGATCGGCAACGCGATACAGGCGGCCTGAGAACGTCCGAATCATTCCGGAATTTACGATAAGAGGATCCGCTGAGGAGCGTCGGTATCAGCTGATGTAACCGAAGCGGATCGCCTTCGCGATCGCCTGGATGCGATTGACACTGTCGAGCTTGATCGTCGCCGAGCCGAGATAGGCGTTGACGGTATGAACCGACAAGCCGAGCTTTTCGGCAATTTCTTCGCTGATCCGTCCGTCGCCGGCCAATTGCAGGCAGGCGATCTCGCGCTCGCTCAATGCTTCGGCCGCCGGCGAGCGGCGCTCATCGAGAGACAAAAGCTCCATCATGATCTGGCAGCTACGGCCATGCAGCTCGACGATCATGTCGCTCGCCACGTCCATGAACTTCGCGGTGAAGACGACATAGCCATTGCCGACAGAACCCAGCCGCACCGGAAAGGCGACGCCGGCAAAAGGCAGGAGATGGGGTTTCAGGCGCTGGGTGAAAGCGGCAAAATCCGGCGTCTCGGCCGTGCTGTCACTATCGCGGCCGTTCCACATCAGGGGCAGCAGCGACTTCTCGATATGCTCGATCATCGCCTCGCCATAAGCCTCGACGAAGGCCTTGTTCATGACGGGATTGGCCGAACCCCAGTTCTCCAGTTCGCAGACCAGGCGCTGCTTGCTTGGCAGGCCGGAACCGCTGAGGCGATAGAGCGCGAAATTCTGCGCGTCGATCAATTTCTGCATCGACACCAGCTTCGGGAAGAGATCGGAACGACCGGAAATCCGATGCGAACGGCTAAGCTTCGTCTCGCCCGACATGTCCGTCGCCTTGTCCGGCTGATATCGCATTCAATGGGCCTTCAAACGAGGTTGTTTCTGACGGCAAACGCGATGGCTTCCGATCGCGTTTTCGTCGCGGTCTTGCGCATGACGCTGGTGATGTAGTTGTTGATGGTATTGCGCGAGATGCCGAGGATCATGGCGATCTCGTCGCTGGTCTTGCCCTCGGCAATCCAGAACAGACATTCCAGCTCGCGCTCGGTCAAATCGAAATCGCGCTCCAGCTTGCCTTCGACGCTGCGGGTGAAGCTGGCGAAATAGCCTGCCAGCAGCCCGACATCGCGCAACCGCTCCGGCGAGAGCAACAGGCTGTCGCGGGCCAGAAGCATCAGTGAGAACCGCGTGCGACCGACGTTGAAGGTCAGCGAGCAATAGTGACGGCTGACACCCTCCGGTGGCTCGACATCATCGGGCAGGAAGGCAAAATTGGGCTGGAACAGCGACATGGACTTTTCCACTTCGCCCGTGCGGCCATAGCCGCCCGTGAGTTCGGCAGCCAGGCGACGAACGAGATCGAAGGGCCAATCCGAAGATACGACGAAATCGAGCCCGCTCTCCTGGATTAGGTCGGAACGCGCCAAGAGATAATGAGAGGCGCCGACATAGTCCGTCAGCACACGCAGGCCGGATTGGAGATAGGCCGGGCCGGCGACGGCAGTCAGTTGCAGAATGAGCTGATCACGCGACATGGCGATGGAAGGGGCGACTGCTCGCGCATCCTTGTCGCCCTTGCTCGCCTGCGATATCTGCATGTCCATTTTCTGCGTTCCTGCCACTGTCGGACGATGGGACGTCAACGAGAGCATTGCTCGGTCTGGACCCAGGGCACGCCCCCGAAAACCGACATCGATCTTCAAAAAAGGCGCCTGCGCCAACTTAAATTACGATTACGCCTCAAACGCATCCGGCGGAGGCACGGCGCGCAAGCGCTAACATGAATTCCACTTCGGCAATCGCATTGGCACTGATCACCGGAAACCCAATCAACAAACTATAAACTGATTTCTCCGCGTCCCTGCGTCTTCAATCCTTGAATTCACCGGGGGCGGATTACCGCCCGATTCGCGCTGATTCGACGCTGCTACGGACAGATGAGCAAATTGTAAGTCGATTCTTTCGACCCAGCAATGAAATTTGCCGCCTCTTCTTCAGTTGCCAACATCTCATACAGCCTGATTTCGCGACGACGGCTTGCTGCTAATATTTGCGAAATCCAGGATTGCAACGAGTTGACAGGATACTATCCATTCACGCGAAAAGACCGGGATCTCTCCCGGTCTTTTTATCAGGCGGCCTTGTCGACAGCCCATTTTCTGAGGATCTTGGCGGCTCGCTCCTCGCTGATTTCCACCATGCGCGAGAGGCGACGCTCCGGCCCTTCCTTGACGCGGCGATTGAAGGTGCCGTTGTCCTCGCCCATCGTCAGCAGATCGTCGGTGCTGTCGAAGCCGAAATCCGAACCGAAGCCGTCCATCAGAGCAGCGCCGGGTCCGCCGACCGCGCCGGGTGCGAAATCCGGCAATTCCAGGCCGGCCGCGTCCGGCAGGGCCGTGCTGTTGGCACCACCGCCAAGCGAGCGGATCAGCGGACGGAAGCCCAGCCAGATGATGAGGACGGCGACCGCAACAAAGGCAAGCGCATTGATGATGCCGGCGATGTTGCGGCTCAGCACATCCATGATGTTGAGACCCGACGCGTTGTCGTCGAGCAGTTGGGTATCGAGGAAATCCATCGCATTGACGGTCACCACGTCGCCGCGGCTTGGATCGAGGCCGGCAGCGGTGGCGACGATCTTCTGCATTTCGGCGATATAGGCATCGACCTTTGCCTGATCGGCCGGCTGACCGACCATCTGGGCGATACGCCCCCTGTTGACCACCACGGCGACAGACAGCTTCTCGATCTTGTAGCTGTTACGGACCGTTGCGGTGGTCTTGCTGTTGATTTCGTAGTTGGTCTGCTCTTCGCGCTTGTCGGTCTGGTCGTTCGATGTCGGCCCGTTGCCGCCGGCCTGAGGTGCTGCCTGCGGAATGTTCTGCTCGACCGTTGCCGCCGTGTCGGACTGGCGCTGCTGCGACTTTTGCGCTTCCTTGGTGGTGCGGACCGAACGCTCGACCTTCGATTCCGGGTCGTAGGTGGTTTCCTGTACCTGCTGGCTGTCAGTGTTCAACTGGGCCGTCACGCTGGAGCGGAAATTGTCCATGCCGAGGAAGGGTGCCAGCGCCTTGTCGATATTCGATGCGATTTCGCCCTGAACATTCTGCACGATGCCGAGATTGCGGTTCAGCGCGCCATTGCTCTGATCGTCGCCGGAGGCGAGCAGCTGCCCGGTGGAGTCGAGGATGGTGACGTCGTCGACCTCAAGACCGGGCACGGCGGAGGCGACGAGATGGCGGATGGCCTGGGCTGCCTTGCGCGCCGCTTCGGCATTGGCCCGGATCATCACCGAGGCCGTCGGCTTCTGGTCCGCCTTCCGGAAGTTGCCGACATCCTGCATGACGATATGGACGCGCGCCGCGCTGATGCCGGAGATCGAGGTGATCGTCCGGCCGATTTCGCCTTCCAGGGCGCGAACGCGGGTCACTTCCTGCATGAAGGAGGTCAGGCCGAGCGAGCCGACATTGTCGAAGAGCTCATAGCCGGCATTGGTGCTGTTCGGCAGGCCGCGCTCGGCGAGAAGCGCGCGGGCCTTGCCGGTCATGCCGGTCGGCACAGTCAGGCTGGTGCCGTCCGTTCCCACCTGAAAATTGATCTTGGCTTCGGCAAGCGCAATACTGATCTGGTTCAGATCGGTCGCATCCAGGCCGACATACAGCGTCTCCTGGGCGGGTTTGTTGACGTAAAGGGCTGCAAACAGGACCAGCGCCACGGACAAAATGCCCACGCCGGCGAGAGTCAGCAACCGCGTCCTCCCGAGATTCTGCAGATTCCTGAACAAGGGAACTAATTGATTTAACAGATTCATTCTGTTCTCGCACGATTCGTCAAAGACCTGATGGCTTTGTGCCCTGCAGCGAAGATAGGAATCGAAACTTGTGCGAGCGTTTCGTCCGGCAGGAAAAACGAGAGAAGCGGGAAGAAAACTATTTTAAAAAATATAGGAAAAACAATATCGGGTACCGGCGGTTGCGGTCAGAAGAAATCGAAATCTCCGGCAGCCTTGGCCAGCGGCTGGGAATGCCCGTGACGGCCGCTGCCGCCCAGTGCCCTCTGCATCTCGGTGAGCTTCACCAGGCTCAGCGCGGTCGCGACGTCGACCATCCAGCCATCCGGCATGTCGCCGGTGATGGTGTCGATGAATTCGGCGATGCCGCGCGTCTTCTGCACGGCCAGATCGATGCCCTGCATGACCTTCATCGCGTCAGGCGATTCCAGAACATTGACGCCGCCGAGATCGAGCAATTGCGGCTCGATGCGCTCGATCAGGTAAGCGATATCGTGCAATTCCGCGACGATCCGCATCAGGATGGCGGGGAGCGTCTCCTGCATGGCGGTCGTATCGGCGCGCTGGGTATTGGTCATAGGGTAGTCCTCGCTGATCAGAAAAATTCGATCGCATTGTCGACAGGCTTCGGGGCTGCAACGGGGCGCTGTTCCAGGGCCACGGTCTTCTGCGTTTCGGCGCCGGTGAGCGGATATTGCCGTGCACGGCCGGAAACCGGCCAGTACTCCACCTTGCGTCCATGCTCGCCGCCCGTGCTGGAACTGACGACCGGGATGCCTTCATCCCGCAGGAACTGCATGGCGAAGGCCGCATTCTGCTCGCCGACATTGGAGAAGGTGGCGATCGTCTTCGCGCCGCCAAAGACCTTCGCCTCCAGCCGGTCGCGACGCGCGCCCTGCTTCAGAAGGCCGTTGATCAGCAGTTCCATCAGATGCACGCCGTAACGCGTGGCGTCGCCGCCGCTCGTCGGCGAAGACGCCATTCCCGGCAGCAGGAAATGGTTCATGCCGCCGACGCCAGCCACCGGATCGCGCAAACATGCCGCCACGCAGGAGCCGAGAATGGTCGCCAGGACCACCTCGGGGTCACCGATGACCTTATACTCGCCCTGAATGATGTGCACCCGACGGGCAGCGGCCTCAAGGATCATTTCAGCGCTCCGAACACGGCCTCGATCGCAGCCTTCATCTTGTCGATGGTGAAGGGCTTGGCAAGAACATTGTTGGCGCCAAGCTGTGCCGCCTTCTGCACCAGGGCACGATCGCCCTGCGCGGTCAGGATGATGAAGGCGGCCTTCTTGGTTGCCGGATTGGTGCGAACTGCCTGCAACAGGCCGAGACCATCCATCTTCGGCATGTTGAAGTCCGAAATCACCAGATGATGCGGCTGCTGCTGCATGATTTTCAAACCCTGCTCGCCGTCGCCGGCGGCAGTAATCTGCTTGAAGCCCAGTTGCGTCAGCGCATCGCTGAGCAGCAATCGGCTGGTAACCTGATCGTCGACGATCAGAACTTTGATTTTCTCCGCTAGAGACATTATTCGCTCCCTTCCTTTCGGGCGGCTGTTACTTTCAATATTTCCTCGCCAATGGCGTTCAGCGGAAACTGCTGTTCGACTGCGCCAAGCTCGAACGCGACCCTCGGCATTCCATAGACCACGCAGGTCTTTTCGTTCTGGCCGATGGTGCGCGCGCCGGCATGGCGCATCTTGAGAAGACCGGCGGCGCCATCGCGCCCCATGCCGGTCAGGATCACGCCCACAGCATTGCGGCCGGCAAGTTCGGCCACCGAATCAAACAGCGCGTCGACGGAGGGGCGATGGCCGTTGATCGGGCCGCCCTCGACCAGCCGGCAATGCGGCGCCGAGGCGCTGGCAACCTGCAAATGCCTTTCACCGCCGGGGGCCAGATAGATCTTGCCGATTTCCAGCCGCGCACCGTCGCTCGCCTCCTGCACCACGGGGGCGCAGAGACGGTTGAGACGCTCGGCGAAACTGCGGGTGAAGCTCGGCGGCATATGTTGGGTGATGACCGTTGGCGGGCAATTGGCCGGGAATTTCTGCAGCACCGCGATCAATGCCTCGACACCGCCGGTGGAGGAGCCGATCGCGACGATCTTGCGGCCGACGCGGAAATCCGCAACCGCGGGCGGCGGGGCATGGCTGGCGGCTGGCTTGACATATTGCCGCTGCGACCGGGCCGCCGCCTTCACCTTTTCGGCGAGATCGCCGAAGGGACGGGGCTCGCCCGGGACCGGCTTACCGACGCAATCGAAAGCGCCGATCTCAAGCGCGGCCAGCGTTGCCTCGGCGCCGCGATGCGTCATGGTCGAGACCATGATGACCGGCATAGGCCTGAGCGTCATGATCTTTTCGAGGAATTCGAGGCCGTTCATGTTCGGCATCTCGATGTCGAGCGTCACGACGTCGGGGTTAAGCGCCTTGATCGCGGCGCGCGCCTCCAGCGCGTCCCCGGCCTGGCCGATGACATCGACCTCGGGATCGGAGCGCAGGACGGCGGTGATCAGGCCGCGCATGGTGGGCGAGTCGTCGACGACGAGGACGCGGGCGGGAGCGCTCATGGTTTTCTCCCCGTGTTCTTACCGATATGGCGATAGGTGGTGATGCCGATATTGTCGAAGACGTGCTTGGCGTCGCCGGCAACCCGCTCGGAATGGCCGATATAGAGATGGCCGTGGTCCTGCAGCTGACCCGCGAAACGCGACCAGATCTTCGTTTGCGTCGGCTCATCGAAATAGATGACGACATTGCGGCAGAAGATGACGTCGAAGCTGCCCTTGAACGGCCACTGCGCCAAAAGGTTCAACTCGTTGAAGGTGATCAACCGCTTGACGCGATCGTCGATCTGGAACTTGCGGCGCCCCTGGATCTCCACCTCCTGGAACCATTGCTTGCGCATGGCGGGCGAGACGGTTTCGAGTGCCGCCTCGTCATAGGCGCCGACGCGGGCGAGGCCGAGGATCTTAGGATCGATATCCGTCGCCAGGATCCTGAAATCGAGGTCCGCCGCGTTCGGCAGCAGCGACAGAACCGTGAGCGCAATGGAATAGGGTTCCTGTCCGTCGGAACAGGCCGCCGACCAGATACGCACCCGGCCACCGGCCTTGGCGCGCGCCAGAAGACCCGGCAGCACCTCGTCGCGCAGATGATCGAAATGATGGTTCTCGCGGAAGAAGCGGGTGAAATTGGTCGTCAGATGCGACAGCATCTCACGTCGCGCC
>DASVPC010000079.1:0-12329 GCA_036383055.1 Rhizobium sp. | reverse complement strand
TACCAGTGTGCCGGAATTTTGCGATCTGGTTGCCAAGATGCGGGATGCCGGTTTCAAGCTGGCGATCGACGATTTCGGCGTCGGCCATGGCGAGATGAAGCTCTTGTCCGATTATCCCGTCGATTACCTCAAGATAGACCGACATTTTGTCGCCAATATCGATCGCAACGCCCGCAAACGTCATATCCTCAGAAACATCGTCAATATCGCCCATGTCCTCGGCACTCGCGTCATTGCCGAGGGCATCGAGACCGAGGCGGAATTTTTGACCTGCCGCGAATTCGGCGTCGATCTCGTCCAGGGCTGGTTCATTGCCCGCCCGACGATGCTGGTCAACGAGCTGAAGCCAGCCTTTCCGCATCTGCAGGATCTCGGCAAGATGGCGCGCAACAACCAGTCACTGGATGAAATTCTCATCCGCAAGCAGATCGAGGTGTTGCCGACCATCCGCGAGAATGACAGCATCGACAGCGTTTTTGAACTCTTCCGCCGGAATCCGCGCCGGGCTTATTTCCCGGTCGTCAACGCCAATGGCGAGCCACGCGGCGTCATTCACGAGTACCAGCTCAAGGAATATATCTACCAGCCCTTCGGCCGCGACCTCTTGAAGAACAAGGTTTATGAGCGTTCGATCTCCCATTTCGTCGAAATGGCGCCGATCGTCGGTCTGGATTCCGATGCCGACACGCTGATGGCGATCTTCGCCAATATGGAGAGCAGCGATTGCCTGATCGTCACGGAAGGCACGCATTATGCCGGCATCGTCTCGGCCGCCTCGCTGATCAAGGTTATCAACGAAAAGCAGCTCAAGATCGCTCAGGACCAGAACCCGCTGACCGGCCTGCCGGGCAACCGCGCCATTCATGACTTCATGCAGAATGCCGGCCGCGATGGCGATGAGGTCAGGCACTTCTGCTATTGCGACTTCGACAATTTCAAGCCGTTCAACGATGCCTATGGCTTCCATCTCGGCGACCACGCCATCTCGTTGTTTGCCGCCCTGATGCGGCGTTATTTCTTTGCCGAGCGCCACTTCCTCGGCCATGTCGGCGGCGACGATTTCTTCATCGGCGTCTCCGGCTGGACTGTGGAGGAGTTGCGCGAGATCCTGGACAGGCTGCTTGCGGATTTCCACGCCGATGTGCTGGAGTTCTACTCAGTGGAGGATCGCACCGCCGGCCGTATCCGCGGTCATGACCGCAGCGGCGGCGAGGCGATGTTCCCGCTGATGCGCTGCTCCATCGGCATTCTCGAGCTGCCCGAGGGGTTGGTCATTGACGATATCAACCGTGTCAGCACTTCGATCGCCGGCATCAAGGCAAGGGCGAAGGAAAGCGAAATCGGCGTTTCGTTCCTGAGCCTGGGCGAGACGAATTGACGCCCTCCCATGCCAGCTTCTTTTCAAGCGGCCTGCGCTAAACTATCTCCATTGCTTTGCTGGGATGAGGAGAGCCGAGCCATGCGCTTGCCGTCTGAAATGCGTTTTGTGGATTTACCGTCCTTCGGTGCCCCCGAGGTCATGACGATCGCCCGCAAGCCCCTGCCAGTGCTGAAGGATGGCGAGATCCTCGTTCGGGTCGAGGCGGCCGGCGTCAACCGGCCGGATGTGGCGCAACGCCAGGGCATTTATCCGTCGCCGAAGGATGCCAGCCCCATACTCGGGCTGGAGGTTGCCGGCGAAGTCGTCGATGTCGCGCGCGGCGTCACGGAATTTGCCATCGGCAACAAGGTCTGCGGTCTCGCCAATGGCGGCGCCTATGCCGAATATTGCGCCATCCCGGCCAGCCAGGCATTGCGTTTCCCCAATGGCTATGACGCTGTTCGCGCGGCGGCGCTGCCGGAGACGTTCTTCACCGTCTGGGCCAATCTCTTCCAGATGGCCGGCCTCACCGAAGGCGAGAGCGTCCTGATCCATGGCGGCTCCAGCGGCATCGGCACCACGGCGATCCAGCTTGCCCACGCTTTCGGCGCCACGGTCTATGCCACCGCCGGCTCGAAGGAGAAATGCGACGCCTGCGAAAAGCTCGGCGCGAAGCGGGCGATCAACTACAAGGACGAGGATTTCGCCGAAGTCATCAAGGCGGAAACCGGCCATGGCGTCGATATCATCCTCGACATGATCGGTGCCGCCTATTTCGAGAAAAACCTTGCCTCGCTTGCCAAGGACGGATGCCTGTCGATCATCGCTTTCCTGGGTGGAGTTGTGGCCGACAAGGTCAATCTGCAGCCGATCATGGTCAAACGCCTGACGGTGACGGGCTCGACCATGCGACCGCGCACGGCGGAAGAGAAACGCGCGATCCGCGACGATCTTCTCTCGCAGGTCTGGCCGCTGCTCGACGAGGGCAGGATTGCCCCCGTCATTTATAAGACCTTCACCTTTGACGACGTCATCGACGCGCATCGGCTGATGGAGACCAGCAATCACATCGGCAAGATCATGCTGAAGCTGGCCTGAGGGTAAGCGACATGGCGATGGCGACGAGGCCGGGCAGGGCCATCAGCGCATAGAGCCATGTCGCCGCTGACAGGCTGCCGGCGATGCCGCCGGGATGGGCCAGTCCGGCACTGTTGACGATCACACCGGCGAGTGCCGCGCCGAATGCGCCGCCCAGCGATTGGACCATCGAAATGGCCGCCGAAGCCTTGTCCCGGTCGGTGTGCTCGGCAAGACTGATGATCCTGGCGATCAGATGTCCCCAGCCGAGACCGACGCCAAAGCCCATCAGGAACATGGAGACGACGGCGGGCGCGAGCCAGATGAGATGGCCGGCCGGATTGTCTCTTGCGACAAAGGGGATCAGCGACGCGGTGGCGACAGTTTCCAGTACGCAGCCGATGATGATCGCAATGGCGGCCTGTCGTCCCGAAAACGAGGCACTGCAGAAGGCGGCCACGGTCCAACCGAGTGCCACCAGCGCGACGAGATAACCGGAGGCGAGGGGTGCTACGCCATGCAGGTTTTGCAGGAAGTAAGGGATATAGATATCGCTCGTCAGCACCAGCATCATGGTGAACATCATCAGGTAGAGCCGAGAGATTGGCTTGGCGAGGGTGACGGCGCCCTTGGGCAGGAGCCTGGTCTGCCCCTTCCGCTCGAAGATCAACATTGCCGCGATGAAAGCGACGGATAGGCCGATCAGCAGGATCTTGTAGGATTGATGATCGCTTGTGCTTGCAAAACTCGTCAGCAGGACTGCCGTAAGCAGAAGCGCGATCTGGACCAGCGGCGTTTTTCCCTCGGCGCGATCGTCCTTGACCTTTGGCAGTAGCCACCGCGCCGACAGGGCCACGAGGCCAGCCACAGGCACGAGAATGATGAAGGCCTCGCGCCATGCGTGACCTGCGGAGAACATGCCGCCGAGCGTCGGCCCGAGCACCGTGGCGACACCCCATATTGCGGCGTAAAGCGTGGAGGCCTTACGCCACATCGGCTCGGGATAGACGAAGCGGATGAAGGCATAGGCGAGACCCGCGAGCATGCCGACGCCGTAACCCTGTACGGCGCGACCGGCCAGTACGACATGCATGGTGGGTGCGATGGCACAGATCAGGTTTCCGACGCCGAATATCAGCGCCGCCGCGACATAGACCGCACGCAGGCCGATACCTCTCGGCCGTGTCGCAACGGTGATCGAGCCGAGCACGCCCGCGGCCACGAAAAGCGTCGTCATCCAGGAAAACAGCTCCAGGCCGCCAATGTCTCGAACGATGGATGGAGCGAGTGTCGCGGTGATGTAGGATTCGACGGCGTAAAGCGTGACGCCGCCGCCGAGCATCAGCGTCGCGGGTAGCAGCCGGGGTGAGAAGAGGGTGAAAATGGAGTCGGAGCGGGACGTATCTGCGTGGTCGATGCTGGACATCGGGCAATTCCTCGGTGTTTTCCCTGGCGAATAGTTATTTTCCAAGTTATAGATTGGAAAATTACATCGTCGCCGAATTAAAACAAGAGAAAACTTGGAAAAATGCGTCAGTCGCCCGTCAACCGAATCCTGATCCTGTTGAAAACCGATGGCCCGCAGCTCGCAGCGGCGCTTGGCAGCGCGCTCGGCATATCGTCGGAAGCGGTGCGCCAGCAGTTGACGAAGATGGCGGAGGAGGGGCTGGTCGAGCCGGTGACGGAGGCGTCCTCGGGCCGAGGCAGGCCAAGGCAGCTCTGGCATCTGACGCCCGCCGGCAACCGCCAATTTCCCGACGGCCATGCTGACCTCACGGTGACGCTTCTGGCGACCATGGCCGACCAGCTCGGGCAGGGAGCGGTCAACGCGGTGATTTCAGCCCGCGAGATGGAGACGCTGAAGCGCTACCGCAGCGAAATCGACGTCGCCGCCGATCTTCCCTCACGCGTCGCGTCGCTTGCGGCCATCCGCACGCGCGAAGGTTACATGGCCGATCATTGGCAGGAGGAGGACGGTTCCGTCATGCTGGTGGAAAACCACTGCCCCATCTGTTCAGCCGCGAGCGTCTGCGCCGGCTTTTGCCGATCGGAGCTTGAGACGTTTCGTGAGGCGTTGGCCGCGAGCGTGGAGCGGGAGGAGCATATTCTGCTCGGGGCAAGGCGCTGTGCTTATCGGATAAGGGTGGCCGTCTGAAGGAGGGGCACAGTCAGTTTCAAGCCGAGAGCCCGAGTGACGCCCATCTGCACGAACTTTGTAACCGGATAGCCATCGCCACTATATGCCGATTGGCAAGCCTCCCGGCAGCGGCTAACAATACCTCATCCCGCAAATCGAAGAGCGCTTTCCGTCATGTCCAATCCCGTCTGCGTTGAAGTCACCCGTGGAAATCTCGTGGAGAGCCGTCATCGCGGTTCGGTCGCGGTGGTCGATGGCGACGGGAAGCTGGTTTTCTCGCTGGGTGATATCGAGGCGGGCGTGTTTCCGCGCTCCGCCTGCAAGGCGATGCAGGCTTTGCCGCTGGTCGAGAGCGGTGCGGCGGATGCCTATGGTTTCGGCGACAAGGAGCTGGCGCTGGCTTGTTCGTCGCATAATGGCGAGGATGAGCATGTGGCGCTGGCCGCATCCATGCTTGCGCGCGCCGGTCGTGACGTCGCCACGCTCGAATGCGGCGCGCATTGGTCCTTCGACCAGAAGACGATCATCCATCAGGCGCGCACTCTCGACAAACCGACAGCGCTGCACAACAACTGTTCGGGCAAGCATTCCGGTTTCATCTGCGCCTGCTCTCATCAGGATATCGATCCCACCGGCTATGTCGGCTATGACCATCCGCTGCAACAGCAGATCCGTGCGACCATGCAGAGCCTGACGGGCACGCCATTGGGTCACGACAATTGCGGCATCGACGGCTGCGCCATCCCGAGCTACGCCGTGCCGCTCAAGAGCCTAGCACATGGCTTCGCCAGGATGGCGATCGGCAATGGACTGGAGCCGCTGCGCGCCAGGGCTTCCCGCCGCTTGATCGACGCCTGCATGGCGGAGCCCTTCTATGTCGCCGGCACCGATCGCGCCTGCACGAAGCTGATGCGGATCGCTCCCGGCAGGATTTTCGCCAAGACCGGGGCGGAGGGCGTTTTTTGCGCGGCGATCCCCGAGCAGGGCATTGCGATTGCGGTCAAATGCGATGACGGTACGACGCGCGCCGCCGAAAGCATGGTGGCCGCCACACTCGCCCGCTTCTTCGAAAAAGACGGTGACGTCAATTTGGGTTTGATGGCCATGGCCAACAAGGCACTCAAAAACTGGAACCGCATCCATGTCGGCGAGATCAGGGCGACGGCAGCGTTGACGGCTTAGAATGCCGCTGTCCCTTATCTGTGGCATGCGCTTGTCTACTCGGCTGGCAGATGCCGTCGCACGAGCCTGTATTCATGCCAGATCAGGATCATGACCAGCAGATCAAAGGCGGTCAGCACCAGAAGTCCGACCCCATGGGTCTCGGTGAAGCGATAGAGCTGGTAGACGATAAACAGCCCTAAAGCTGCCAGGGACGCCGGATATGCCCATAGCTTACCCTTGAGAAGGCCGATGACGAGCATCACTTTCACCAGGCCGTGGGTCAGGAGATAGAATGCGTAGAAGTGCTTGGTCGTGAGGGAGAAGTTTTGCGCCCAGGAAAGCAGGTGCGTTGCGATGAAGTCGTTCGGATTCTTGACCAATTCGTCTTGGGTGAGCAGGTTTACGAGATGAACGATCGTATCGGTACTGATGAGTGCAAGCGCTATTCCACCGATACATTCGATCAGGGCATGCGCGCCCTTCAACAACACGCTAATCTCAAAGAGCTGATGAATTCGACGTTCGTTCATGCTCAATTGTAACCCTACCGAATATTTTGGATAAGAAGCCCATGGATCAGGCAATAACGCAATGGATCAATAGTCCCGCAGGCATAAGCCCGATCTTGGACCGGATCATGATCATCATAACCCAGTTCGCAGCACCGCTCCTTGTTCTGGCCGTTGTGCTGCAATGGTGGAGCAGGCGCTCCCAGGATCATGTGCGGCATACGTGCATCGTGGCGGGACTGTCGTTTCTTGTCGGACTTGGCATCAATCAAATCATTCTGTTGTTCCTGCATCGGCCTCGCCCCTATGAGGCAGGCCTGACGCACCTGATCATAAGCCCGACCACCGATTGGTCGTTCCCATCGGATCATGCCACGGCATCATTCGCCATCGTCGCGGCTTTTCTGCTGTGTGGTTTGTGGCGGAGAGGGATCGTTTTCCTGCTCGTTGCGCTGCTGATCTGTCTCTCCAGGATTTATGTCGGAACGCATTATATCAGCGATATTCTGGGCGGAGCTGGGACAGCCATAGTGACGGCTGCTGTTGTAAATCTGGCCTATCGTGAAGGCACGAAGGTGGATCGATGGATTACCGGCTTGCTCTAGGTGTGCCTGCTTTGCCTCGGCTTGCTTCCATTGTTATGCAGAAAAAATAGGAACCCCTGCGCTCCGATAGGGTGCAAGGTTTTCCTCCCTAATATCTGATGGCACGATCATGCCCGAAACCGCCGTGATGGGCAGGATGTGGCAGGGCGAGGCGGCATCCAGCTTCTCTTGCGTCGCCAGCACATAGGTTTCCGCCGAACATTGAGCGATATGCCGTTTGATGGCTGCCTCCTCGAAATCGCCGGTCGAAAGGCCGCGGGCAGGGTGGATGGCGGTGACGCCGAGGAAGAAGATGTCCGGCCGCATCAGCGAGATCGCCGTCATTGCCACGGCCCCCGTCGCCACCATCGAATGCTTGTAGATCTTGCCGCCGATCAGGATGACTTCGGCCGTCGGGTGATGCTCCAATTCGCCTGTTATCGTCGGGCTGTGGGTGACGACGGTGAAGGCGAAGTCCTTGGGAAGATGACGCGCGATTTCCGCATTCGTCGTGCCGCCGTCGAGGAATACGGTCTGACCCGGACGAACCATTCCCGCCGCATAGGCGCCGAGCTGACGCTTCACCTCCGACGACAGGCTTTGTCGCGCGGTAAAATCTGGCAGTTCTGGCGAGAGCGGCAAAGCGCCACCATGCACGCGCTTCAGCAGCTTCTCCGCTGCCATTTCCCGCAGATCTCGGCGGATCGTGTCCTCGGACAGGCCGAGATTGTCGGCGACCGCCTTGGCGATGACCTGGCCGTCGCGGCGCAGGATGTCAAGGATGAGGGTCTTTCGTTGACTGGTGAGCATGTTGCCTGCTTTTGCACGATAACTCATGATTTATCGCGATAATATCAAAAATGAGTCGACAATCAAGAAATTTAATGCATTTTCGTGCAGACTCCTGCAAAGGGCAGGATAAGAGGAGATGTGACATGTTGATCTTGATTGCCGGACCCTATCGCTCCGGAACCGGGGACGATCCCGAAAAGATGGCCGCAAATCTCAAGCGGTTGGAAGAGCCGTCTCATGCGCTGTTCAGGGCAGGGCACCTGCCGATGATCGGCGAGTGGGTCGCCCTGCCGGTCTGGCATGCCGCCGGCGGCAAGAGCATCGGCGACGATCTCTACGAAGAGATCTTCCATCCGACCGCCCACCGGCTGCTGCAACTTTGCGAGGGCGTTCTGAGATTGCCGGGCGAGTCCAAGGGTGCCGACAACGACGTCCGCATCGCCCGCGAGCGCGGCATTCCCGTCTGGCATCGGCTGGACGATGTGCCTGGCTGCGCCTGAGAAACTTGCCACCCATCTTCATGGCATGACGTGCAGGCCTTCGGTTTCCCGCGTCACGTCACGGGGATGGGCACGCCCTTCCGCATCAATCAAAAGCTTTCATGGAAAGTATCAGCACCAGCCACTTCCGTATTTGCCCGGTTGCCTTTAGCTTTCCCCGGAGTTGAATCGAGGAAGAGACTATGCCGACACTCTATTTTGCAGCGGGTACCTGCGCGCTCGCGAGCCTGATCGCGCTTGAAGAATCCGGTCTTGCCTACGAAGCCCGACCCATCAGTTTTGCCACGGGCGAGCAGCGTTCGCCGGAATATCTGGCGATCAACCCCAAGGGTCGCGTTCCCGCGCTGATCACCGACAAGGGCGTCATCACCGAAAATGTGGCAATCCTCGCCTATGTGGCCCAGAGCGCGCCGCAGGCAAAGCTGGCGCCGCTCAACGATCCCTTCGAATTCGCCCGTATGCAGGCCTTCAACAGCTATCTCGCGTCGACGGTGCATATCAATCATGCCCATAAGATGCGTGGCCATCGCTGGATCGACGATGCCGCTGCGATCGAGGCGATGAAGGCCAAGGTGCCGCAGACCATGGGCGAAAGTTTTGCGTTGATCGAAGAGACGATGCTGGAAGGCCCATGGGTCATGGGTGAGCAATATACCGTCGCCGATGGTTATCTCTTCACCCTGACACGCTGGCTGCCCGGCGACGGCGTCGATCTGGCCCGCTTTGAAAAGGTCAGTGCTCATCATGCCCGCATGCTGGAGCGCCCGGCGGTGCAAAGGGCGATCGCTGCCCAGCAGGCTTGATCAGACAGCGTCGAAGGCGGCCCGCAGCTTCTTCGGCGCGCGGAACCGCCAGGCTTCGGTCAGCCGGTCCTGCAATTCCGCGTCGCCGATTTCGGCGATGCGCAGCGGCAGCGATGGCCAGCCGATATAATGATCCGACTGGAAATAGATCTCCTGCGCCATCTCGATCAGTTGCTCCTTGCGGTCGAGGGGCAGGGACAGCACAACGGTGTCGGTGTTCTTGACCGAGACAAATGCCTTGCCGCCGATTTTCAGCGCTGGCAGACCGTAATGGGTGCTGATTTTGACCTCGGGCAGGCGGCCTGCTGTTGCGAGCCGCAGAAGGCGCTGGAGAATGGCATCGGTTTCGCTGTTCGGTTTCATGCTGTGCTCGTCAACGCCACAAACCGCGCTGCTCTTCTTCAGGCGCATTCATTCGGGCAGGCTTCCCGTCTTTCCATCCGCCGCCCCAGATTTTCCGGCATGAGCGGCAGATCCGCCAGTTCTTCCAGCGACATGGCTTCCAGCACGGGATGACTGAGCGGATCGTCTTCCCGCTCGCGATCCTCGTCCAGCAAATGGTTGAAGAAAAGCTTCAGTATCGACATGACATGCCTCCTCGTCTCTCCGCGAATATGCGCCCATCGGGCATTCAGTGGGTCTGTGGCGGCAGGTTTCAACTCTATGCTGTGATGATCGCGCATTTCGCGCCGGATTTCAATTGAGAATGCCGGGATGCTGATATAGATATTCTATATGAGAAATCTCAACAGCGTTCATCTGAACGGGCTTCGTGCCCTGGAGGCGGTCGGCCGGCTGGGGTCGTTGCAGGCGGCGGCCGATGAGCTCGGGGTCACCATCGGTGCGGTCAGCCAGCAGGTGATCAAGGCCGAGGCGCAGCTGGGCCGGCCGGTCTTCGAACGCACGCCGAAGGGCATGGCGGTGACGGAGGCGGGCATTGCCGTGCTGGCGCGGCTTCGTGAGGGGTTTCAGGCGTTGTCGGCGGCGGTGACCGTCGCGCAATATCGCGACGACAATATTCTCACCATCTCGGTCGCGCCGGTTCTCGCTGCCCGCTGGCTGGTGCACAGGCTTGACCGTTTTGCCAAGCGCCACCCGGATATCCGACTGCGCATCGATGCGACCACTCAACTGGTCAATCCGGCAACGTCGGATGTCGATATCGGCATCCGCGTCGGCAGCGGACAATGGCCGGGCGTCAAATCCGAACTGCTGCTGGCGCAGGAAGTCTTTCCCGTCGTCACGCCGCAGATCGCCGCCACGCTCAAGGAGCCGGCCGATCTTTTGAAAGTGCCCGCCGTCATTGACGGGCACGCCATGTTCACCTGGGATATCTGGCTGAAGCAGGTCGGCCTTGCCGGCAAATGCATGGAAGAACGGCACATCTTCAACGACGCTTCACTCTGCCTCGACGCCGCCATGGCCGGCCAGGGCGTGATGCTCGCCTGGCAGACGCTGGCGGCCTATGCACTACAGCAAAAGTGCCTCGTCGATCCCTTCGGCGTCCGTGCCAAAACCGGCTTTGGCCACTATTTCATCACGGCCGAAGGCGTGCGCGAGGCCAAGAAGGTGACGGCCTTCAAGGCCTGGATTCGTGAGGAGATGGAAGCGAGCATGCGGCTCTTCCGGTGAACCGGTTTCAGACGGGTTCCTTGGCTCGTCCCGCCTGCATCGCCTTGTAAGCAGTGCGCGACTGGCAACGCTCGATCCAGGCCTTCACCTTCGGGTGGCTATCGAACAGCACCTGCTCCGTCTGCGCATAGCGCAGGACTTCGGCAGCGCTGAGGTCGGCGACGGTAAAGCGGTTGCCGACAATATAATCCTGGTTCTGAAGATGCTGTTCGAGCACGTCCAGCGGCTTCTTCAGCGAGCGACAGGCAACCGCGATACCGGCCTTGCCGGCCTCGCTATTCTCAAGGCCATTGTCGTAAATCCGGACGAGCGCGATGGAATAGGGCTCCACCTCGGTCGCCGCCCACATGGTCCACATCAAAAGCTGCCCTTCCTCCTCCACCGTCTTGCCGGCAAGCGGGCCGCCATATTTGCGGGCGAGATAGAGATTGATCGCCAGGGATTCGTTCATGACGAGATCGCCATCCTTGATGCTTGGGATCATCGCCATGGGGTTCACCGCCAGGAATTCCGGCGACAGCGTGTTGAGCGGCGCATCCGGGCTGAGGGGATTGTCCAGCCGACGAGCTTGAAGCACCGGCACGGACTTGAACTCGATGCCAAGCTCCTCCGCCATCCAGTAGTTGCGCGATGCCCGCGAGCGATAGACGCCATAGATTGTCAGCATGTTCCGGCTCCGAAGTGTTTTGTGTCGAGCGAGGGTATTGGCGGGTCCTGGTGAAAGGAAGGGGTGTTCGCTGATATCTGGATGAAAGCTTTTGATGGGTGCGCGGGACCAAGCACGAAAATATCCGCAAGCCACCCGGAATCTTTGCAAATCATGCTGTTGATAGCCCGTCTTCGTTCGGAAATTAGCGTCGGTGCATGTTAGAATCGACTCATGATTTTCATCGGATGCGGTAGGAGGCATCCGGCGGAAAAGTCCATGCGCAATTGGTGACTGCGATCTCGGGAGGAGAGCAGATGCTGGCGACGAGCGTATCGCTTGACGACAAATATACCGCAGATGAGGGCCGCGTCTTTATGACAGGCCTGCAGACGCTGGTGCGGCTGCCGATGACCCAGATGCGCCGCGATCGCGCCGCCGGTCTCAACACCGCCGCCTTCATATCCGGCTATCGCGGCTCGCCGCTCGGCGGCTACGACCAGCAGCTTCTGAAAGCCAAAACCTACCTCGACGCGCATGACGTCACCTTCCAACCTGGCATCAACGAAGACCTCGCCGCCACCGCCGTTTGGGGCACGCAGCAGGTTGGTCTGTCGCCCGGCGTCCGCAAGGATGGCGTGCTCGGCATCTGGTACGGCAAAGGCCCCGGCGTCGATCGCTCCGGCGACGTGCTGAAACATGCCAACGCCGCCGGCACCTCCAAGCACGGCGGTGTCCTCTGTTTTGCCGGCGACGACCATTCCGCCAAATCCTCCACCATTCCGCACCAGACCGACCATGATTTCATGTCGGCGGTCATTCCGGTGCTCTATCCCTCATCCATTCACGAATTCCTCGAATACGGCCTGCTCGGCATCGCCATGTCGCGCTATTCCGGCTGCTGGGTCGGCATGAAATTCATCGCCGACACCATCGAGACCACGGCGGCCGTCGATCTCTCCGGTGAAAGGCGGCAATTTGTGTTGCCGACCGATTTCGAACTGCCGCCGGGCGGCCTCAACTTGCGCTGGCCCGATCCGCCGCTGGTGCAGGACGACCGGCTACAGACCTACAAGGCCTATGCGGCCATCGCCTTTGCCCGCGCCAATCGCGTCGATGAAGTCA